>JAEEVS010000047.1:0-15726 GCA_016290975.1 Prevotella sp. | reverse complement strand
CTGCTCATACAGTCGGCTACCAAGACGAGCAATTACAACCTGAAGTATGTGAATATCCTTGCCGAGGACACACAGGCTCCGACGCTCATGCAGACTATTCCTGCCGACGGAGCCACAAATGTACTACCTTCGGGCAAGTTTATAATGATGTTCAATGAAGGTGTTAAGATAGCCGATGGCGTAAAGGCAACCCTCACTAACAATACTACGAGCGCAAGTCAGCAGATAGCTCCAGTGGTAAATGTCAACAAGGTGTCATTCCCTTATGCTGACCTTGACCTCACTACGTCTTACACCCTCGCTCTGCCTGCCAATGCAGTGGCTGACCTTGCTGGCAATGTGCTCACTACAGCCATCAGCAGCAGTTTCACCACATCTGATACTCGTCCTGTGCCACCACCAGTGCTCGACAGCAAGAACCGTCTGTGGTACCACCGCCCTGCAGCATACTGGGAGGAGGCCCTGCCATTAGGCAACGGCAGACTGGGCGCCATGGTCAGCGGCAGTGTTGCCATAGACACACTGCAGCTCAATGAAGACACCTTCTGGGGACAGTCGCCTAACGAGAACTATAATGCCAATGCCAAGAATGTCCTGGCACAGGTACAGCAGTACATATTCGACAAAAACTATGAGGCTGCGCAGAAACTCGCTATACCCAACTGGATGTCGACAGGCTCTCATGGAGCACAGTATCAGGCAGCAGGCTGCGTGCTCGTAGGATTCCCCGGCCAGCGTTATGACGACGAGGAGGCTGGACAGACCGACGGTGCCGTAGATGCTCAGGGCTACGTACGCTCACTCGACCTCGCTACGGCTACTGCCACTACCACATATGTGGTTGACGGAGTGACATACACCAGGACGGTATTCACCTCGCTTGACGATAATGTGACCATCATGCGAATAGAGGCATCAGAGGCCGGCAAACTGAACTTCGACGTGTGTTATGCAGCACCAGTCAAGACGGGTATGGAGAAGCTTGACGTGAACAAGATTACCGCCGACGGCATGATAGAGGCATCGCTCATACCTGCTAAGGCACAGACAGAGGGTGTGGACAACAAACTCAACTGCTTCACCTTCATCAAGGTGCTCAATGACGGCGGCACACAGACTGCTACCGCTACGCGCAACGTGATGCAGGGCGGACTGGTGGCAGGCAATCCGAACACTCCAGCCATCACCGTGAGCGATGCTACGGCCGCTACCATCATCATATCATCAGCCACCAACTTCGTAAACTATAACGACATCAGTGCTGACGCTGAGGCTAAGGCATTAGGCTATATCACCGCTTATATGGACAAGGGACTGAACTATGACGAAAGCCTCGCTAACCATATTGCTAAGTATCAGGAGCAGTTCAACCGCGTGAGCCTCGACCTCGGTGCCAATGCAGAGCAGGAGGTGAAGGATACCGAGACTCGCATTAAGGAGTTCCGCTCTACAGCTTCAGACGCAGGACTCGTAGCCAACTATTTCCAGTTTGGCCGCTATCTGCTCATATCCTCATCACAGCCAGGCACGCAGCCAGCTAACCTACAGGGACTGTGGAACCCTAACGCACGACAGTATCCTGCATGGGACTCAAAATACACCACCAATATCAACGTGGAGATGAATTACTGGCCTGCAGAGGTGACAAACCTCACGGAGTGTCATAATCCGTTTATCGAGATGGTAAAGGATGTGGCGGTGACAGGTGCCAAGACTGCCCAGCAGATGTACGGAGCACGCGGATGGGCACTGCATCATAATACTGATATCTGGCGCACCACCGGAGCCGTAGACAACAATGCCGTCGGTGTATGGCCTACATGTAACGCATGGTTCTGCTCACACCTGTGGGAGAAGTACCTTTTCACGGGCGACAAGCAGTATCTTGCCGACATCTATCCTGTGCTTAAGGGATGTGCGCAGTTCTTCCAGGACTTCCTCGTGAAAGATCCTAACACGGGCTACATGGTGGTTTGTCCGTCAAACTCTCCTGAGAACCACCCAGGACAGGCTTCATACGTGACCGATGACAACAAGACCATGAACTGCGCCCTCTTCGGTGGTGTGGCTATGGACAACCAGATGGTGTATGATGTGCTGCGTAACACAGCACTTGCCGCTCGTGCCCTCAACGTAGATGCCGACTTCGCTACCCAACTTGACGAACTGAAGGCTCAGCTCACGCCATACAAGATAGGTAAGTACGGACAGATACAGGAGTGGCAGGAAGACTGGGACAAGGAGAACAACTCTCACCGTCACCTCTCTCACCTCTGGGGCGCATATCCTGGCAATCAGGTGTCACCTTATACTAATACCGACATATACCAGGCAGTGCATAAGTCACTCGTAGGCAGGGGCGACGCGGCTCGCGGATGGTCTATGGGCTGGAAGGTGTGTCAGTGGGCTCGTATGCTCGATGGCGACCATGCACTCTCCATAATAAAGAACCAATTGCGCCTGATGGACCCTAACGCTACAATAAACGATGCTGACGGTGGTACATACGCTAATATGTTTGATGCCCACGCACCATTCCAGATAGACGGCAACTTCGGTTGTTGCGCCGGCATAGCCGAGATGCTGCTCCAGTCACATGCAGGATTCGTACATCTTTTGCCTGCTCTGCCATCACAGTGGTCAGAGGGTGAGGTCAAGGGATTGCGCTCACGCGGCGGCTTTGAGATTACCGACATGCAGTGGAAGTTGGGTGTAGTGACCTCTGTGAAGATTCGCTCTACCGTAGGCGGTAACCTGCGTCTGCGTAGCAATGCCCCACTGCGTAAGGCTGACGGCTCAGCCCTCACCCTCGCCACCGATGCTAACAGCAATGAACTGATGCAGACCTACGACATGCCTGCACCAATCATAGTCAATGCTTCAAAGATTCCTGAGACCAACCTGCCTACCACATATCTCTATGATATAGCTACCACGGCTGGTGAGGTACTGGAACTGGTGGCTGCTGATGCACCATCGGCAATCAGCGCAGTGAAGACAAGCGATGGAGGTAAGCTCTCAGAGGCTGCCTACACCCTCGATGGTGCTCGTGCCGACAATGGCTACAGGGGCGTAGTGGTGACTGAGAACGGAAAATTCATGCGTTGATAACAACGCAGGCAGGAGGCTTTTACTTCCCCTAAGAAAATGAAAAAAAAAGGCTGCAATCGGCTAGTGCTGGTTGCAGTCTTTCTTGTGTGTGTATATGGAGAGAGAATGTATCTCTTATCCGTGAAGCTCAAGGATGAAACGTGTACCCTTAGTGTAGGCAGGGTCGATGGTGAGGTCGCCCTTCATCTTGAGTGCCATCTGCTTACAGATAGGCAGTCCGAGTCCGTCGCCAGTGGTGAGGTCGTGAACGCCACGGAATGCCTTGAAGACCTCTTCTCGGTTATCAACACCCTCTTCGCCTCCAGGAATGGTAATGCCACAGCCAGAGTCAGTTACAATGAACTGGTGGGTGTGAGCACCACGCTTCTTATAGTCGAGGGTTACACGACCGCCTTCTGGGGTATAGCGAATAGCATTGCTGAGCAGATGGGTGAGGATGTGGGTGACATACTCCCTATTGAAGTTTGCCGTCATCTTAGGAGCGTTGACGGTGAGTGTTACGCCAGTCTTCTCGGTGCCCTTCATCTGGTTCATGATGCCTTCGCAGAACTGTGCTATCTGGGTGTCCTCAGTCTCAACAGCCTCTTCCTTAGTTGACTCGATGAGCGAGAGGGTCTGTATGTGGTTGGAGAATTCCTTTAGCGCCTTGACTTCAGGGATACGAGCATCGAGTTTGTTGAGTGTTGGGTCGAGCTGTGCCGAGATGTTGCTGATGAATTTAGCCTTGAGGGCATTGTTGTCGCTCTCGAGCTTGATAATCTTCTTCTGTTTACGGGTGAGCAGGATAAAGCGCATGAGAACGAGTGCTCCACCCACGAGTGCCACAGCAAGGGCTATGGCGAGAATGCTGAGGGCAATGATGGTTGCCATGCGAGCTGTGAGCGAACTGTCCTGAGAGTCGATGGTAGCCTTGGAGTCGGCTATCTGCTTCTTCAGTCCCTTAATCTCGTCGGCATGCTTGATGGCATCGGTAGAGTCCTTCCATGCCACATAGCTTTTATATGACTGTGCCACGAGTGAGGCGCTGTTGCTGCGACGACCACTCTCGATGAGCTTCTGATAAACCTCGTCAACCTTGCCATACTCCTTCTGAGCAGTGAGTTTGGTAGCCATCTCCTTGAAGGTCTGGTTGCCTTTCTCTATCTGTCCGTGGGTGTAATAGTAGAGGGTCTTGGTATAGAGCATATCATTCTTGATGCTGTCGTTGGAAGAGAGGTTTGCCATGAGTTCAAGGTTGTTGAACTGCTCCTTGACGCGCTCTGACTTGCCGAAACGGGTGTACATCTTATAGCGCTCCTTGGTGACCTGATAGTGGTAGGTGGCACGCTCTGAGGTGGCCTTGAGATGACTGTCGATGGCATTGTCAACGCGACGCAGCATGTCAAACGCCTCCTTGTAGAGACCGTTGCTGGTGTAATAGCTTGCTGCCTTGGCACCCCACTCGTAAGCCTGCTGCCAGTTGCCTTTGTTGATGTTTGCCTCGAAGGCATTGATATACTGACGCACCTCGCTCTTAGGCTTAGAAGCCTCTTCATCCTGTGCACTGAGCGTAGCGAAGCTGAACACGCTCAGCATGATGATTAAAAATATATTCTTCATGCTTAATTGTCAATTTTCAATTATCAATTATCAATTATATTACAGCTTCTGTTCTACCTCTATTTCAGTGAATGTCTCGATGATATCGCCAGCAAGGATGTCGTTGAAGTTGACGAGTGAGATGCCACACTCGAAACCAGTAGCTACCTCCTTCACGTCGTCCTTGTAACGCTTGAGGGCATTGATTTCGCCAGTGAAGATTACTATGCCGTCGCGGATAAGACGAGCCTTGTCCTTGGCATGAACCTTGCCCTCGGTGACCATAGAACCAGCCACAGTGCCGACCTTGGAAATCTTGAAGACCTCCTTGACCTCCACCTGACCAGTAGCCACCTCTTTCTTAATCTTATCGAGCATACCCTCCATAGCTGCCTTGATATCGTCCATAGCATCGTAGATGACAGAGTAGGTGTTGATTTCCACACCCTCCTGCTCAGCGAGTTTCTTGGCTGCTACTGACGGACGAACCTGGAAACCTACTATCATACCATTCTCGGCAGTAGAGGCGAGGATAACGTCGTTCTCGGAAATCTGACCTACGCCCTTGAGTATGACGTTGACCTGTACCTTCTCGGTTGACATCTTGATGAAAGAGTCGGAGAGAGCCTCCACAGAACCCTGTGTGTCAGCCTTGACCACAAGGTTGAGCTCATGGAACTCGCCCAGAGCCACACGGTGTGCAATCTCCTCGAGTGAGAGGGTCTTGGTAGTGCGCAGACTCTGTTCGCGCTGCAGCTGCATACGCTTGTTGGCGATGGTCTTAGCCTCCTGCTCTGTCTCCATGATGTGGAAAGAGTCACCAGCCTGCGGTGCACCATTGAGACCGAGTATTATCACTGGCTCTGCAGGACGTGCCTGCTCCACATTCTGGTTACGTTCGTTGAACATAGCCTTAACTCTGCCCCATGCCGTGCCTGCTATCACGATGTCGCCCACCTTGAGCGTACCGTTGCTAACAAGGACGGTAGAGACGTAGCCACGACCCTTGTCGAGTGAAGACTCGATAACCGAGCCTGTAGCATTACGGTTAGGGTTAGCCTTGAGGTCGAGCATCTCAGCCTCGAGCAGCACCTTCTCCATCAGTTCTTTAACGCCAGTACCTTTCTTGGCACTTATTTCCTGACACTGGTACTTACCGCCCCATTCCTCAACGAGGAGGTTCATGGCAGCGAGGTCCTGACGAATCTTGTCAGGGTTAGCACCTGGCTTATCTATCTTATTTATAGCGAATACCATAGGTACATTGGCAGCCTGAGCATGGGCTATAGCCTCCTTGGTGGTAGGCATGATAGAGTCGTCGGCTGCTATGATGATAATGGCGATATCGGTAACCTGAGTACCACGGGCACGCATAGCGGTGAACGCCTCGTGGCCAGGGGTATCGAGGAAGGTGATTCGACGTCCGTCAGGGAGTTTCACGTTGTAGGCACCTATGTGCTGTGTGATGCCACCTGCCTCACCAGCTATGACGTTAGTGTTACGCACATAGTCGAGGAGCGATGTCTTACCGTGGTCAACGTGACCCATGACGGTAACGATAGGCGCACGTGAGATGAGGTCGTTCTCATCGTCGTCAGCCTCCTGAATAGCTTCCTGCACCTCGGCAGAGACATACTCGGTGGTGAAACCGAACTCGTCAGCCACGAGGTTGATGGTCTCAGCATCCAGACGCTGGTTGATACTTACCATGATGCCTACAGACATAAGGGTACCGATGAGTTTGGTAACAGGCACATCCATCATGGTTGCAAGTTCGCTGACGGTAACAAACTCGGTGAGCTTCAGTGTCTTGCTCTCCAGTTCGCCCATGAGCTGGTCCTCCTCACGCTGCTGGGCAGCAGCATCACGCTTCTCTTTACGATACTTGGCACCCTTCTTATTTATGGATGTCTTGCTGGTAAGGCGTGCGAGGGTCTCCTTTACCTGACGTGCTACATCTTCATCAGAAACCTCCTGAGGCTGGTTGCCTTTCTTCTTCTTGTTTTTCTTGCCGTTGCCCTGCTGCTGCGGCTGCTGACCAGCCTTGCCAGCGGTGGTGCGAGCATTCTTGCCGTTCTTGCCGCCCTGCTGCTGGTTGGCAGCATCGTTTACATCGACACGCTCCTTGCCAATGCGGTTACGCTTCTTGCGCTCGGCAGTCTTCTCCTCGCGTTCCTTGCGCTTCTCCTCCTTCGACTTCTTCTTCGGACGAGTGCTCTGGTTGAGGGATGAGAGGTCAACAGTACCCAGTACGGTAGGACCTTCCACCTTCTTGCGGTCGCTTTTTAGGGTGAATATCTCAGGTTTGCTCTCCGCAGCAGGTGCTGCCTCCACCTTCTCTTCCTTGACGGGAGCAGCAGGTTTTGTCTCAGCCTTAGGAGCTTCAGTCATAGCCTTTGGTTCAGCCTTAGGAGCCTCTGCTGCTGGTTTGCCAGTGCCGAGGTCTATCTTGCCGAGAGGTTTTACCTCGGTTTTCTTTTGTATGAGGGCATCGCCAGCCGTCTTAGCCTGCTGAGGCTCTGGTGCAACGTGTTGCGGTTTCTCTTTCTTTGCAGGTTTTTCCTTCTTCTGGAATATCTTGTCAGCCTGTGTGCGTACTTCCTTGTCGCCCTTGAAAGCAACTACGAGAGCATCATACTGAGCATCGTTGAGTTTGAAGTTTAGGTCGTTCTTCACTTCGCCGAGCTCAGCCTTCTTCTCAAGGAAGTCAACAGCGGTCTGCAATCCGATGTTGAGTTCGCTGATAGCTTTATTTAGTCTTATGCTCATAAATAAATCTTTTTTGTCTGTATTTAAGTTTCGCGTGCGCTCAACTGTTAACTCCTTTCAACTTGCGCGCTTGCGAAAGTTGAACCTTTACTTCTCAAACTCTGCTCTCAGTACGCTGAGCAACTGATCAACAGTCTCTTCCTCAAGGTCGGCTCTGGTGATAAGCATCTCGCGAGGAGCGTTGAGCACCTGCTTAGCGGTGTCGAGACCGATGTTCTTAATGGCGTCGATAACCCACTGGTCAACTTCGTCATTAAACTCGTCGAGGTAGATATCCTCCTCGTCAACATTTTGGTCGTCGAGTTCGCGGAATACGTCGATGGTGTATTCGGTGAGCATAGAAGCAAGTTTGATGTTCTGACCGCTGCGACCGATTGCGAGTGACACCTCTTCAGGACGCAGATAAACCTCAGCCTTACGCTCTTCCTCGTTGAGCACGATAGAGTTGATCTGTGCTGGAGCGAGTGCACGCTGTATGAAGAGTTTGGTGTTCTGGGTGTAGTTGATTACATCGAGGTTCTCATTGCACAATTCACGTACGATGCCATGAACACGGCTACCCTTGACACCTACGCAAGCGCCTACTGGGTCGATGCGGTCGTCGAAACTCTCTACGGCAATCTTAGCACGCTCGCCTGGTATGCGGGCAATCTTGCGCACAGCCACCAGTCCCTCTGCAATCTCAGGCACCTCAGCCTCGAGCAGACGCTGAAGGAATAGGTTAGAGCAACGTGAGAGGATAATCTTTGGGTTGTTGTTCTCGTTGGTAACACGCTCAATGATAGCCTTGATGCTCTCGTTTTTACGATAAACGTCATTAGGTATCTGACCAGCCTTTGGCAGGAGCAGTTCGTTGCCCTCATCGTCGATGATGAGCACCTCGCGCTTCCATATCTGGTACACCTCGCCTGTTACTATCTCGCCTACGCGATCCTTATATTTATTATAGAGGGTGTCGTGCTCCAGTTCAAGAATTTTTGAAGCAAGAGTCTGGCGCAGGTTGAGGATGGCACGTCTGCCAAACTTAGTAAAGTCAACGCGCTCTGATACGTCCTCGCCTACCTCGTAGTCGTCTTGTATCTTCTGTGCCTCAGAGAGTGATATCTCCTTGTTCTCGTCAGCCACCTCGCCGTCAGGCACAACGACGCGGTTGCGGTAAATCTCGAAGTCGCCCTTGTCAGGGTTTACGATAACATCGAAGTTGGCATCGCTACCGAATATCTTAGCGATAACGTTGCGGAAGCTCTCTTCGAGCACGCTTACGAGTGTGGTGCGATCGATGTTCTTGGTTTCCTTAAACTCACGGAACGTTTCGATCATGCTTGGTTGTTGTTCTGTAATCTTTGTTGCCATTTTTATTGTTATTTTGTTTTTAGTTTTATTCGTTTTTGAGTTGTTAAGTAGTTATGACTTTTGTATTGTCTCTAACTTCTCTAACTTCTTTAACTTCTCTAACTCCTTATTTAAAGTCAATAAGGTACTTGCAATATTTTACCTCGTTGACAGAGAAGGTGCGCTCCACATCCACGAGCACAGGACGCTTCTTGCCCTCCTGCTTCTGCTTCTCCTGGGTGAGTATGGTGAAGTTAGGTTCTTCCACGCTGAGCAGTGTACCTTTATATTTTATGCCACTGGCATCGAGCACCTCAACGGTCTTGCCTATGCAGTTGATGTATTGCTGCAACACCTTGAAAGGCTGTCCCAGTCCGGCACTGCCCACCTCAAGTTCGTAATCTTCCTCGTCGCGGTTCAGATGATCCTCAATAAAGCGGCTCAGCTCTACGCAGTCCTCTATCCACACTCCGTCGTGGTGGTCTATCTCTACCACGATGCGGTCGTCTGGAGTCACGTCAACGTCAACAAGGAAATACTCCTTTCCCTCTAACCATTCTTCAACAATCTCTTTTACTTTGTTCTTGTCGATCATTTCTTCTTTTCTTTAGTGATAAAAGAAAGAATGAGAAGCTCTGTTGAGCTTCCCATTCCCCTGAACTGCGTGCAAAGTTACGAATAAAAGTTGAAAGTTGAAAGATGAAAGTTGAAAGTTGCATCTGCGTTAAGTTTTTTTAACCTTTACTCTTTAACCCTTCACCCTTAACCTTTAACCCTTAACCCTTAACCGTTACGGTATCGCCATGAGTCCTTCCCATTCAACGTCCCAGTTTCCGTCTTTAGGAAAACCTGGATTGCTGACTGTACACCCGTCCCAGCCAGCACACATCAGTGCTATGGCAGAGAGCAGGGCACCATTGCCTGGCAGGTATAGTCTCAGTCGTTTGTCCTGATAGTTATGTCCGTTGTTAAGGTATGTATTCTTCTGCTGAGACATTAGCAGAGCGTCAATGGCTTTCTCAGGTTGCATCAGTCGTGTAGCAGCCATTGCCGTCATAGGGAAGTCCCATCCCCATGAGGTCTGCCATTGCCAGTTGTCCCAAATCCATTCGAGGGTGCGTTCCATCACCTTACCATTGATGAGTCGTGACATAGGGAAGAAGCCTAATGCTCCAAGTATAGCAGGATGGTCGGATGTCGCTCTGATATTTGTGTAGGTATCAGTTGCCGATTCAGCTGCCAGATACAGGGAATCTTTGTTATATGCGAGTGGTGACAGATGGTTGATAAGGTCATCCCATTCTGCTTTTCGTGGAAGTGCTAATCTCTCACGCCATTGTTGTGCCATCATCATGGTGGTGCGCCATTGCGAGAGTTCAAAAGGTGAGTTGAATGTCACATCAGCCCTCAATGATTCCTGTGCAGGTATGTAGCCACGGAGAATATATCGGTTGTTTGTGGTGTCGCGATTGGCAAAGGAATGCATAAACACTGCAGTCTCGTCTATGAGTGGATACATAGTGCCTGCAAACCTACGTGCATCTTCTGGTGAGGTCTTGCTAAGACTGCGGTATGCGAGTTCTGAGAGATATATTATATGTGGTTGTTGCCATATAAGGAATGAACCCACCTTTGATGGTGCTTCCTCACCTGAGGGGTCGGTCATCTTCATCCATCTGGCACCTTCAAATCCCTGTCGGCGTGCTATCTGCTGTGCTATGGGTTGTACGTGGAAGTACCAGTTTAGAGTCCGTTGCAGCTTGTCGGTGTGTCCCCATAAAGGTAACCATGCCTGATGCCATAATATCATCTCAAGATGGAATTTGCCAAACCACGAGTTCATGGTGAGTCCCGTTTCCTGTGGTGGAAATGCGTTTTGTGGAGAACTGTCAGGTGCACCAGTACATTGTATGTCAAGCAGATACTGCGAGAGAATGATGCGACGTTCCAGTTCCTTAGCCCTGACATCCTTGCAATGTGAGAAATCCACTGCTGCGCCTTCTGTCCAGAAGGTCTGCCAGTATTCAGCTGCTTCCTTTTTCACTTCATCGAATGCAATGTCTTTCTCTCCGTCAGTAGCAGAGGGTGGGGTAGGAGTCCATTCCACCGTAAACCGTATTGACGAAGCACGAGGTGTGAGAGCATAGCGGTGTTGTTTTGTTTTTGTAAAGCTTGCTTTGCCCTGCCATCTCACCTTTATATAATATGTTGTGGTGTCAAGCGTGTGTTTCACTACTGCATAGTCCTTGCCCTGCATGATGATGACAGACAGGTGCAGCGAGTCGGCTTGCCAGTTGCAGGCATCGTCGGTATGTTTGCCTGTGGGGTAGGGCAGAGAGAGTAGTATGGGTGCTATCGTCTTAGCCTCAATGCTGAATGCTATGAGGTCACGCTGAGAGTGGCAAGTGGTAGTGACATCGTATCTTGTGTCCTTGTATGAGAAACGAGAGTGTATGCTACCCTGCCACATATCCAGTTTTTGAGAGATGGATGTAATGTCTGCAGGACTATCATTGTTCTGTTCAAAGCAGAATCCCACTGTACCCAAGTGCAGACGGTGAGGGTTTATGCGAAAATACTCTGATGCTTCATATTGTCGTCCAGGACCCTTAAACTGGCAGGAATACAGTTCGGCATCAGACTGGTGACCGAAGTTATATGCCTTCAGACATTCCTCATGCTTATACCCCTCAGTGTTGGGGAAGGAGTGCCAGCCCCACTGCGACTGTGTACCTAAGCAGATGCCTCCTTTATAGTATTCAGGAAAACTCTGCATACCAGTAGCATCAACAGTATAGGCAAACCCTCCGTTACCCACGGAGAGTGGTGACAATGTGTCCATCGCCGTCACCTCAGGGTTATTGCGCATCACGAGCGCCTTACGGTCTATCTTCGCATTGGCGACGAGACTGCAAAAGAGCAAGAGAACAAATAAATAACGATATTTCAGCATAATGGTATTTCGGCATCTTGAAGATGCTACATCACAGGAAAGTATTCCTCAAACCATCCCTTTACCTTCGTGTCGGCATTCTTGTTCTGTGCCTTGATGATAGGTTCCACGAGGGAGTTGAAATATACCTCGGCATTGGTGTAGAAACCACGTTTGTCTATGGTGTAGGCATTGCCGTCTGTGGCATCGTTAGGGTTCAGTCCGTGAGTCGTCTCCCAGACATCAGGCATACCGTCGCCGTCAGAGTCGGGTAGGGCATTACCCTTCGCCAGTTCTGGCCATCCGCCCACCTCATCCTGTGAGTCTATCCATCCAGTGATGGTCTCAGAATATTTCTTCTTGCCTATGGTCTTGCCGTATTTCGCTGTGCCTGTGGCAACATCCTTCACCACCTGCTGGTCGTTGCTGTCGCGATGCAGCGAGGCACCAGCATAGGCAAGCACCTTGTCGTAAGCCTCCTCAGCCGTCTGTGTGGTTATATTGCCGTAAGGTATAGGTTCCTTAATTATTATGGTGTCCTTGGTCTGGGCTGTATAGGTGCCGTCAACGCTCTGCATGTTGACCTGATTTAGGAAACCCCATTTCAGGTTGTCCTTGGTCACCTGTGGGAAGAGCGGATTCACGTTGCCGTTCACGTAATATTTACCCCAAACGTGCCACATCAGGTCCCACTTGTTAGGCTCGGCAGTACCGTGATGGGTGTATTCGCTGGTTCGTATGCCCACCGAAGCGATGCGCATCTGTATCTGTTTGCTGCGTGTCAGGGTGCCAGGACCAGGTTTGTAGTAGTTGTTTACGATGTTCACCTTCTGTCCTTCGCCACCGTAACATCCGTTGCCACCCCAGTTGTACATCACGTTATTGCGCAGGTCAACCCTCTCGTCGGTCTGTGTGGATGTGCGAGGACCAAGACGCGGACAGCGTGAGGTGTGGTGAGCCAACAGGTTGTGGTGGTATGATGCACCAGAGCCGCCCCAGTTGCCTCCGTAGCCGTGAGCACCCTTCTTATGTCCGCTGTTCACCATACTCTGCGATGCTATGTTCCATTGTACGGAAAGGTTCTTTGAACCATAGACAGAGAGGCATTCATCCACACTCCAACTCACGGAGCAGTGGTCTATGATGATATTCTCGTTGTCCATGCCACCCAGTCCGTCGCCCTCATGGTGGGCTATCTCGCGGTTGCCTAAGCGGAAGCGCATAAAACGTATTATCACGTTGTCGCATGAGATGACGAATGGGTAGTCGGCTATGCAGATGCCGTCGCCAGGAGCTGTTTGTCCCAGTATTGACACGTTGCCATTCTTCATTTTCAGTTCGCTGGTCAGGAATATCGTTCCGTCCACATCAAACACGATAGTCCTTGGTCCCTTCTGCAGGCAAGCCCAACGGAAGGTGCCCTCCGAACCGTCGTCGGCAAGGCTGGTTACGTGCAACACTTTGCCCCCTCTGCCACCAGTGGTGGTAAGACGGGCGAATCCCTCTGCGCCAGGAAAGGCAGGCGCACTCTCAAACTGTGCATTTGCTAAATTGACAATTGACAATTGACAATTGAGAATTAGGATTAGCAGAAGTATTTTTTTCATAAGGCAGTTAATGTTCGGGTTAGGTTTTAAGTTATAAAAGCCCCAGAGCGGTGTGCTCCAGGGCCTTTTATAGAATTATTCTTGGTTAGCGTTATCGTTAGCGTTCCCGTTCCCGTTATCGTTCCCGTTATCGTTGTTAAAACGACGTGGACGGTGGTCAGGGCGTGGACGACGCTCTGGACGTGGACGACGACCGCGCTGTGGCTCCTCGTAACCCTCAGGCTTCTCTATGAGCACCTTGTGTGAGAGTTTGTACTTGCCAGTCTTGTCGTCTATCTCAAGGAGCTTCACCATTATCTTGTCGCCTTCCTTGATGCCTGCCTCTTCCACTGTCTCAAGGCGCTTCCAGTCTATCTCAGAGATGTGGAGCAGACCGTCCTTGCCAGGCAGAATCTCTACGAAGCAGCCGTAAGGCATTACTGAGCGTACTGTACCCTCATATACCTCACCTATTTCTGGTACGGCAACGATAGCCTTAATCTTCTGCAGAGCAGCAGCGATAGAGTCCTTGTTAGGAGCTGATACCTGAACCTTACCTACACCGTCAACCTCGTCGATTGTTATTACGGCATTGGTGTCCTCCTGTATCTGCTGAATAATCTTACCGCCAGGACCAATCACAGCACCGATGAACTCCTTAGGAATCTCAATCTGCTCTATGCGTGGAACCTGTGGCTTGAAATCAGCACGTGGCTCAGCGATAGTGTCGGTGATGCAACCCAGGATGTGCTCTCTGCCAGCCTTAGCCTGCATGAGTGCCTTCTCCAGAATCTCGTATGACAGACCGTCACACTTGATATCCATCTGTGTAGCAGTCAGTCCGTCCTTAGTACCAGTGGTCTTGAAGTCCATATCGCCCAGGTGATCCTCATCGCCCAGGATATCAGAGAGCACTGCATACTTGTCCTCGCCAGGGTTCTTGATAAGTCCCATAGCTATACCTGATACAGGCTTCTTCATTGGAACACCAGCATCCAGCAGAGCCAGAGTGCCAGCACATACAGTAGCCATAGAAGAAGAACCGTTTGACTCCAGTATCTGTGATACGATACGTACGCTGTAAGGGAAGTCCTCAGGTATCTGCCCCTTCAGTCCGCGCCAAGCCAGGTGGCCGTGACCAATCTCACGTCTGCCTACGCTGCGCTGTGGGCGAGCCTCGCCAGTACAGAATGGAGGGAAGTTATAGTGAAGCAGGAACTTCTGGTATGAACGGTCGAGCACGTTGTCGATGAGTTTCTCGTCGAGCTTGGTACCCAGAGTACAAGTGGTGAGCGACTGTGTCTCGCCACGAGTGAAGATAGATGAGCCGTGAGGCATAGGCAGCGGACTAACCTCGCACCATATTGGACGGATGTCGGTAGTCTTACGGCCGTCCAGACGTATTCCCTCGTCGAGGATGCAACGGCGCATAGCGTCGCGCTCCACGTCGTGGTAATACTTGTCAGCCAGAGTATTCTTCTCTTCCAGCTCCTCCTCAGTGAGGTCGCTGTGAGCCTCAGCATACTTCTCCTTAAACTCAGTGATGATAGCCTCGAAAGCCTCAGCTCTGCCGTCCTTGTCGAGAGCCTGCTTAACAACAGCGTAAGCCTTGTCGTAGCAGTCCTTGCGCACCTGCTCCTTGAGGTCGTCGTCGTTCACCTCGTGGCAGTATTCGCGCTTCTTGTCGGTACCGAGTTCCTTCATCAGTTCGTCCTGCAGAGCACACATAGGCTTGATAGCAGCGTGAGCAGCCTTGAGGGCGTTGAGCAGATCCACTTCCTGCACCTCTTTCATCTCACCCTCTACCATCATGATGTTCTCAGCCGTAGCACCAACCATCAGGTCCATGTCGGCATCAGCCATCTGCTCCTTGGTAGGGTTGATAACGTATTCACCATTGATGCGTGCAACCCTTACCTCAGAGATAGGGCACTCGAATGGTATGTCTGAACATGCCAACGCACATGAAGCAGCGAAGCCGGCAAGGGCATCAGGCTGGTCAACGCCGTCGGCACTGAAGAGAATTACGTTTACGAAAACTTCTGCGTGATAGTCGCTTGGGAATAATGGGCGTAGAGCGCGGTCCACGAGACGGCATGTCAGAATCTCATCGTCGTTAGGCTTTCCCTCACGCTTGGTGAAACCACCTGGGAAACGTCCTGCAGCAGCATACTGCTCGCGATACTCTACCTGCAGTGGCATAAAGTCTGTGCCAGGCACTGCGTCTTTAGCGGCACAAACGGTGGCGAGCAGTACGGTGTTACCCATCTTCAGGGTACATGAACCATCAGCCTGCTTAGCCAGCTTTCCAGTTTCAATGGTGATGGTACGTCCATCAGGCAGTGAAACGGTCTTTGTAATTACGTTCATTTAAAAATCTTTATTGTTTTAACTATTTACATCTGTGCCCCACCTTGG
>JAEEVS010000046.1:0-8612 GCA_016290975.1 Prevotella sp. | reverse complement strand
TATCGCACCACCTCTGCCTGCAGAGTGGTTTCTGTCCACCTGTCCGTCAGCCTTGGCGCCATAGTGCACGCTTGAATACTTCTCTATGCCTATGATATCAGAGAAATCCACATTGAGCAGACAATGTACTGAAGCATCAGCCATGTCCTCTGACCACAGGAACTCTCTCAGCGGAGTACCAGTACCCCAGAGTGTCACCTTATTATTCTCTATGCCATACTTGGCAAGTACTTTCTCTATTTCTTCATGCGAAGCGCTTCCATCGATGCCCTCCACTGGTCGCTTGTCCATATCCACCTTTATCGCATCCCAGTTCTGGTCGTGAATGAGTTTTGCAAGGTATATCTTGCGCATCATCGCTGGCATCACGTGAGAGTTCTCCAAGTGGAAGTTATCGTTAGGACCATACAGGTTTGTAGGCATCACAGCTATGTAGTTGGTGCCATACTGCAGGTTGTATGATTCGCACATCTTCAGTCCTGCAATCTTTGCTATAGCATATTCCTCGTTAGTATATTCCAGAGGACTTGTCAGCAGACAGTCCTCAGACATTGGCTGTGGAGCATTCTTCGGATAAATACATGTAGAACCCAAGAACAGCAGTTTCTGCACACCGTGAGCATAAGCCTCGCTGATTACGTTGCACTGTATCTTCATGTTCATCATCATAAAGTCTGCCCTGTACAGCGAGTTTGCCATGATGCCACCCACAAAGGCGGCTGCCAACACCACTGCATCAGGCTTCTCCTCGTCAAAGAATCGTCTAACAGCCAACTGGTCCGTCAGGTCCAGTTCCTTATGAGTCCTGCCCACGAGGTTGTTATAGCCTCTGCTTCTCAGGTTATTCCATATAGCAGAGCCCACCAGTCCGCGGTGTCCTGCAACGTATATTTTACAACTTTTGTCTAACATATATTTTTTAGCTTTATTTCTTAACGTGCAAAGTTAATCAAAAAACTTTGTTCTGGCAAATTTTTCCTATCCTTATTTAATATAATTTGTTTAAGTTGTAGTGCTTCTTAACATAAGCAAAGAAAAACGCTACGCCCAGAGCATTCATCACAAACGCCGTCCAGAAGGCTGCATAGTAGTCACACAGCTCCACGGCAATTCCTCCGACCAGCACTCCCAACCCCACTCCGAGGTCCCACGAAGTGAGGAACGAAGCATTTGCCGTGCCCCTGCGGTTGTGTGGCGCAAGGTTCACAAACATATTCTGCACTGCTGGCATCATGTGACCATTGCCCAAACCCAACAATACAGCATTGGCAAAAACTCCAAAAAAATTGTGGAAGGAGGCGAAGCACAGATAGCCGAACACCGAGATGCTCATGCCTATCGCAGCATTGTGAATCACCTTACCTTGTCTTAACGATTTTCCTCCTGTCAATCGACTCAGCATCAGACATACCGAGAGCACCAAAAAGTATGCTCCAGCACCCTTAGTCAGTCCTAATTGTTCTTTAGCATAAATAGCTATATACGTGCTAATTACGCCGTATGGAAAAGCTAATGCTGCAAGCATTAGTCCTACACTCCAACTCTTCACCAAGAAGAACCTGTCGAGGCGCATAAGACCAGCTCCCGTTTTCGTAGCAAGCTCTGTTCCCGTTAACGTTCCAGTTCCAGTTTTCGTTTTCTCTGGAAACGAAACAGTATAATTGATGAACACTCCCAAGGCAGCCATAAAGAAACTGAGCAGGAAGATAATCTGGAAATTGCCCACTGCCTCGTATAGAAACAAGCCAATCGTAGGACTTATCGCCGTACCCAGGTTATTGGCAAGTCCGTAATAGCCTATACCCTCTGCCCTGCGCACTGATGGCAATACATCTATCGCCACCGTGCTGTTCGCCACCGTCGTAGTGCCGAATGGCGCTCCGTGCATAGTTCTCACTATGGCAAAGAGTATCATCGAACCACCTATCAGGTAGCCTAAAAAGAAACAGGCAAACAGTCCGTAGCTCAACAGCAGCACGGTCCTGCGGTTGAATGTATCTACTATATAGCCCGAGAACAGTCTGGCAAACAGCGCCGTCACGGTATATCCGCTCAGCACCACACCAATGGTGTGCTTGCCTGCCCCAAACTCCTCCGTCATGTATAGCGGCAACAACGGCATCACCAGCATAAACGAGAAGAATATCATGAAGTTTGCCGTCCACACCTTGGTGTAGTTGGCATTCCACAGTTTTGGCAAAGCAGTATGTTCTATGGTTGAAGAGTTCAATGGGTCAAGGTGTTAACGTACGAGCGAAGCGAGTATTTCAATGCAAAATTACAAAATAATTATGAATTATGAATTATGAATTATGAATTTATTTGTACCTTTGCAAGACAAATCATGAAACAGCAGTATATAGAAATAAAAGGTGCGAGGGTCAACAACCTCAAGAATATCTCAGTCAAGATACCACGCAACAAGCTCGTAGCCATCGCTGGCGTCAGCGGTTCGGGCAAGTCGTCGCTTGCCTTCGACACCCTCTACGCCGAGGGTCAGCGCCGCTATGTGGAGAGCCTGTCGGCTTATGCCCGTCAGTTTCTTGGCAGGATGAAGAAGCCCGAGTGCGACTACATCAAGGGATTGCCCCCTGCCATAGCCATAGAACAGAAGGTGATAGCCCGCAATCCACGCTCCACCGTTGGCACCTCTACCGAGATATATGAGTTTATGCGAATGCTCTTCGCCCGCATAGGCAAGACCATCTCGCCCATCTCTGGTACTGAGGTGAAGAAGCACACCCCCGAAGACCTTGTGGAATGTATGCTCCAGCATGAGGCTGGCACCAGGTTTCTGTTGCTCTCTCCCCTCTCTGTCCCCAAGGGCAGAAGCCTTGCCGACCACCTGCAGATGAAGATACAGCAGGGCTATTCACGCGTCGTTTCCGTCAACGAGGCAGAGAATGCCTATGAGATTATCAACATCGAAGACCTCCTTGCCGACGACAAACCTGTCAAGGCAGAATACTTCCTGCTCATCGACCGTCTGAAGGCCGACGACACACCTGTCACCGTCTCCCGCTTGCTCGACTCTGCCGAGACGGCTTTCTATGAGGGCAACGGCAAGTGCAACCTCTTCTTTATCGGCGAACCCAACCAGAACATTCCGTTCTCGTCTCTCATGGAGGCTGACGGCATGACCTTCGAGGAACCTACCGACAACCTCTTCTCGTTCAACTCTCCCGTGGGCATCTGTCCCACATGCGAGGGCTACGGCAGCATCATTGGCATCGACGAGAATCTCGTCATCCCCGACCCCACCCTCAGCGTCTATGACGGGTGTGTGGCATGCTGGCATGGCGAGAAACTGAGCGAGTGGAAACGCTACTTCATACGTCGTGCCCAGATAGACAATTTCCCTATCTTCACCCCCTACAACGAACTGAGCGAGGAGCATCGCGGATGGCTGTGGCACGGACTGCCCTGCGATGTCGACACCGACCCTTACGAACGTGTGAGCATCGACGATTTCTTTAAGATGGTGAGGGAGAACCAGTATAAGATACAATATCGTGTGCTTCTGGCACGCTATCGTGGCAAGACCGTCTGTCCTGACTGTCATGGAGCCCGTCTGCGTAAGGAGGCAAACTACGTTCAGGTGGGTGGCAAGACCATCACCCAACTCGTCAGCATGCCTGTCAGCGACCTCGTCACGTGGTTTGCTGAGCTCAGCCTCAACGAGCATGAGCAGAAAGCCTCCAAGCGACTGCTTACCGAGATTACCAGTCGACTGCAATACCTTCTCGAGGTGGGTCTGGGCTATCTTACCCTCAACCGCCTCTCCAACAGCCTTTCTGGTGGCGAGAGCCAGCGCATCAACCTCACCACCTCTATCGGTTCGCCGCTCGTGGGTTCGCTATACATTCTCGACGAGCCTTCCATCGGACTCCATAGTCGTGATACCCAGCGCCTTATCACTATATTGCGCAAACTTCGTGACATAGGCAATACGGTGGTTATAGTGGAGCACGACGAGGAGATTCTGCGAGCTGCCGACCACCTCATCGAGATCGGTCCTGACGCTGGTCGTCTGGGTGGAGAGATAGTAACCAATGGCTATACGGCTAAGTACCTCTCTGGCGAGGAGACCATCCCTGTGCCTCAGTCGCGTCGTCCGTGGAACCTCTCCTTCACCCTTCATAAGTGCCACCTCCACAACCTCAAGGATATTGATGTCGAGATACCCCTCAACGTTATGACCGTAGTCACTGGCGTCAGCGGTTCAGGCAAGTCATCGCTCATCAAAGGCATAGTCCATCCATACGTCAAGAGCAACCTCGGCAAGGGCAATCTGCGCCACATCACTCATGTGGAGATGATCGACCAGAACCCCATAGGCAAGAGCACGCGCTCCAACCCTGCCACCTACGTCAAGGCTTACGACTCCATTCGCCAGCTCTTTGCCAGTCAGCAGCTGGCTCGTCAGATGAACATCACCCCAGCCCACTTCTCCTTCAATGCCGACGGAGGCAGATGCGAGGAATGTAAGGGTGCTGGCGTGGTGACCGTCGAGATGCAGTTTATGGCAGACCTCACCCTCACCTGCGAGTCTTGTCACGGCAAGCGTTTCAAGCCACAGGTGCTCGAGGTTACCTATAAGGGCAAGAACATCGACGATGTGCTCAACATGACCGTTGACGAGGCACTCGAGTTCTTCTGCGATGAGAAAAACATCGTCTCTTCCCTCCAACCCCTCGCCGATGTGGGACTGGGTTATGTGCAACTGGGTCAGAGCTCCTCTACCCTCTCAGGTGGTGAGAACCAGCGCGTAAAACTCGCCTACTATCTGGCTCAGGAACGCCAGTCGCCCACCTTATTTATATTTGATGAGCCTACCACAGGACTTCATTTTCATGATATCCGCCTGCTGCTGCGCTCCTTCGACCGTCTCATCGAGCGTGGTCACACCATACTCATCGTGGAGCATAACATGGACGTAATCAAGTGTGCCGACCACATCATCGACCTCGGACCAGAAGGTGGCAACGACGGAGGCTACATCGTGGCACAAGGCACCCCCGAAGAAATCGTAAAGCAAGGTAAGGGCTATACTGCCGAATACTTAAAAAGATATATTTGAGAAGTTAGAGAAGTTAAAGAAGTTAGAGACATTACCATAAACTATACGGCAAGTAATAGCATATGTCTTTAACTCCTAAGTGACTGAAAGTCACGTTAACTCCTTTAACTCCTTCAATTCTTAATTCTTAATTATCAATTATCAATTGTCAACTGTCAATTATCAATAAAATGCTTCAAGAATTAAATAGCATCAGTGAATTCTCCTGGCTGGCACTTGCCCTCACAGCCCTCTTTGCAGGAATGTCAAAGACGGGCATACAGGGACTCACCACCCTCACCGTACCCCTTATGGCGATAGCCTTTGGAGCCAAACCCTCCACAGGGCTCACCCTCCCCATACTCTGCTTTGCCGACCTCATCGGCGTGGCATACTACCGTCGCAGGGCAGAGTGGCGTTACATCCTTCGTATGCTGCCCACCGCCTTGGCAGGTTTCGCCCTCGCCATAGGCGTTGACAGCCTCATCCCCACCAGCCAGTTCAAGACGCTACTCGGCATCTGCCTCGCCCTCGTTCTCGCCGTCATGCTGTGGAGCGAAATCAAGGGCAAACAGAACATCATAGCCACCCATTGGTGGTATGGTCCCCTCTTCGGACTGTTAGGCGGTTTCACCACCATGATAGGCAATGCCGCAGGACCAGTGATGGCTATCTACCTCCTCTCCGTCCGCATGCCCAAACTCGCCTTCGTAGGCACCAACGCCTGGTTCTTCCTCTGCGTCAACTACCTCAAGCTCCCCCTCCAGATGTTCGTGTGGGATAACATCTCCCTCAACACCCTCCTCATCGATGCCTGCACCATTCCCCTCATCCTTCTCGGCGGCTTCATCGGCATAAGGCTCGTCAAGATACTCCCTGAGCGCGAGTTCCGCTATTTCACCCTCGCCATCACCATCCTCAGCGTCATCATGATGCTGGTGGTGTAATTTTTCGAATCCATAGGCCTGCTATGTGAGTTTAACTCATATATGGACATTACTGGCGAGGACTTACTACAATACAGAAATATCCAAACGGGAGTTCTATTTCAGCAGTTTGATTATCTGCTTGTCAGTGGCGGATGGCAAAAGGGCTGAGAGGTGCTGATGCATGCGTTCGTAGGATTCCTCTGGAGTGCGCTCACACTGACAGGCTTCTTCGCCTAAGAGGGTTTCGGGGGTGGTGAGGAGTGACCATCCGAAACCGTACTCACGGCCGTGCTTATCGGTGGGATAGACAAAATCTTCGGTTATTATATGGCACCCCATCTGCAGTCTGTTGACCATAGCATCGAAGCGTGAACGCATCTTGGGACCTGTGAGTCCGCAGGCGGAGCGCAGTTCACGGGCTATCATGCTGCCACCAAACTGCAGGGTGGAGAGGATGGTGTCTTCCACACTGCCCTCCTCAGGCAACGGATGCTGACTGCGACGCCAGTTGCATAAGTCCTGCCACCACTCGAGGCTGATGAAGCCAGCCTTGCCTGCAAAGAATTTGCCATAGACGCAGTTGCCTTCCCTGATTACTGAGCCTTTCCATTCCCACAGCGGCCATTCCCACGAGCCGTCGGCAAACTGGGTGAAGCGGCATTCCTCTGCCATCATGCCCTCGGCACAGAAGCCTGGCACGCAACTGTCGAGCAGGGGCAGAAAGCCCAACTGCTGCACTCGCTCCATGAGTTCGGGACAGGAGTGTATCTCAGTATCGAGGCTCATCGCCCCACTCTTTTCATATGTATTCTGGAAAAAATCGTCAAGTTTGCTCATTGTTTTTTGGGGGTTACTGTTTACAAGAATGAAGAATGAAGAGTGAAGAATGAAGAATAAAAATTACCCATCAACTTTTGAACTCTTGAACCAGCGCGAAGCGCCTTGAACCATTGAACTATTTAACCAGCGCGAAGCGCCTACTTGGGTTGCAGACTCTGTCTGTACTCGCTGGGCGAGAGTCCGAGGTGCTTGGTGCAGTAACGGCTGAAGTAAGAAAGGGAGGTGAAGTGCATGGAGTCGGCTATCTGGGTGAGCGACAGGCGTTCGTCGTTGAGGTAGTCTTTGAGTATGTGGACGGTGTGGCGGTCTATGTATGATGTGACGCTGTGACCTGTGACTCGCTTGATGGTGGCTGAGAGGTATTTGGGCGACACATTGAGGCGCTCGGCATAGTAACTCACGTTGCGCTCTGTGCGACTGATGCCTGTGGAGAGCAGTGCCATGAGCTGCTTGACGATGTAGGCTGTGCGATCGGTATGCGAGTCAGTGGCATCACGCTGGGCATGAACCTCGAAGATGTCATACATCATGGTGAGACAGAGGCTGCCCATGAGTTCGCGATAGAACTGCAGATGACGGTCCTGCATACGGTCGCGGAGGCGATGGAAATCACAGAGCAACTGTTGCATCTGCTCGTCAGTCAAGCGGATGATGGGGTCTTGATTGAGCGAGATACTGCCTCCTATGCTGTAGTTATTACTTGGCAACTGGTTTTGCAGAAACTTATAATCGGCAGCAAACCATTCCACCTGCATATCGGCATGGGCTGCCAGACCCTTCACCCTGGAGGGTGTGGGGATGACCACGAGGTCGTTCTTGACTATGTGGTAGCAGCGTTCGTTGAACACGAAACTGCCCTCCCCAGCCGTGCATAGCAGATGCAGGCAGGTGTGCTTGAGCTCTGGGGCGCTGATGCCATAAAAGTCGGTGGAGTATTGAAAATCGGTCTTCATCATGCTGTAATTTGTTGCGAAATTACACATTATTTTATATATAAGCAAACGATTTCGGCAAAAAGTGAAAATCGTGACGCAATTTGTGAAACAATCGTATCAGAAAATCATCGTAATTTTGCAGCAGGAAATTAATCATCGAACTAAAACAACAGAATTAAGAATGCAAAACGGTATGGAATACACAAAATTATCAAACGGCGTTGAGATGCCGACCTTGGGCTACGGAGTGTTTATGGTGAGCCCTCAGGAGTGTGAGCGATGTGTGAGCGATGCTCTGAGTGTGGGCTACCGACTGATAGATACGGCACAGGCATATCAGAACGAGGAAGGTGTGGGCAAGGCATGGCGCAAGAGCGGACTGAAGCGTGAAGACCTGTTTCTCGTTACCAAAGTGTGGATATCAAATGCTGGTGAGGAAAAGGCAGCCAAGAGCATAGACGAGAGTCTGAGAAAATTGCAAACGGAGTATATCGACCTGCTACTCATTCACCAGGCTTATGGCGACGTGTTTGGCACCTGGAGGGCTATGGAGAAAGCCTATCGTGCAGGCAAAGTGAGAGCCATAGGAGTGAGCAACTTTCAGGCTGGTCGTTTCTTCGACTTTGCCCACTATGTGGAGGTGAAGCCTATGGTGAACCAGCTGGAGTGCAACCCACTCTCGCAGCAGACGGAAATAGAACTGACGCTCAATGAGTTTGGCACCAAGATGATGGCATGGTATCCGCTGGGCGGACAAGGCACTGACAGCATAGTGAAGAGCAAGGAACTGGCTGACATCGGAGCAAAGTATGGCAAGACTGCCCCACAGGTGGCACTGCGATGGCTCAC
>JAEEVS010000045.1:0-15333 GCA_016290975.1 Prevotella sp. | reverse complement strand
GTCCTTCGCCAGACAAAATACATCATTGGCTGAGATGGAATACTTATCCTTGGGGTTATGTAGGAATTGTTCCACAGTGTAACCATCCCTCCCGTTGGGCGAGAGTCTATATAGTCCTTTATCCTTGGTGCCCACCCACATGGTGCCATCTTTCATTTCCTCTATGGCATAGACTATTCCAAGGTTGTACTCCTTGCCCCACATGGTAAGTTTTCCCTTGGTGTCGCCCACCCATAGCCTATTTTTCGAGTCCATGAAGAGGGCACATGGTGCATTATACACACCCCACTGCCTGAACGGACTCGTTCGCAGACTAATCCTATCCAGTCCTCCTTCGCTGTTGTAAAGCCACACATTTTTTTCTCTGTCAACAAAGGTGCGACCCACCTGTGGCTGATACCACTCGCCATTGTCTTGCATCACGTGGTAGAGTTCTTCGTTCCTGTTAGAGTTCCAGTTATAATAGCATAAACCTCCATCCCTTGCCATCAGCAGGGTGGTGTTATTGGGTTGCAAAGCGAAAAACCAACTGTCATGCTTATTCTCGTAGTTGCCATTGCTACTAGGTAGTAATGTGTGTAAAGTGCCATTTATCCCATTAAGCAATATTGCTCCTGCTTGGTCGGTTATCATCCAATAACGCTCCATTTCATCGCGAAAAAGTCTTTTTACCGACTCTATCCTCTTATTATATCTGTGCACATGCCACCTGCCCCTATACCTTGCGAGCAGAGCCTCATCGGTAGCTATGACTAACTCCCCACCTGCGTTGCCAGCGAGGCGAAGAATCTTTCCAGTCTTTATTGGTAGTGCCAACCTCTGCATAAGCCAGGTTTTGGTGTTGAGCAACCACAGCTCACCATCCTTCGTGGCAAGGTATATGCTACCCTTTGCCGTCTCACGCCAGTGGTCGAACCGCTTTTTGGGGAATGTCACTCTTAGGTCTGGCACAGTAATACCTCCTTCAGACAATATCCACGCCATACCTCTGCTATCCTCATTGATACTGAGTATCTTACCTTTTTTCAGTCTGCCATTGGAGTATGAATACAGACGTGCCGACTCCCTCGGATTGTCTATACTCACCCTAATTGCTGCATCCCCTTCCTTAGTCTGCAACCACACATATCCGCTTGCCATAGGATATATCTGCTGAATGCTGAAGGTCTTTCCGCTCACTTGCTCCAGTTTTTCAGTCACATCAATAAAGGTGGATGTCCTGACATCGAAACAATAAGGATGATAGAACGAGCGACACCACACGTTGCCCTTTTTGTCTATCTTCACAGCATCGAGACGGTCATACGGCATTTGGGTGCCATCACCAGGGTGCGTCTTAAACGAACGGAACTCCTCCCCGTCATAGCGAAACAGTCCTCCCCACGTTGATAACCACAGAAATCCCCTCTCATCCTGAGCTATGCCTGTCACCTTCTCTTTCAGCATGCCCTTGGTGATGTTCCATGAAGGATCGGTGCGAACAACCCCTGCCAACGACTGCATGGCAATCATCAACAAAAGGCATATCAATATATGGAAATGTCTGTTCACGAATGCAAAGATACGAAAAAGAAAGGCAACTACCAAAAGTAGTCGCCCTTTTTTACCTTATGTCATGTTGCTCTTTATCTCACCACCTTCTTGCCATTACTTATCACGATGCCGTGATAGCCATCAGATACAGGCTGGCCAGCGAGATTAACGGGGACAGAATTAATGGTAACGGGAACGGTAACGGGAACATTTGTAATACCTGTAATCACTTTACTCTGATAATTCTCTATGGCGTTTTTGAGATTTACGTCGATGGCAGAAGAAGAGTCGTCGGTCGAGTTATTGAAAGTCCATTTCAGGTCGCCGCCCTCTGTGCGTCCAGCATAAGCCATCACTATGGCAGGAACGTCTTCAGGCGCATCAGGGCTATAGACGTACATATCGCTTGCAGTATCAAAGTTGCTATATTTATTGCCACCATAGACGGTACTTTCCGTTTCAGGTACTTTTTCTTCTCTTGCACTGACAACATAAGCATCATAGTCATTAGGACGATCAACCTGAGTATAGAGAGTATGGTTGCCGACAAACTTGTTGTTATAAGCCTTGATTATGCCACCCGTCTGCTCTCCTTTAGGCCATCGCTCCTTGTTGCTTCCCTGCATGTTGATTTCCAACGGCCAGGGGCAGTTGCGGTAGTAGTTGGCTTCAGCAAAGGTGGATGCCCCTTCCACGCTGAGTATGCACATGGTGGGGTTGCCGTCGTTGTAGTTGTTATATACATGTACGTCGCCACGGCAGATGCGCGGCAGGCGTGAGTCGCAGTGGTCGAACCAGTTGTGGTGGTAGGTAAAGTACAGAGGGTCTTTGGACTCGTCTCCGCCAGTGCCTCCTGCAAATGAGCATTTGCCGTTATCCCAGAAATGGTTGAAGGAAATGGTAATGAAGGTGGTATAATATTTCATGTCTATTGCGCCGTCGCCCTTTTTCTGGTCAGCATCAGAGCCTGGAGCACCGTAGAAGAAGTCGCAGTTGTGTACCCAGTCGTATGCATTGTCGCCTTCCATGGATACGGCGTCATCTCCGTATAGCATTATGCCGAGGTTGCGCACCTCGAGGCAGAGGCTCCTCTTCAGGTGGATACCTATGCCGTGCAGGGTTGCATCATTGCCTACGCCCTCTATTGTGATATTGCGGATGCGCTTGTTATCTGCCCTGTCGCCTCCTGTGAAGGCTATATACTTACCACTCGTGAGGTTACTTACATCAGCTTTTTTCAGACAGCCTATAATGCGAATTATCATGGGGCTGTCCTCATACCCTTTTCCACGGGCTTTCAGTATCTCCATGAGTCCGGTGTAGGTCTTAGGTCCTTTTTTGTCGATGGCAACGTCACAAGTCAATGAGTTTACGTTATCACTCGTAACATAAAGAATCTTGGCTCCAGCCTTTGGTGTACCATCCATGTTATAGGCTCCTGGTATGTGTCCGTCGGTGAAGGCAAAACCCTCACGTATGTGCTTTCTGACGGTAAGAGTATTGGTGACGGCCTTGTCTATCTCATTGCCCTTGTCATCCAACGCCTTAATAGTGATGGTGTATTCTCCTGCCTTCAGTCCCAGCACATCGGCACGCATATAGTCGGCATACCCCCTGATAAGGGCTTTGTCAATGACGGCATCAGTTATGCCCTCGCCACTGTATGTTACCTGATAGTCGGCAGCACCATCGACTGGGGCCCACTCTACGAAAGCGGACTCCAGCCAACCTTGTTGCTTATTCACTGTCATGGCTTGTGTGGATAGTACACCTGCCAGCCACAACACTGTCAATAATATTCTACGCATGATAATCACATGTTTATCTCATCACCTTTTTGCCGCCCACTACCACTATGCCGCGATAGTCGCCAGACACGCACTGACCAGCGAGATTAACGGGAACACTAACGGGAACGGGAACGCTAACGGGAACGTTTGTAATACCCGTAGCTATAGGCGAGAGGGCTATATAATAAAGGTATGACTCGCTTGAGGTACGCCTGATTGTGTATTCGCCTGCTGCTGGCAGGGTGGTAGTCACAGTGTTGTTGTCAGGTATGGTAATCTCTGCCATATCGTTAATCTTTATGCGCTTAGCAGCAGAATTAGCGAAATAGAGCGTGAGATTCATGGGCTGGGCTATGCTGAAGGTAACGCTTGAGCTTGAACCCATCTTGACACATTCGTTGTATGTGGTACCGCCAACGGTTACCGAGCCCTTGCTGTTGCTGGTCTGCCCCACGATAGTAAAGCCCTTGGAGGCATCGTTTATGAGGTCTATGACGTATCCGCCCTGCGTAGCCTCAGATGGTGTGGGAGTTGGGTTGTCGCCACCTTCACCGCCTTCGCCTCCTTCTTCACCACCCTCGTCGGCAGGCTTCTCGCCGTTGCCCTGTATGCTTACCACCTTACTTTCGTAGGCGAGGATAGCCTCCTTGAGAGCTGGTATGATTTCGTGGTTCTTGTCTTCGGTGGCATTATCAAAGGTCCACTTTATGTCGCCGCCGTTCATGCGTCCCGCGTAGGTGGTTACTATCTCTGCTACCTGCTCTGGAGCATCGGGGGTAGAGATGTACATGCCTTCGGCTGTATCGAAATTGTCATAGACATGCCCCTCGGTGTAACCCTCAACCACCTTGTATGCCTTGACGGTCTCAGGCACCTTGTCGCCACGCTTCTCCACGAGCCATGCGTCAAACTGCTGAGGGTCGTAGTCCTGATAGTGCAGACGCAACTCAAAGTCACACTCCACCTTATTATTATATGCTTTGCTCATGCCTCCGCCCTGACCAGAGAAGGTACCCTTGTCAGGATTGCTGGCATAGATGCGGTCGGTG
The DNA here is from genome assembly GCA_016290975.1 of Prevotella sp. Classification (GTDB taxonomy): domain Bacteria; phylum Bacteroidota; class Bacteroidia; order Bacteroidales; family Bacteroidaceae; genus Prevotella. The sequence goes on along the minus strand of JAEEVS010000045.1, from coordinate 10,961 downwards.
CCCTGTCCTGCTATCATCATAGGACGCTGCAGATTGCGGAAGTAGTTGCACTCAATGAATGCGTTTGATACTTCTGTGCAACCTATGCCGTAGGTAGCATTGCCGTCGTAGTAGTTGTTGTAGATGTGGGCAGTGGTGTGGTTTAGACGTGGGCAGCGTGAGTCACAGTGGTCGAACCAGTTGTGGTGGAAGGTTATGAGCAGATTGGTCTCCTCCTTGGTGGCACCGCCGCAACCCATCACCTTGCCTGAGTCGAAGAAGTGGTTGTAGGAAATGGTGGTGAGCGTAGAGCGATACTTCATGTCGATAGAGCCGTCACCCTTCACCTGATCAGCATCAGGACCTGGCTTGCCGTAGAAGAAGTCGCAGTTGTGAATCCAGTTGTGGTAGTTGTCCGTATCCATTGATATGGCATCGTCGCCAAAGAGCATTATGCCGAGATTGCGCACCTCTATACCCCTTGAACGCTTGAAGCCCACGCCATAGCCATAAAGGGCAGCATCATCGCCTATACCCTCAAGCGTTATGGACTCGACAGAGCAGTCGGTGGCGTTCTTGCCCTCGAAACTGAGGTAGTTGTCGTCCTTCAGTCCGCTTATGTCGGTATTCTTCACCGTTCCCACTATGCGTACTATCAGCGGTGTGTGGGTCTTGTCCTTGCCACAAGCGCTGAGGATGTTTGCCAGTCCTGTGTAGGTGGTGGTGTTCTTGCCGTCGCTTACGTCGCATGTTACGGTGTTAGCCGTGTTAGCCGTCACGTATATAATCTTGGCATTAGCCTTAGGAGTGCCGTCAGCATTATAGCCACCAGGCACCACACCCTCGGTGAAGGCATAGCCCTCACGGTTTTGCGCCTTGACGGTTACACTCTGTGCAGCTGATGTAGCGAGTTCTGCCCCCTTGTCGTCAAGAGCTTTTACTACAAGACTGTATGTACCAGCCTTCAGACCAGGAATATCACAACGAACATAGTCGCCATACGAGCGAATGAGCATGTCGTCTGCCACACCGCTAACGCCCTCTCCGCTATAGCTCACGCTATACTTCGTGGCACCACTGACGGAAGTCCATTGCAGCATGGCAGTTTCCAGCCATCCCTCACTCTTGGTTACGTTAACACCTGTCTGGGCATACATGCCTGCCATACCTGCAAGCAAAAGCACAATTAAATAAATTCTTTTCATCTTTAGTGTAATATTGTTTAGATTGTAATTTTGGGTTTCTGCCTGCAAAATTACTTTCTTTATCTTTATACAAGGTGGACTAATAAACAAAAAGGGTGGACTTATTGCTAAATAGCGATGAAACCGCAGGTTTTTTAATTGATAATTGATAATTGACCTCCGAGCTCTGCTCGCCTGAGCACCTACGGAGCGCAAGAATTGATAATTGTCCTTTGTACCTTGTCACTTAATCAGACGAGCAACTCGGGGTGGATATTCTTCATGGAGTGCCAAAGGCTGTAGCGTGCCTCGGGATTCATAGCCTCAAGTTGGTGGAAGAGGTCGTTTACCTCTTTACGTTTGGTCACTCTGTCGTATGGGCAAGGTGTCTTTTGCTTCTCGAATCCTTGGTTCTGTGCCTCATCTTTTATCATAGACTCTGGCACCAAGCATAGTGGACGGATAATCTCAATGGGGTAATGCTCCATTTTGAGTTTGGGTGGCATAGTCTGTATCGAACCTTCATATATCATATTCACCAGCAGGGTGGTGAGGATATCGTCCTGATGATGTCCCAGTGCCACCTTTGTAAATCCATGCTCCTTGGCATAGGTGAAGATAGCTTTGCGCCTGTTCCATGAGCAGAGGAAACACTTATTTTTTTGCTTACGCAAACCAACAGTGGCTTCATCCTCCATACTATCCACGAAGCTACTATGCAGTATGGTGAGCTTCACACCCTCGTCCTCGCAAAACCGCTGTATGTAGGTACGGTCAGTCTCGTAAGGGATATTATCCATTATCACGTGCACTGCCTCTACCTCTATCCTCGGCTTCAGTATCCTCTGCTGCTGCCCCATCAGTTTCAAGAGCATCAGCGAATCATTGCCTCCTGACAGTGCCACAAGCACCCTGTCGCCATCCTCTAACAGCGAATAGTCGGCACATGCCTTGCGAAAAAGTCGGGGGAGTTTTGGATTCATAGGGTTCTTGCGCTCCAGTAGGTGCTCAGGCGAGCAAGCTCGGAGCAAAAGTTCAAGAGGTTTGTGGTTGTCCTTAGTCACCTTGTCCTTAGTCACCTAGTCCCTTATATGGCTACGCCGAAGTCGTTCTTTACCTCCTCCATCACGAAGGTGGACTCGAGGGAGCCGAGCATGGGTATCTGACCGAGGACGTTAAGGATGAACTCCTGGTAATACTTCATATCGGGCGCGTGTACCTTTAATAGATAGTCATACTTGCCCGAAATGTTGTAACACTCCGTCACCTCAGGTATCTCACGGATGGTGGCGCAAAACTCCTCTGCAACTTTTTTGTTGATTGTGGCGAGTTTTACGGAGCAGAACACTACGAAGCCCTTGTGCAACTTCTCAGCGTCGAGCACCGTCACGTACCTTTTTATATATCCCTCGCGCTCCATTCGTTTTATTCGCTCAAACACTGGGGTGCTGCTGAGCAACACTTCTGTGGCTATCTCCTTAATGGTCAGTCGCGCATTCTGTTGCAGACACCTCAGTATCTTGATGTCTGTCTCGTCAAGTGTTTCAATAATTGCTTTTGCCATAGCGTTTTGTTTTAGTTCTTTGTGCAAAGTTAGAAAAAATTTCTTGATTATGCATAATAATTGGCTTTTTCTTTGTAATTTTCGCTTCGAGCGTGAGCTGTATTGGCAGTATCTTGACAGGGCAGAGGAGATATACCCTTCAAAATGGGAGGCACTGAAGGATACCCTCTCTCGCATACAGAGTTCCAGAATACACCTTGCAGGCAGATTTTGGTTTAGTTTGAAGTTGTTTGTTCTATCTTTGACGAAATTTTAGAATGTTTTTCTAAAGTTTTATTCTTTTCTTGGAATATATTACTCGCCGATTGTAATTTTGCAGTCGGAAATAAAACGGGAACGTTAACGTTAACGGGAACCGCTAAACAGTAAATCAATTAAAAAAGAAAGGAATAAAACAATGAGTACACAGACAAACAAACTTCACGTAGAGACACTTGCCCTCCATGTAGGACAGGAAGTAGCAGACCCAGCATCAGACGCTCGCGCGGTGCCTATTTATCAGACCACCTCGTATGTGTTCCATAACTCAGAGCATGCAGCCGACCGTTTTGGTCTTCGCGATGCAGGCAACATCTATGGTCGCCTGACTAACTCCACTCAGGGAGTGTTCGAAGACCGCATAGCTGCCCTTGAGGGTGGTGTGGCAGGCTTGGCAGTGGCAAGTGGTGCAGCAGCCATCACCTATGCCTTGCAGAACATAGTGCTGGCAGGCGATCATATCGTAGCCGCAAAGAATATTTATGGTGGTTCTTACAACCTTATCACCCACACACTTGCCAATCAGGGCGTAGAGAACACCATCGTTGACCCTCGCAACCTCGACGAGATAGAGAAGGCAATAAAGCCAAACACAAAGGTGTTTTATTTCGAGACACTGGGCAACCCTAACTCTGACGTGCTCAACCTTGAGCCTATAGCAGAGATAGCACACAAACACCACATCCCAGTGATTGTTGACAATACCTTTGCACCCATCATCTACCGTCCGCTGGAGCATGGTGCCGACATCGTGGTTCACTCTGCCACTAAGTTCATTGGCGGTCACGGCTCTTCTCTCGGTGGTGTGATAGTTGACGGTGGCAAGTTCGACTGGAAGGCGAATGCCGACAAGTTCCCTACCCTTGCCAAACCAGAGCCTTCATATCATGGTGCGGTATTTGCTGACGTGGCTGGTGCAGCAGCTTTCGTAACCCGCATCCGTGCCGTACTGCTTCGCGATACTGGTGCCACTATCTCTCCATTCAACGCCTGGATTCTGCTTCAGGGCACTGAGTCACTGCCACTCAGGATAGAGCGCCATGTGGAGAATGCACTGAAGGTGGTTGACTACCTGAAGAACCATCCTAAGGTGGCAAAGGTAAACCACCCAGCAGTAGAGTCACATCCTGACCATCAGCTTTACAAGCAGCTCTTCCCTCAGGGTGCAGCATCTATCTTCACCTTCGAGATAAAGGGCGGACAGGAAGAGGCTTGGAAGTTCATCGACTCGCTTAAGATATTCTCTCTGCTTGCCAACGTGGCTGATGTGAAGTCGCTGGTTATCCACCCTTACACCACTACCCACTCACAGCTCTCGCCTGAGGAACTTGCTGACCAGCAGATTACTCCTTCTACCATAAGACTCTCTATCGGTGTGGAGCATATCGATGACATCATAGCCGACCTCGACCAGGCGTTTAATCAATTATAAAGGATAAAGTAAAAATAACATAAGTTTGTTATTGCAAGGGTGCGAGAAAGTTCGTACCTTTGCAGTCGGTAATCAAGAAATTTATAACATATCCTCAAGTCCCCCTCTAAGGGGGATTTAGAGGGTCTAAAAAAGGAATTAACAATATGGCAATTGCAAAATCACTCACAGAGCTCGTAGGCAACACACCGCTGCTCGAACTCAACAAGTTCTCAAAGGCTAAAGGCATTGAGACTCCAGTTATCGCCAAGGTAGAATTCTTTAATCCTGGCGGTTCAGTAAAAGATCGTATCGCCCTCGCAATGGTTGAGGACGCAGAGGCTAAGGGCATCCTGAAGCCAGGTGCTACTATCATCGAACCAACATCAGGTAACACAGGTGTGGGACTTGCCTTGGTAAGTGCCGTGAAGGGTTATCACCTTATCCTCACCATGCCTGAGACCATGTCCATCGAGCGTCGCAACCTCGTAAAGGCTTATGGTGCTGAGGTGCGCCTCACATCAGGCAAGGAGGGTATGGCAGGTGCCATCAAGGCTGCCAACGAACTGCGCGACTCTATCCCTGGTTCTGTCATTCTCCAGCAGTTTGAGAACCCCGCCAACCCAGCCAAGCACTATGCTACCACTGGTCCTGAGATATGGAAGCAGACAGACGGCAAGATTGATATCTTCGTAGCTGGTGTAGGTACTGGCGGCACTATCTCTGGTGTAGCTAAATACCTCAAGGAGCAGAACCCTGCTATCAAGGTGTATGCTGTAGAGCCTTCTACCTCAGCAGTGCTCAATGGCAAACCAAGCGGTCCTCACAAGATTCAGGGTATCGGTGCTGGTTTCATACCTAAGACATACGGTGCTGAGTATATCGACGAGGTGCTCGACATAGACAATGACGACGCCATCCGCACTGGTCGCGAACTGGCTCAGCAGGAAGGTCTGCTCGTGGGCATCTCTTCTGGTGCAGCAGCATTCGGCGCAGCCCTCCTGGCTAAGCGTCCTGAGAACAAGGGCAAGAAGATTGTTGCCCTGCTGCCTGACACAGGCGAGCGCTACCTCTCTACCGTGCTTTACGCTTTTGATGAGTATCCACTGTAAACGTTTCCGTTATCGGAAACGTTACGAAACGCTTCGCTACGTTCCGAGCTCTGCTCGCCTGAGCACCTACGGAGCGCAAGAAACGTCGCAAGCGCCTACGATAACTAAAGGGTGCCTTATCCACATAGGATAGGGCATCCTTTTTTCATTTTTACTCTTTTTATTTGCTTGTATCGCCGAAAAAATGTAACTTTGCGGAGGATTAAGAGAACACCATGCTACTCGACGAGATAAGAAAAGATATAGAACCAGAGATGATGCCCCTGTTTAATAAGGCGGTAGAGATAGCTACGAAGGCGCATCAGGGACAGACGGACAAGTCTGGCAAATCCTACATAGGTCACGTGATGAGGGTGTCCTTAGGTTGCAAGACGCAAAAAAGCAAGGTCATTGCCTTGCTTCATGATGTGGTGGAAGATACTCCCATCACCCCTGAGCAACTGATAGCTGATGGCATACCAGCCGATATAGTGGAGGCTGTGCTCACACTCAGCAGAAGGCAGGACGAACCTTACGAAGAATATATCAACAGGGTGGCTCCTCATCCCCTTTGCCGAGAGGTGAAGATAGCCGACCTGGAAGATAATATGGATATACGCCGACTCGCTGAGATAGGCGAGCAAGACGTTAGAAGACTAAAGAAATACCATAAGGCTTGGAAAACACTCACATCTCTTTAACATGAGATTTCTTTTGTTGCCTCAATGAGCCACTGCTTGTCTGCCTCGTCGCTGAGGTGGGGCAAGAGTGTTTCCCTTACTCTCTTGTGATACTGGTTGAGCCACTCCACCTCCTTCGTGGTGAGCATAGAGAAATCTATCGGCGCAGTGTCGATAGGACAGAGAGTAAGAGGAGTGAGAACGTTAACGGGAACGGGAACGGGAACATTAACGTTAACGGGAACTACCTCCATCACATTTTCCGTCCTTATGCCAAACTTGCCTTCGAGGTATATGCCTGGCTCGTCAGTCACCACCATACCTGGATGCAGGGGGGCAGGAAACCACTGCTGGTGGATGCGATGAGGACCTTCGTGAACACACAGTCGCCATCCCACTCCGTGACCAGTGCCGTGCATGTAGTTGTAGCCGCCCTTCCATACCTCCGAGCGCGCTATGGCATCTATCTGTGTGCCACAGGTACCGTCAGGGAATGGTGTGGTGGCAAGGGCTATGTTAGCCTTCAGCACACAGGTGTAGGCATGCCTCATCTCGTCTGTCACTGGTCCGAGGGCTATGGTGCGAGTGATGTCTGTAGTGCCACAGGTGTATTGTGCTCCAGAGTCTATGAGCAGCAGTCCCTCTGCCCTTAGTGAGGCATCCGTCTCAGGTGTTGCCATATAGTGCACTATCGCCCCGTGAGCGTTGTAGCCACAGATGGTGGGGAAAGAGAGGTCGAGACATTCAGTACTCTCTCTGCGCAACTGCTCCAGTTTGTCGCTGACGCTTATCTCTGTCTGTCCGCCCTGCTCCACAGCTGGTTTCAGCCACCTCAGGAATCGCACCATCGCTATGCCGTCGAGCACCATCGACTTATGGAAACCCTCTATCTCCTTCTGGTTCTTCACAGCCTTGAATGCTATCACAGGACTTGGTGCCTCCACAGCATGCTCCTTCACCTTATTATATATAGAGTAGCTGGTGGTCTGTGGGTCTATGAGCACCCTGCCGTCTATCTTCGCTATGGTGCTAAGGAATTCGCCGTAGGGCTTCACGTTCACGTTTGCCTCATACAGCAGCGCCTTGGCATCGGCATTCAGCGAACCGTCGGCAAAGAGTGTGGCATCATCCAGCGTTATGAGCAGATTGCTGATAAACACAGGCGTCATCTTCACGTCGCTACCCCTCAGGTTCAGCGTCCATGCTATGCCCATCAGGTCGGTCAGTATGTGGGCATCGCAGTGCTGCTCCCTCATCACCTCACGTATGCGGTGCAGTTTGCTACCCACACTCTCGCCTATCCACTCACGTTCCACACCGTATATGGGGTTTGACGGAATGGCAGGACGGTTCGTCCACAGTCTCTTGGCTATGTCATAGTCTGTGCGCAGGGTTACGCCAATCTTGCGCAGTTCCTTGCCCATCTGCACAGCCTCGCTGTAGTTTATCACCATACCGTCAACAGCCACCACCCTACCGTTTGCCACTGACATCTTCCTCAGCAGCCACTCCGTGATGGTAGGTGTCTCAGGCAGTCCTTCCTTCATAAGGACGAAGCCCCCGTTTTGCCCCAGCTCGCTTTGCGAGCGACTTGAACTGCGAAGCTCCATTTCCGCCTGAATGAAATATCGTGAGTCAGTCCACAGGGCTGCCTCGTCGAGTGTCACCACGGCAGTGCCAGCACTACCCGTAAACCCCGTAATCCACTGTCGGGTTTGCCAGTGTTCAGGCAGGTATTCGCTGTTGTGTGGGTCGCTGGTAGGGAAGATTACAGCATCTATCTTCTCTGTGCGCATCTTCTGGCGCAAGATATTCAGTTCACAGTGCATAGTTCATAATTCTTAATCAAGTTTCTCCGCAAAGTTACGTTTTTTCAGCGATACCTCCAAATAAAATTAAAAAAACAACTCGGACAACAAAGGACAATTAAGTTGTTTTATGTTCTTGCGCTCCTTGCGGTGCTCAGGCGCTTCGCGGAGGTTTATGGTTGTCTTCTTGATTTCTATCTTGGAAAATCCCTACCGTGCTTTAGGGTTTTTATCCACTCTGTTTAGGATGTTTCCCTTTGGTGGGGTGAAAAAAATGCTGAACTTTGCACCAGACAAAAGAACAAAATATAATTATCAATTCTCAACTAATAGGAGGAACGAATATGAAAAAGATTTTTACACTCGCACTGATGACCGTAATGACTATTTCGGCAAATGCACTAAGTTTCACCTTAGTAAGTAGCAACAACAATACAGCTGTGGTACTGAGCAGCAACGATGTCCGTCCAGTATATCACCGCACGGTAGTGGCACCAGCACCAAGGGTAGAGGTGGTAAAGGTTAAGCCAGTGCCTCCACGCGTAAAGCATCACAAGCATCATGTGAAGCACCATGCACCAGCAACTGCTCCTACATGGAGAGATGCCGCTGTCAGACCTCACCACCACATCCGATAAGATAAAATAATTGTTTGGTTAGTTGATTATGAATAGGAATGGGGAGCCTCACCAGAATGTGTGAGACTCCCCAACTTATTAAGGGGTTTATAGTTATCGTAGTGGCGTAGCCACGTATCGTAGCGCAGCGTATCGTAGCGAGCCTTGCTCGCGTATCGTTCCCGTTAACGTTAACGTTCCCGTTCCCGTTAGCGGGAAACTTCTTCTCCGAAGAGCGTAGCGCTGGTTGAGCCTGTAATCCTTACCTTCACCAGGTCGCCTATGTGGTGGTTGCCCTTATCAAATACCACCATCTTGTTCTGGCTCGTCCTGCCACAGAGTTGCTCACGTGAACGCTTGCTGTAGCCCTCCACCAGCACCTCAAACTCCTTGCCCTCGTCAGCCTTGTAGCTGATGGCAGAGAGCTCGTTCTGCAGGGCAATCATCTCATTCAGTCTGCGTATCTTCACCTCCTCAGCCACGTCGTCAGGCAGGTGCTTAGAGGCGTATGTGCCAGGGCGCTCGCTGTATTTGAACATGAAGGCAGAGGCATAGCCCACCTCCCTCATCAGCGACAGCGACATCTGGTGGTCCTCCTCCGTCTCGCTGTGGTATCCCACGAATATATCCGTCGTTATGGCACACTCAGGCACTATGCGCTTAATCGCCTCCACCCTGCCCATGTACCACTCACGGGTGTATTTGCGGTTCATCAGTTTCAGTATGCGGTCTGAGCCACTCTGCACAGGCAGGTGTATGTGCTTACACACATTAGGGTAGCGCGCAATCACCTCCAGCGTCTCGTCGCTCATGTCCTTAGGGTGCGAAGTAGTGAAGCGCACCCTCATCTTAGGCACCGCCTCAGCCACCATCGCCAGGAGTTTTGGGAAGGTAATCGACTCACCCCCAGCCCCTCTCTTGGAGAGAGGGGAGGAGTTTGCGTCTTCTTTCAGCGATGAATTAGTAGAGGACTCTTGTAGTTGTTCCCCTCTCTCCAATAGAGGGGAGGAGTTTGCATCTTCTATCAGCGATAAATTAGTAGAGGACTCTTGTAGTTGTTCCCCTCTCTCCAAGAGAGGGGTTAGGGGTGAGTCTACCTTATAACTGTTAACATTCTGTCCCAGCAGAGTTACCTCCTTAAATCCGCGAGCCTCCAGATCCTTCACCTCGCGCATTATGCTCTCCACATCCCTTGAGCGCTCCCTGCCTCGGGTGTAGGGCACTATGCAGTAGTGACAGAAGTTGTTGCAGCCACGCATAATGCTCACAAAGCCCGACAGGTGCGAGCCGTGCGCCCTCTGTGGCAATACATCCTTATACGTCTCGGTAGTAGAGAGTTCAGTGTCTATGGCGTTCTGTCCCAGTTCGCACTGAGCTATCAGGTCAGGCAGCTGCATGTATGAGTCAGGCCCAGCCACCAGATTAGCGTGGTGGCTCTGTATCAGGTCGTCCTTCACCCTCTCTGCCATACAGCCCAGCACACCGATTATCAGGGGATTTTTCGTAGGCTTGTTAGAGCCGTTTCGTAGCGTAGCGTTTCGTTTTCGTACCTTTTCCAGCGCCTCCAGTCTGTGGTAGATTTTATTCTCCGCATTCTCTCTCACCGAACAGGTGTTGAGGAACACTGCATCAGCCTCCTCCACCGATTCGCACAGCTCATATCCAGCCATCTGCATTATCGATGCCACCACCTCAGAGTCTGCCACATTCATCTGGCAGCCGTATGTCTCTATGTATAGTTTCTTCATTTCGCCTGCAAAGGTACAAAAACGAGCGCAAAGCACAAAATAAATCTTGTTTATTTTTGCTTTGCCAAGTGCTGACACCATGTCTCACAAGAGACCAAGGTACTAAAAATATGCCAAACTAACGAAAAAGACTGCACCAGCTCGGAAGCCAATGCAGTCCAACCTAAAAACGACGCGTCTCAAATAAGAAATGCCTAGTAGATATGATGGCCAATGCAACTTGAAGTTGAGAGGCCTGCCATTATTGAGCACAGAGCGGTGAGTATGGCATTTATAATCACACTCCAATTGTGCTTCGTCTGGTCGGTCATGATGCTAACCTCCTAACTTTGCACAGCCCAATTAAGGCTGAGGATTCTCCTTCACTGGGTTCTTGATCACGAACTGGAAGTCACCCTTAGCTCCGAGTGCGCGAGACTGAAGCTGAGCCTTGCCAGTCACGGCGTTGGTGGTCTTGGTGTACTCTGGAGTGAAGATACACTTAGCGTTCTTGATGTGCTCCTTGATAGAGAAGTCAGCCTCAGTGAGGGCACCAGATGAGCGGAGTGAAACACCGAAGTAGCCGAAGCGGTCGAGCTTACACTTGTTGCCGTTCTGAATCTCGTAAGTCATCACGTTAGC
>JAEEVS010000044.1:0-7053 GCA_016290975.1 Prevotella sp. | reverse complement strand
TACCTTTTCCGTCGCAATGTGCTGAGCGGGAAGGTAGAGTATTCAATCAAGCATGCTGAAGAGAACAATACCGAGTGGCAAACGCTTACTCAGGAAGACCTCAACAGCATCATTATCCAAGCCAAGCGCTTGCAGGTGAACGAATCGGGTTCGCCTAAGACTGACATCATGGAGTTTGTCAACTCTAATGAGGTGGAGAGGTTCGACCCTATAGCTGACTACCTGAGCAAGTTGCCTAAGTGGGACGGACAGAACCATGTGGGCAGACTCTTCAACCGTCTGCCTGGAGTGGATTCAGAACTGGAGGGCTATCTCTCTACCTGGATGCGCTCGATGGTGGCTCACTGGTTGCAGATGGACACTCTGCATGGCAACGAGTGTGTACCTACTTTAATAGGTGCACAGGGATGTGGCAAGACGACCTTCCTGGCTCGCATGCTTCCTAAATGCCTGAGGGTGTACTACTTGGATCACCTTAACCTTTCTAACAAGAATGACAAGGAGATGGCTCTGACCAACAACCTGCTGGTGAACCTGGACGAGTTGGATGCTATCAAGCCTGGTCAGCATGCTGCCCTGAAGCAGACTCTCTCAAAGAGCAGGGTGAACGGTCGTCCTATCTATGGGGCTTCGCAGGAGGACAGACCTCGCTACACTTCTTTTGTTGCTACAACCAACAATCCTCATCCTCTGACGGACACTACTGGTTCGCGCCGCTATATCTGCATCACCATTCCCAAGGGGCAGTATATAGACAACGCTGGGGAGATAGACTATGAGCAGCTATATGCCCAGGTGCTCTATGAGCTGACTGAGCAAAAGGCTCCTTACTGGTTTAACAATGAGGAGGTGGCTCGCATTCAGCAGCTTAACGTGACCTACATGGCGAAGAAGGATATGGCTGATATGGTGAATATCTGTTTCCGTAAGCCGAAGGAGGGCGAAGCAGCTCGCTCGCTGAACTGTAACAGTCTGATGGAGATTATCATGAGGGAATTTCCTACTATCCAGAACACTCACAGCACCAAGATCTATCTTGGCAGAACCATGAAGGCTCTGGGCTATGAGAGTACGGAATGGGGACATATTCCTCATTACAAGGTGATTCCACTGCTTGCGGCATAGTGACCTGTACAGTGACCTATGTAGTGACCTTTATAGTGACCTATCTTTGAGATAGGTCACTATTCTTATCCCCCATAAACACTGGGCTGAGAGGGGAGTGAGTGAGGTGTCTCACGAAAAAAATTATAGTATTTCGTGAAAGTAAAAATTAAGAAGTAAAAAGTACCAATTTTATCACGAAAAGGTAAAAGCAATGCTTTTAGTGCTAAAAGTAATGCTTTTAGATGCAGAAGTAATGCTTCTACATGCAGAGGTAATGCTTCTTAAATTGCGCCGAAATCGGCGCAATTATTAAGAAGGCGAAGCATGGCGCCGAAATCGGTGCAAGGGTGCAATAACGAAAGCGGGGCAATGGTGCAATTACGAAAGCGGCGCAATTGAGTAATGGGCAGGGAAGCGGGGCTATTTCGTTATCTTGGCATCGCCGTTAAAGGTGCATAGCTCGGCTGCCAATGTGTTGAGATTATGGAAGTAGCTATAGTCGCTGTCAGCAGGGGCTTCACCCACGGTGCCCATATCCTCCAGATGCCAGGGTGCCAATATCAGCAATGTACCCTCGGCACAGGCATCAAAACGTTTCTTTTCTGGTTTCCAATACGGACCTATCGGTTCCTTCTGCAGGTGTATCAACGGGAAATGGCGATCGATACACTCGTTTTTCATAAGCTGCTCGCCTCTTGATATGCCTGGGGTGACAATAACTGTTCCGCCATCCATGATGGCTCTCTCCCACTCCTTTCGCTCTTTGGCATAATCGTCACTCTCCTCATAGGGCAAGCGGGTTATGGGATGCCTGCGATGACACTGCACTTGTATCTTGCGAGGCCATCTCAGCAAGAAGAGGTTACCAAAGGCGCCATAGCTCCTACCTCCTATCTGCACATGCAGGCATCGTCTCATATAGTCAGGCAACAAGCGCCTCACTATGGCACGACGCTGATTGTCGTTAACATAGGCTATCATAGCCTCACGGTGGCGGTTATCCATGCAGACTGTATCGTCGTAGTTATCATCAAATAGAGGCTTCTGACTACGCCCCACCAGTGCGTAATACTCCACCCTCTGCTTCTTTGACAGGCTGCGCACGAGTGCGCCCTCATTATCCATCACAGCCGCCTTCTCACGCAACCATAGCGGTGCCTCTACGCTATGGCAAACGTCCGATATCGGCCGTTCCACTGATGACGGAAGCCCGCTCTGCCTCTGCCAACTGCTGGTGCATGTAGCCTTGAAAGCCTGGATGATATCGCCCAGACTCCACTGCATGGGTTGCAGCACCTCTATCACGCCATGAAAATGGTCAGGCATGCAAACACTGGCATGCACCGCTACATGATTGCCATGCTTAGCCTGCTTCTCTGGCGTCTGTTGCCATGCCTCTTGCACAGCTTCGCCCAGAGGTGTCAGCTTTAGCCCCTCATGCCCCTTTTCGGTGGCGAGGTGCGAGAGCAGGGGCTCTCGGCCGTTCACCACGAGCGTTATCAGGTATGTTCCACAACCATAATAATCATGGCCGGCATTGCGTGGTCGATATGATGATAGCATAGATTCGTGCTTAGTCTTAGTTTACTGCAAAGTTAATACATTTATTTCATTTCTCTTTATGATATCAGGCAATTTTTCCACTCGGCAGAAAAAAAAACGAACTCGTTTGTTTTGTGGTTTGCACTCGTTTTAGTACCTTGGTCTCTAATGAGACAAGGTTTTTGAACTCGGCATAAAAAATAAACGAGTTTATTTTGTGGTTTGCACTCGTTTTAGTACCTTTGCAGCCTGAAAGTTTAAAGATTTAGGATAATGGAGAATATAACGGTGATGACGGCACTGGTGATAATAGTGGTCATCGGATTTATAGCTGGAAAGATAGGGTATATGAATGAGGAGTTTGACAAGAAACTGTCGGCTCTGATAGTGAATATCACGTGTCCTGCGCTGATTCTGTCGTCTACGATGGGCGAGACCCTACCCGACCGCGAGATGATACTGCCGCTGCTGGGCATCAGTTTTCTGACCTACATACTGCTGACGGGAGTGAGCTTCACCCTACCCCGAATGCTGACACGCAGGAAGGAGGATGAGGGCATAGTGGGCTTCGCCCTGATGTTTGGCAACGTGGGCTTCATAGGCTACCCCATAGTGGCGAGCATCTTCGGACAGACGGCGATATTCTATGCTGCGATACTGAATGTGGCGAACACGTTTTTTGTGTTTACGATAGGCAATCTATTGATTGCCAATAGTAACGGGAACGGGCTCCGCGAAGCGCCTGAGCACCAACTGGAGCGCAAGAACGGGAACGGGAACGAAAAGGTTAAGGTTAACGTTAACGTTAGCGTTCGAAATTCCTTGAAGAGGAAGTTCGAGAAGAAGGTGCTTTACAGCACGCCGATGCTGTCGGCTTATCTGTCTATGGTGATAGTGGCTCTGGGCATTGACAATATTCCTGAGGCGATAAGCAAGCCGCTGACGATGATTGGCAATATCACGGTGCCTGGGGCACTGATGATTATAGGTTCGACAATGGCGCAGCTATCGGGCAGGGCTATGCTGGGCAACGTGACGGTGTATGCCACTTCGCTGTTCAGGCTGGTGCTGATTCCTCTGGCGTTCTACTGGCTGTTTACATGGATGGGCTACGACCCTTACGTGGTGAATATCAACACGGTGATTATAGCGATGCCTGTTGCCACATACGGCACTATCCTGTGCCTGATAAACAACAGGGACACCACACTGATGACTGAACTGACGTTTACCACCACCATCATCTCGATGGTCACGATACCGCTGTTAGCTTCAGCATTTTAGCGAGCCCCGCTCGCTACGGGAACGTTAACGTTAACGGGAACAAGAATGAGAATGGGTGGTATAAAAAAAAGCATCTCGGCTGGTTTGGCTGAGATGCTTTTTAGTTAGCGTTAACGTTAACGTTAGCGTTATTTTAGTCCCTTGGACGTATGTTCATGTGCTGAAGCTGGTCGGCTACCTCGGCATTGATGCGTGAGCCGAACTCCTGCATGGTCATGACAGCCTGCTCGCCGCCACCCTGCTGACGCATTGCCACGGTGCCGTCTGCCTGTTCCTTCTCGCCCACGATGACCATGTAAGGGATGCGCTTGATCTCGTTGTCGCGAACCTTACGACCAATCTTCTCGTTGCGGCTATCGACAGTGGCACGAACGCCTACGGTAGAGAGGTAGTCTTGTACCTGCTCGGCATAGTCGTTGTACTTCTCAGAGATAGGCAGGATAGCCACCTGCTCTGGGGTGAGCCAGAGTGGGAAATGACCTGCGGTATGCTCGATGAGCACAGCGGTGAAGCGCTCCATAGAACCGAATGGTGCACGGTGAATCATGACAGGACGCTTCTTGGTGTTGTCTTCAGCGGTGTATTCGAGTTCGAAACGGTTAGGCAACTGGTAGTCGACCTGGATGGTGCCAAGCTGCCAACGGCGTCCGATGGCATCCTTGACCATGCAGTCGAGTTTAGGACCATAGAAGGCTGCCTCACCTGTCTCGGTACGGGCATTGAGTCCGCGCTCAGCACAGGCATCGATGATAGCCTGCTCGGCTGACTGCCACTGCTCGTCGGTGCCGATGTACTTCTCCTTGTCGTTAGGGTCGCGGAGAGATATCTGGAATTCTACCTGCTCGTCCTTGAAGCCGAAGATAGCAAACACTGCCTGGATGATGTCGAGCACACGAAGGAACTCAGACTTCACCTGATCCTGACGACAGAAGATGTGGGCATCATCCTGAGTGAAGGAGCGCACACGGGTGAGTCCGTGGAGCTCGCCTGACTGCTCATAGCGATATACGGTGCCAAACTCAGCACAGCGGAATGGGAGCTCACGATAAGAACGTGGCTTAGAAGCGAAGATTTCGCAGTGGTGAGGGCAGTTCATAGGTTTGAGCATGTATTCCTCATCCTCCTCAGGGGTGTGGATAGGCTGGAAAGAGTCCTTGCCGTAGTGAGCCCAGTGGCCTGAGGTGACGTAGAGGTTCTTGGAACCGATATGCGGAGTGATTACCTCCTGATAGCCGAAACGCTTCTGGATGGTGCGAAGCATCTCCTGAAGACGCAGACGGAGGTCGGTGCCCTTTGGCAACCATATAGGAAGACCCTTGCCCACACGCTCAGAGAACATGAAGAGTTCCATCTCCTTGCCTATCTTGCGGTGGTCGCGCTTCTTAGCCTCTTCAAGCATTACGAGATACTCGTCGAGCATCTTCTTCTTAGGGAATGTGATGCCGTAGAGTCGCTGCAACTGAGCCTTGCTGGCATCGCCACGCCAGAAAGCACCTGCTATAGAGGTGAGCTTGATGGCCTTGATGATGCCTGTGGAAACGATATGAGGACCACGGCAGAGGTCGGTGAAGTTGCCCTGGGTGTAGGTGGTGATGGTACCATCCTCAAGATCCTGGTCGATGTGCTCCACCTTATATTCCTGACCCTGAGCCTTGAACTGGGCGATGGCATCAGCCTTGGCAACTTCCTTGCGCACTACAGCCTCGTCCTTACGAGCCAGCTCGAGCATCTTATCCTCTATCTGCTTGAAGTCGCCCTCCTTAATCATCTCACCGTTAGGGAGCTGAACGTCGTAGAAGAAACCATTCTCGGTGGCTGGTCCGAAACCGAACTGTATGCCAGGATAGAGTTCCTGCAGAGCCTCAGCAAGAAGGTGGGCAGAGGTATGCCAGAAGGCGTGCTTACCCTCTTCATCCTCAAAACGATAGAGGGCGATGGTAGCGTCCTCAGTGATAGGACGGTTGAGCTCTGTGGTCTCACCGTTAACGCCGCAAGCTACTACGTTGCGTGCCAATGCCGGAGAAATGCTCTCGGCTATTTGGAGTCCGGTTACGCCGCTTTCGTATTCGCGAACCGAACCGTCAGGGAAGGTTATTTTGATCATTTGGTTAATGGATAATTGAAAATTGACAATGGATAATTGATAATTGATAATTGATAATGGATAATTGACTGTTGATAATTCATGCCCAACGCTAACGCATTGGGAACGGTAGCAAAAGGGTCACTTGGCACCTCGTTTTTTCTTTTTCTTTTCCCACTCAGCCTTGCGCTTGAGGTATTCCTCGTAGTGGTTTTCGAGATAGTTGTCTGCCATGAGTGGGGTTAGCGAGTCTTATATCGTGAATAGATGATGCTTGCCTTGATGCCATTTATCTCTTCCACATCGTCGTCGTCGCTCTTCTTTATGCCTCGCCTCATGCGTGTGCTGGAGTAATCCATAGAATGGCTGACCTTAGTGAGCTGGGTGGTAGAGGAAAGGGTGGAATAACTGGTCTCGACAGGCACTATGAGCACCTTGTTCCAGTTGGCAGTCTCGGGGTCGCTGCAATACTCATCGTATGACTTGCCTGATGCCTTCCACTCCTTGAACATCTTGACTATTATAGGAGAGATGTTAGAGAAGGTATAGCCATTGGTGCCAGCAGAGAAATTGGCAAGGAATGACGACTTAGCGTTAGCCACCTTCTTTTCGCCGAAGAAGTCGTATATGGAATCGGAACGCAAGAGAAGGAGCGTTTCAGGTACTCCAAAGTTATATTCACTCTCAGTCTTGTCATTACGAGAAGGCAGGAACACACGAACGGTGCTCACTGAGTCGTTCTCGTGGTTCTCCATTATCTCCTTAATATTAAAGGTGAGCTGGGTATATATGCCGTTAGGACTGCGCAGGAAGGTGTAGTCGGACTCGTTAGCCTGCTTGACCAATTCCTCATTCTTAGTATCAGAAAGGAGCGAATGCTGTATGCTCTCCTCAGTACCGCTGAGCACAGCCGAGACACCATACTCAGACTCAGTGGCTGACGACCACATGCGGTAATAGACGATGAGCGAAGAGGCTGTAATCTTAGCCATAGCGCCCTCGCCTGCTATATGCTTGAGATAGAGACCAGGGAGCAC
>JAEEVS010000043.1:0-15746 GCA_016290975.1 Prevotella sp. | reverse complement strand
AGTTAACGAGGACAGTCCTTCAGGCATAGTAATGGGTGTGGGTATGACCACAATAGGCAAATACATGAAGCCTACCCACATAGACTATAACCTGTTAACATGTATCCCTGCTGGCATAGGATATGCACTGGATATGCTTGGTGGATATGTGTCAGACCTTCAGTATGTATTCACCTCAGAAGGTGCAAAGAGTCTCGGAGGATTTGGTGCTATAGGTTCTATGTTCCCACCTGTATGGGATTGGTACATGTTCTGGATGATGACTGCATTCCTGAGCATTATTCTTGCATTCATGAACATACTGCCTATACCAGCACTTGATGGTGGACATGTATTATTCCTGCTCTACGAGATGATATTCCGTCGCAAACCAAGCGACAAGTTCATGGTTCACGCAGAATATGTGGGTATGGGCATACTGCTGTTATTAATGATAGTGGCAAACCTCAACGATGTGCTACGATTCTTTGGCATAATGTATTAAATTGAGTAGGTGAGTAGTTAAGTAGAAGAGCCGTTAATACAATGAAAGGTAAACTTATAATTTTTGCAGCTCCGTCAGGCAGTGGCAAATCGACAATAATAAACTGGTTGATGCAAGAGCATCCTGAACTGAATATGCACTTTTCCATCAGTTGTACTTCTCGTGCACCTCGTGGAACAGAGCAACATGGAGTGGAATACTTCTTTCTCACCCCAGAGGAGTTTAGGGCTAAGATAGCTAATAACGAGTTTGTGGAGTACGAGGAGGTTTATGCCGACAGATATTACGGAACGCTGAAATCACAGGTGGAGAAACAACTGGAGCAAGGCGAAAACGTAGTATTCGATGTTGATGTGCATGGTGCCATGAACATAAAGAAGGCATACGGCAGCCAAGCCATAAGCGTTTTCATACAACCACCATCAATAGAAGAGTTACGCAGAAGACTTAACGGCAGAGCTACTGATGCGCCCAAGGTTATAGAGCAACGCATAGAACGTGCAGAATATGAACTTTCTTTTGCCCCGAAGTTTGATACTGTGGTGGTAAATGATGATCTTCAAGAAGCAAAAGAAAATGCTCTGCAAAAGATTGCACAGTTTTTAGGAATTACAAATTCTTAATTACTAATTTCTCATTACTCATTACTAATTATCCTATGACCAATATAGCAATATTCGTATCGGGCAATGGCTCAAACTGCGAAAACATAATACGATATTTTCAAGGCTCTGAAACAGTAAATTGTGCTCTTGTCGTTTGCAACAAGAGCGATGCTTACGCATTGGTGCGTGCTCAGAATCTTGATGTTCCTACTGCCGTGATGCCAAAACCTGAACTTAACGATGAGGAGAAGATGATGGCACTGATGAAGGAATATAAGATAGACTTCATTGTGCTTGCAGGTTTCCTGCCCCTCGTACCCAATTTCCTCATTGAGGCATACCCCATGCGCATTGTCAACATACACCCCTCACTGCTACCAAAGTTTGGGGGGAAAGGAATGTGGGGACACCACGTGCATGAAGCAGTAAAGGCTGCTGGCGAGACTGAAAGCGGCATCACCATCCACTATGTCACACCTGTATGTGACAGTGGCGAGATTATAGCACAATATAAAACAACTATATCACCAGAAAATTCTGCTGATGATATAGCTGCAAAAGTGCATGAACTGGAAATGAAACACTATCCTCACGTAGTTGAGGAGGTGATAAAATCAATTTGATTTAAATAAGGAGTTTAAGGTTAACCTCTAACTCCTTATTTTATATAGGGAAGACTTATTTGATTTTGTCTTTAAAGAAGAAGTAGTATAGTACTGCAGCTACGACTGGGCGTTCGCCTGAGAACTGTACAAGGAACTTGCCTGCACTGTTGGTAATTTTACCTTTTGCATCTACATGTGCCACCTTCTTTCCTGAAATGTTTATAATGTCGCCATTCTCTTTTACCTGACCAATCTTATTGCCGCTATTGTCGTTCACTGTACCATCATACAGCAGAGCTCCAACACGATAGTTGTTATCAGCTATCACAGTCTCATCATCATCGTAATGCAAGTTACCCTGCTTAGGGAACAGGCGGTTATTGTTGATAATCTGCCCACCCTTGATATAGCCGATACGCGCGCCTGAAGCATCAAGAAAAGTACCATCCATATATTGTGTGCGTCTCATATTGGCGCGTGCCTCAGGAGTACCATACGGTGTCTGGGTAAGCAAGAAGAATACCACCATTTCACGTGGTGCCTCACAGAAGATGTTACCTAAACGGCGACCATAAATATAGAGGTCCTGACGGGTTGCCTTACCGCATGATTCACCATTTATCTCAACACCACCCGTGCTGTTAATCTTTACTTTTGCATTGATGTTTGGAATGTCCAGTACGCCATTGCTGAGCGTGGCAACCGTCTTACCACTCTCTGTATGAATGTTGCCAGCAGCAGCATCGAAGATATAAGTTTCATTGTCCACCATGCTAACCATCTTGTTCTCACTCGAATGCCAAGAGCCAATCTGATTATTGCGGCGACACTCTATTATCTTGCAGCCAGCCTTTTTGCGTGCTTCACGATCAGCGTTCTGCTTTTCCGAAGCCTCACGTTTGCGTTGCTTCATCTGCTCCACCTGATTGCCTCCATAAGGGTCGCTTGATGAGGTTACCGACTCTGACGCAGTCGCTGATTCCTTCGCATCATTGACCACGTTACTGGTTGTATTCTTTACTGCATTCTTCATTGCTTTTTTGAGTCCGCCGAACTGTGCATTAGCCATGTTGGGCACAAACACTGCGATGAGTACCAATAGTATCAAACGCATGAAATTGTTCTTTTGTTTTTTCATTGTTGTTAGTTGGTTAATGATTAATAGATAAATGTCGGAGTTTCCGGTTATGCCTACAAAAGTACGCAAAAAAAATTATACTCTTTGTTTTCTTTTGATAAAAAAAGTTAACAGACATAATCGTCAGGCACTGCTTACCCTTAAACGAAACAAGCGCCACAGGGATAAATCCTTGTGGCGCTTGCTGTTGTAACATATATTTTCTTTACCTTCTGCCAAAGAGGTCTTTCAATCCGTCGAGGTCGAAGTTAAGAGAGAAACGCAGGGTTTTGTCGAGAGGATTAGACTGTGCTGTAGAAATAACGTACGCAGCATCAAGAGTGAAGGCACTCATGCGGAAACCTGCACCGACGGTGAAATACTTACGATTACCCTTAGACTGAGCCTCATCGTGATAACCAGCACGCAGAGAGAAACGGTCGTTATACACATACTCTGCACCTACGCTCCACTGTATCTCCTCCATCTCCTCCTTGAATCCACCGGGGGCATCACCGAAACTTGAGAACATACCAGCTATAGAGCCCTTGTTGTAGTATACCTCTTCAGCATAATTCTCAAGGTTGGCCGAGGTAGCCTCCCAATCAGGGTGAGCCTCCTTCATCTGATCCATTGTAGGATACGTTGGCACAAGAAGTTTGTTGGCATCAGCAGCTATAGTGAAACGGTTGTACTCATTGATAGGTACCATGAGCGAAGCACCAAGACGAAGGTTCGTAGGGATAAACTCCGAACGGTTAGTACCAGCAAACTTCATCTTAGAACCCATATTTCTCAAACTGAGACCCAATCCAAGCTGACACTCACGCTGACCAATGTTTACATAGTTTTGGTAGTAGCATGCCAAGTCTGCAGCAAAAGCACTGGCAGTCCTGGATTCTTCTGTGCGTGAATATGAGATATCCGACAACAGGAAACGTACTCCTGCTGCGATAGAGAATTTCTCAGAAAGCATCAGTGAGTATGCCACATCCACTGACATCTCATAAGGTTTGATAGACTGGCTCATATCTGCTGCACCACTCTCATCGGCAAAATACACCTCACCAAGTGAGAAATACTGCAAAGAAGCAGACACAGCACTATAATCACCTATACGATAGTAACCTGAAAGATAAGCCAGATTCATATCGTTCACCAACTGGCGCAACCACGGGGTATAGCTCAACTGGACACCAGCTCGAGATATACAGAAAGGATATTTAGCGGGGTTCCAATATTGTGAAGCCACGTCAGGGTCGGTTGCAGCACCTACGTCACCCATACCGCCTGCTCTTGCGTCAGGGGCTATGTTGTTAGACACCATCGCAGTATGTATCGGATTGAACATACTGGTCTTGGAATCTGCTGCCAAAGCGCTGATGGCAACACACACGAGTGCTATTATGGTTAGTATTTTCCTCATCATACCTTAAATTAACGTAAGAGTGTTTGTATTATTGCGCCACTATCAGTTTTTTAGTCTTTGAAGAATAGTTAATTCCGTCGCATGAAACACGTATGCGATAGAGATATAATCCATTCGGCACAGTTGCAGAATTCCACGACAATCCTGTTCTGCCCTCAACCGAACTGAGAGCTTGGTTCCAGATGTTTGTCTGAACGATGCGTCCTGTAGTATCTATAATATCAATAGTTATCTCTGCATTGCTACCCCTAAAGTCGTGATAGATATAGAATGTACCTAATCCTTTGACTGGGTTTGGAGAAACGAATACATCTGAGATGGTGGGCTCCAGACTTCCGTCAACATTGAAGTTGATAGTCTTGGTTGATACATTGCCCAATAAATCCCATGCACGGAATCTCAGGCTATGGCTGCCTGATGATAATTCAGGTATTACGTATGACACAGAGCCGTCAGTGTAGCTTCCGTCATCAAACAGGAAGTAATCATTGAGATTATATGTGCTGTTAGTATTGCCATCAACCACCAATTCCAGATTATGCCCCACAGTGTTACCCATAACATCCAGACCATCCTTATCATGTAATACAGCATACAAATAAGGAGTTTTGCCCACTGTTCCACCTGTAATGAATGATGGTGTATTGAGATAGACGGTCATCTCAGGACCCTCTCCGTCATTTAGTGCGCCTTCTGCACCAGTAAACAGGATATTATTACATTCGCCAAATGCTGTTGATGACTCTGTAGAATTTGTAACAAACACGTTGATAAGTCCGTTATTGCCATTATCAACTATATCGCTATTTACACGGAACTTAAACGAGAACTCGCCATTACTTACCTTAGTCGTACCTTTATATATAGTATTAAGGCGGTCATTGTATGTTATCTGTGACACTCCGTCATTATTGCGTGTGGTAATACTCTCCGTGGCATCTTTCACTAACAGAACAGCCTGACCAGCATATTCGCTGAGTTTCTTACCATCAAAAGATTCCACATGTCCACTAACGCTGACTACCTCATTAGCCTTAAGTTCTACAACATCCTCACTGACTGAGAAATTATTGACCTTATCGACTACAGTCTTATAACGAGGTATGGCGAGACGCAATGCAGGGTCGCCAAAGATATGGTACTGGTGCTTATTCAGTGTACGGTCTCTACCTGTTGAAACCATATTATTCTTAGCAAGACGCAGTGCTTCGCCTATAGTTATCGGTGTACCCTTGTCATCAGAAGACGTGAGGTAATCCATGAAAACGAAGTCGAGCGACTCATTGAAACTGGCATAAACAGTACGCAGAGTACCCAAGAAAGCTATTGCTCCGCCATTAGCATTAAGCATAGCAGCAGTACCAAGACTTTCTATGGTCTGATCATACGGCATTGTCTCGCAGGCAGCTGTGTACATAAGAGAATAATTAGAGCCTGACAGAGCCTTCATATCCGTGGGATCAAGAATATATTCATCAGCCAACTGCATTGGAGAGGCGTGACCACCGTAGTTAAACACCAATGTGCCCTCATTCAGATATTTAATGATTTCTGCTTTAGCTGTGGGATAGCGGAAACCAGTAGAAGTTGAAACACGCTCATAGGCATCAAGCAGAACTTTATGAACGTCAAAACCCAGCTCCTTCCTTATTATATTGTCGGCATTGTCATTGATTGCCTTCATGTGGGTATTACCTGCACTGGCATCATCATCACCCACATAGACCATGTTGTTGACCCACTTGCCTGAAGCGCGTCTGTTCATGTAGGTCTCTATCTTGTCAACCATCTGTGTGGCTTCGCCAAGCGATGTCACACAAAGACGACCCACACCCATATCAAAACGCAACGCCGAAGAAGAGTATGAGCCTTCATGTACAGTCTGGTTATCAGCTAAGATGGTTATAAAGTCGTCTATACCAGTAGAAGATGTCGTCACCCTTGAGTTCTCCGTCTCATAGATTAGCAGCAAATCATCTGCAGAATAGGTAGGCAAGGTGTTAAGACGATTGTCCCATCTGCATGCGCCAAACAGAAGTACCGACTGAGGTATCTTGTCCGTACTCGTAGCATTACTGCTGTTGGCACGGTCATAGAACATCTTGAGATAACGACGATAAGCCGACACGTCAGGTGTTCCGCTTGAGAACTCATTATACAGCTCGTCAGCAGGCACTATGCTGTAGGTAAACGTATTGCCGAATTTATTTTCCTCTGCTACATGCAGTTCACCCAAGCGTTTAGCCTGACTATACCACTTCTGCGATGTAGGAATAATGATAACGAGGTCGGCTGAAGCATCAGCATGGTGATTCTGGTTCGTTATATTGTGGACATATTCTGCAGCAGGATAATTAGAACTATTCAAAGCAGACACTTCTTCTGCTCCATCAAAGGCAGCCGAGATATGATCCAGTCTTATAGGACCGCCATTAGTACAGTTTACGGTCAGATTAACCATATAGTTGCCTGCACCGTCCTTCTCACACTTAGCCAGTTTCTCAGCATCAAAATAGAAGGTATTGCTGAACTCGCGCACATACTCATACTTTGACGACATACTCTCAAAACTGTAACTGTATGACTGGTCGGGGTCGCTTGTGGTGACCGTAACAGATGAGCCCTTGTTAGCAGAAAGGTTTATATACACATTGGCATAGGTACTGTTAGATGGTACAGCTACAGTATATGACAAAGACGAGCCTGCATTGATTGGTTTGCTGTCATAGAGTTTTCTTCCTGTTTCAATCCATGCAAAGTTTTCCATCTCATAGAGGAAATGGTGTATGTCTGTGCTACTGGCAACCTTATTCTTCAGCTCTTCTTCCGTGGTGGTCTTCTCCTCGTCATCGTTCTCGGTTATGAAGTAATAACCATAGTCAGAGTAAGGATTACGTGTTCGGGTTGTTGTTGTGCTGCTTTGCCACGAAACAGGACCGTGAGCATAGAAATACTTTTCTCCATTCAGCGTAAGAGTGGGCACCTCAGGCAAATCGTCATGCGCAGCAATCCAGTCCTGTGTAAGTCTTTCTGGCACCAGATTACCACCATAGCCATAGATGTGAACCTTTGACATATCAGAGAAACCAGCCTTGCGAATTACGTCTGGGGTAAGGCGATATATACCTGTTGATGATACACGAATCTTTCCCCATTTGCCACTACTCAGCCTTGAATTCTTCACGTAGTTGTCAGCAGGGTTTGAAGAATCTGTCACTCCATCCTCAAAACTCACATCGAGCGCATCCGCTGTATTGGCTTTTGCGCTATATAAGGTAGGCTTAAAGGAACTGACATAATAATACTTGCCTGACTGCTTGACTATCGGGGTGAAGTTAGCATTCAGGTAATTATTCGTTCTCTCCTTAGCATATACATACTCCATTACAGGGGTGGCTGGAGCCTCGTTATTCCCTGTAAGTTTCTTGTATTGTCTTATCTCTTTCTTTGTCAGCGGCACATACTCAGGATAGAGCAGCCTTACGGTATATACCGAGTCACGATAGTTCTTGGGCAGAGCGAAGCTGAAAGACTGCGAAGGCAACATGCTGTCTATCTGCATCTCCTGAGCAGATAGGTCAACAAAATCGTGTGCAGACAACGAAGTCACTGTCCACACCAACAATAATATAATATGTATATATCTCAGTCTCAATTCAATCTTTCACGTTTATCGGCAATAGAAGTCGAGCACCTTACGTCCCTCAAGGAAACCAACGATATGGTCATCAGGCTTCACTGGTCCTACGCCCACTGGGGTTCCAGTAAACAGCAGGTCGCCAGTCTTCAGGGTGAAGAACTGCGATATATAGGCTATCAGCCTGTCCACAGAGCAGAGCATATCGCTCGTGCATCCCTCCTGTCTGGTCTCGCCATTCATCTCCATACTGAAGTGCAAAGCCTGTATGCCTTCATTCTCCCCTACTCTATCAGGCGAATAGAGTTTTTCCTTCTCTATCCACTCGCCTATAACGGCAGAGCCGTCAAAGCCTTTGGCTATCTCCCAAGGCTGTCCCTCCTCGCGAAGGCGCTTCTGCATGTCTCTTGCCGTGAAGTCTATGCCGAGCGTTACAGCATCATAGTAG
This sequence comes from Prevotella sp., assembly GCA_016290975.1. Lineage (GTDB taxonomy): Bacteria > Bacteroidota > Bacteroidia > Bacteroidales > Bacteroidaceae > Prevotella. Next base: position 7,421 of record JAEEVS010000043.1, on the reverse strand, counting down.
CGATGGGCAAATTTCTTGTCGATGCTCTTACCCAGTTTACAGATACGCACCACTACCTCTGTTTCGTAGTCTATGCGTCCCATAAAGTCTGGCACGAAGAACGGTTTGCCATCCTTCAGCAGCGAACTGTCAGCCTTTGTGAATATTACGGGCTCACGCTGTCTGTCGTCATCAGCAGTGCTCACGCCTTGTTGAAATAACGATGTTTTTATCTCTTTATTGTGCTGGGCATAGTTCATGCCCACAGCGAAAATCTTCATAGAGCGAAAAAGCGTCAGCGCCTTTTTTCATGGGCACTGACGCTTGATATTGATTGTTTAACTAAACTCAGAATTAGTCTGCCTGAAGTGAGAAACGCTTGAAGGCAACGACTGTGAGATCCTTGTCAGCGCTCTTGAGGTAGTCAGCAACAGACATCTTGCTGTCCTGAATGAATTCCTGATTGAGCAGGCAAGACTCCTTGTAGAACTTCTTAACACGGCCGTTAACGATACCTGCGAGCATCTGCTCAGGAATCTCAACTGTAGTGTCAGCGATAATCTGCTTAGCCTTGGCAACATCCTCGGCTGTAATCCAACCCTTAGCCATGTTAGACTCCATGTGATCCTCAGAGTCAACGTGTGCTGGGTTGATGCCAGCCTTCTTCAGCTTGTTGTCGATAGCCTTCTGGCGCTGCTCCTGCTTTGTCTTCTCAGCAGCGACCTTCTTCTCTTCCTCGATGATTTTTGGATCAACGTCAGCCTCGCTGAGAGCTACTGGCTTCATAGCTGCTACCTGCATAGCAACGATGTGAGCCTGCTCCTCTGCTGGCTTGTTGGTCTGAACCATTGTGCAGAGAGTGTTCTTGCTCATGTGGTTGTAAACGGATACGTTCTCACCCTCGATGAAAGAGTATCCGTCGAGCTCCATCTTCTCGCCTGTTACGCCAGAGCGCTCTGTTACTGCAGCAGCAACTGTCTGTCCGTTAGCGAGAGTGAGGTTATTGATTTCGTCGATGCTCTTAGCCTTAGCAGCTACTGCAGCGTCGAGAATTTCCTGTGTAAGCTTTACATAGTCTGCTCCGTTAGCAACGAAGTCAGTCTCACACTTCAGGGCGATGATAGCAGAGAAACCGTCAGCGCTCTTGGTGAGTACACAGCCGTTAGCTGTCTCACGGTCTGAACGCTTAGCAGCGATAGCCTGACCACGCTCACGAAGTATCTCCTTGGCACGATCCATATCGCCATCAGCCTCTGTCAGTGCCTTCTTTACGTCAGCAAGACCTGCGCCAGTCATAGCGCGGAGGGTCTTGATGCTTTCCATTGTTATTGCCATATTTTCGTTTTGTTGAAAATTAGTAATGAATGATTGAATATTACTCTGCAGCTGGTGCCTCTTCAGCCTCCTCAGCCTTAGCAGCAGCCTTTGGCTTATCCTCCTGCTGTGCAGCAGCCTTGTCGTCAGCCTTCTCTACCTTGCGCTCCTGCAGACCCTCGTTGATAGCGTCGCAGCAAGCGTTGAGTATTACCTCTACTGAATCCTTAGCGTCGTCGTTTGCTGGGATAGCGAAGTCAACACAGTTAGGATTAGCGTTGGTGTCGATAATGCCGAATACAGGGATGCCCAGACGGTGTGCCTCCTTGACAGCGATGTGCTCCTTCTCTACGTCAACAACGAAGAGTGCAGAAGGCAGACGAGTCAGGTCAGCAATAGAACCGAGGTTCTTCTCCAGCTTGGCACGCTGACGTGAAATCTGCAGAAGCTCACGCTTAGAGAGGTTGCTGTATGTGCCGTCAGCAGTAAGCTTATCGATGTTCGCCATTTTCTTGATAGCCTTACGGATAGTCTGGAAGTTGGTGAGCATACCACCAGCCCAGCGCTCGTTGATGTAAGGCATGTTTACGCTCTGTGCCTTCTCGGCAATCACGTCCTTAGCCTGTTTTTTAGTAGCGACGAACAGGATTTTCTTACCCTGCTTAGCAATATTCTTCAGTGCCTCAGCAGCCTCATCAATCTTTACTACAGTCTTGTTGAGGTCGATGATGTGAATACCGTTACGCTCCATGAAGATGTAAGGAGCCATTGCTGGGTTCCACTTACGCTTGAGGTGTCCGAAATGACATCCTGCCTGAAGCAGCTGATCAAAATTTGTTCTTGACATTGTCTTTGTTCTTTTTTTTAATGATTTGTTTACGTTCTTTTTTATGATTTGTCAGAATCACAACTGCTGGGTAGCCGCAGATAGTGTTATGCTGCGAGTCTCAGCGGTTTAGATGCTAAACAAGTAGTCCTCTGATTAACGCTTAGAGAACTGGAAGCGACGACGAGCCTTTGGACGACCTGGCTTCTTACGCTCTACCTCACGAGCATCGCGAGTGAGGAAGCCCTGTGCCTTCAATGCCTTCTTATCCTCTGCATCAATCTTAACGAGTGCGCGGGCAATAGCGAGGCGGAGAGCCTGGCTCTGACCTGTGAAACCGCCACCGTCAAGGTTAGCCTTGATGTCATACTTCTCAGTAGCGTCGAGAAGTGCGAGTGGCTGCTTTACTACGTACTGCAGCATTGCAGATGGGAAATATTTGTCGAGTTCTACCTTATTGATAGTTATCTTGCCGGTACCCTCTGAGAGGTATACACGAGCTACAGCGCTCTTACGGCGACCGATTGCGTTAATTACTTCCATTGTACTTTATGTATACCTTATTTATTTATACTGATTGATATCGATTGCCTTTGGCTGCTGAGCCTCCTGCTTGTGCTCTGTACCCTCATAGATGTAGAGGTTGTTCATGAGTGAGCGGCCGAGGATGCCCTTTGGCAACATGCCCTTGACAGCGTGACGCAGCATCTTCTCTACGCCGTCCTTCTTATTGCGAAGCTCGGCTGGAGTGTTGAAGCGCTGTCCGCCTGGGTAACCAGTGTAACGGGTGTAAACCTTATCAGTCTCTTTCTTGCCTGTAAATACCACCTTCTTGGCATTGATGATAATTACGTTGTCACCACAGTCTACGTGAGGTGTGAAGCTTGGCTTATACTTACCGCGAAGTATCTTAGCCACTTTTGAAGCGAGGCGGCCTACTACCTGATCTGTAGCGTCAACCACAACCCACTCCTTCTTTGCAGTCTCCTTGTTTACAGAGATTGTCTTGTAACTTAAAGTGTTCATTTTTGACTTTAATCGATAATTTTTAACTACTAAAAAACTTCTTTTCGGCCTTAGGCGCAGTCTAATTCACCCTTAGCCTCTTTGGGTGCGGATTCACTAACCGTCGGCGCGGCCAAACGCACGACTATTAACACACATCACCCACGGGGAACCTAAGTAATTCCCCAGCGATAATCGGAAATCGGAGTGCAAAATTACACATATTTTTCCATTTAAGGGGTATCGTGCGAGCGCAAAACCGTACTTTTACGTTTTTTTAACACAGTAAGGCGACATTATCGCTGCTTCTCGCCTTTTCATTTGTGTGTTTCATTTTTTTGTTGTAACTTTGCTCCCTATATATATAAATAAGGTGTAACAACATTTATGATACTATTAAGTTTCGACACAGAAGAGTTTGATGTTCCTCGCGAGCATGGAGTAGAATATGACACCCTCAAAGAGGGAATGGAGGTTTCACGATATGGCACCAACAAGATTCTTGACTGTCTGAAGGAGTGCGGAGTGAAAGGCACATTCTTCTGTACAGCGAATTTTGCCACACATGCCCCTGAGGTGATGAAGCGCATAATGGACGAAGGCCACGAAGTGGCTGCTCACGGCTGCGACCACTGGAATCCGAAGCCTGAAGACGTGATAAACTCCAAACGCATACTGGAAGAGCTGACAGGCAGACAGATCAAGGGCTACCGTCAGCCTCGCATGTTCAAGGTTGACCTGAAGGAACAGGCTCGTCAGGGCTACATATACAACGCTTCGCTTAACCCAGCCTTCATACCAGGCAGATACATGCACCTCACCACTCCTCGCACCTACTTCATGCAAGAGGGTGTGTTGCAGATACCAGCCTCAGTGAGCCCTTGGCTGCGCATTCCTATGTTCTGGCTCTCGCTCCACAACTTCCCCATGTGGCTCTACAAGGCACTGGTGCATCGCATAGTGAAGCACGACGGATATTTCAACACCTATTTCCACCCTTGGGAGTTCTACCCACTGGGCGAGCACCCAGAGCTGAAGATGCCGTTCATAATTAAGAACCATGCCGGACAAGGCATGTATGACCGCCTGAAGGAGGTGATACTCGACCTCAAGGCTCGTGGCGAGGAGTTTGGCACCTATTCTTCATTCGCCGAAAGCATACTGACTGGCAGCAAATAGTAAGCTTCCAGCCGTAGCAGCTAAGCCTCAGTTTGCTATAGCTAAGCAACAACCTCAAATTTACTAGTTAATTTTAAGAATTTACTAGTTAATTTATAGTAAAAGCATAGCTTCTGCATCTAAACACTTAGCCACCCCAAAGAGAAAGATAGAATCCATAGACAAATAAGCAATAACAACAACCCAAAATGATAAAACTTGCAATAGTATCACCATGCTATAATGAGGAAGCAGTGCTTCACGACTCAGCAGCTCGCCTCACCCAACTCTTTGCCGACCTGCAGAAGAAAGGCAAGATAAGCCCTGAGAGTTTCGTTCTATACATCAACGATGGCTCGAAGGACCGCACTTGGCAGATAATCGAAGAGCTGCACAAGGAGAATCCACGAATTTGCGGACTTAACCTGGCACACAATGTAGGTCACCAGAACGCCATCATGGCTGGTATGATGACGGCTCGCCACTATGCCGATGCCATAGTGACCATAGATGCCGACCTGCAAGACGACATCAATGCCATAGAGCAGATGATAGACAAGAATGCTGAGGGTTCTGACATAGTGTATGGCGTGAAGGTAAGCCGAACAGCCGACTCATGGGCTAAGAAGACTTCAGCACAGATGTTCTACAAACTGCTGAAGGTGATGGGAGTGAACACTGTGTATAACCATGCCGACTTCCGCTTCATGACCAAGCGAGCCCTCGACGCCCTTGCCGAGTTCCCTGAGCGCAATCTCTATCTGCGTGGCATGATACCGCTTATAGGCTTCCAGACCTCCACAGTAGATGATGTCATCTCTCCACGACTGGCTGGCGAGTCAAAATACACCCTCAAGAAGATGCTCCGCTTAGCAAGCGACGGCATAACCAGCTTCTCCACCCGTCCTATCGAGATGATTATCAGCATCGGCATGATAATGATGTTCATAGCCTTCTGTATGCTGTGCTACGTTTTGGGCTCACTCATCATCCACCATTACAGCGACGGTTGGGCATCACTCATGCTCTCTGTCTGGTTCATTGGCGCAGTGCTCACCCTCGCCATTGGCATCGTAGGCATCTATATCGGCAAGATTTACGTTGAGGTAAAGCATCGACCACTATATACCGTAGCCAAAGAACTGCTATGAACAAGGTTTCATCAACCATCGACAGTATAAAGGTTTTCTTTCACAAACCCTTCTTCACAGACTTCCGCACCCTTTTCTGTGTGTGGATGCTCATACCTGTTTATGCTTTCTACAAGAACATGAAGGGTGGCGAACCAGAGAACACCTACCATATCTTCCGCTATGTGTATATTCATGCCATGAAGGGACTGACGCTCTTTGGCGAATATCCTGGTGAGTATCTTGACGAGAACCACTATGGTCCGTTCTTCTCGCTGTTCATAGCCCCCTTTGCCGTTTTGCCCATCAGCATAGGCTATTTCCTTTGGCTGTTGCTCATAGTCTTCACTCTCTATGTGGCTATCCGCACAAGCACCTTTTCACGTAGTGTACAGATTTTCCTGCTCTGGTTCTGTGCCAACGAGATGCTCACCTGCACCCTTGTGGCACAATTTAACGGTGTGATAGCAGCCCTCATAATCTTTGCCTTCGTAGCAGTAGAGAAGGAGCGTGACGAGTGGGCTACATTTGCCCTGTTGCTTGGCACATTCATCAAGCTCTATGGCATCGTTGCCCTCCCCTTCTTCTTCTTTTCCAAGCGCAAGAAGAAGTTCATAATTTCTTTTATAGTATGGAGCACCGTCTTCTTCGTTGCCCCAATGCTCATCACCTCGCCTGAATACATCGTTGGGCAGTATGCCGACTGGTATCACAGCCTCAGCATCAAGAATGAGTTGAACATCCATTCATGGGATCAGAACATCTCGTTCCTCGGCATAGTGCGCCGTTGGACTGGTTGCACCACCTATAGCGACCTGTGGCTGATTGTTCCAGGACTGATACTGATGGCACTGTGTTTCTTCCGCATTCCTCAGTGGAAGAGCCTGCAGTTCCGCTATATGACTCTCGCCAGCATCATGATGTTTGCCACTCTGTTCTCTACAGGCACAGAGTCTTACGGCCATATCATCTCGCTCGTGGCTGTAGTGATATGGTACACCTCAGCCCCTTGGAAGCGCAACAACTGGGATATGGCGCTTTTGGTTCTTTCCTTCGTAGTCACCTCACTCTGCACCACAGACATCTATCCGCAATATATAAGGAAGACTTACATATTCCCTTACACGCTGAAGGCTCTGCCTATAACCCTCATCTGGTTCAAACTGTGCTATGAGATGCTCACACGCAACTATCTCACCTCAGAGCCTGAAGCCGAATGCATAAAATACAACGACAAATGACAACAAAACGCACCTTCTGGTTTTTATTCCTCGTTTGCATAATCACACTGTTGCCCTTCATAGGTCTATATGACTACAACACCAAGGGCGAGCCTCGTGAGAGCATAGTGTCATACTCCATCTTGGAGACAGGCAACTGGATTCTGTCACGCAACAACGGAGGCGAGATGGCATACAAACCGCCTTTCTTCCACTGGTGTGTCGCTGCTGTGTCCTATGTCTGGGGTAGTGTGACAGAGGCTACATCACGCTTCCCAAGTGTGGTGGCTCTTGTGGCTATGATTATGTCTGGTTTCTGTTTCTTTACTCGCATAAAGGATGTGCGAACCTCTCTGGTTACTGCCATTATCTGCCTCACCTGCTTTGAATTGCACAGGGCTGGCATGAACTGCCGAGTGGATATGGTACTGACAGCTCTGACCTGTGGTGCTCTCTATATGCTCTACCGCTGGTATGAACAGGGACAGAAGGGCATTCCGCTTACAGCCATACTCCTCATGAGTGCTGGTACTATGACCAAGGGACCTGTTGGTGCCCTGATTCCCTGCATCTGTATGGGTGCCTTCCTGCTGATGAAGAAGCAGAACTTCTTCCGTGCCTTCTTCACCATGATTGGTTTCTCTTTGCTGTCATTCATCCTTCCTGCCTTCTGGTATTATGCTGCCTGGCAACAGGGAGGACAGGAGTTCTACGACCTGATGATGGAAGAGAACATAGGCAGAATGACCAACACTATGTCTTACAACTCTTGCGTAGAGCCTTGGTGGT
>JAEEVS010000042.1:0-57973 GCA_016290975.1 Prevotella sp. | reverse complement strand
GTGAAGTATGTGGACAATGCCAACGAAGAACTCGATGCCCTTGGCAAGATAGACCTGCACACCACAGCTGTGGCTGACAAGAAGTTTAAAGCCTCTCTCCAACCCTCTCCGAAGGGAGAGGGAGCCCCAGCCAATGTGGACTGCCAGTCTAAAGCACCCCTCCTTTCGGAGGGGTTGGGGGAGGCTACCATCACCTCTTATGAACCTAACGAACTCCACTACGACATCAGCTCGGCAAAGGGTGGGGTAGTGGTATTCTCTGAGGTGTATTACCCAGGTTGGACAGCCACAGTCGATGGCAACCCCGTTGAGATAAGCAGAGTAAACTATGTGCTGCGAGCCATCAACGTCAAGCCAGGCAACCACAAGGTGGTGCTCACCTTCAAGCCGCAGAGCATCCAGACCACTGAGACCATTGCCTACATAGCTCTTGCCCTGCTTCTGCTCTGCATTATAGCTGTTCTGGGCATAAAGGCATACAAAGGAAAGGCAAAGGCATAGCTTCCGTCTCAAATTAACCAGCTAATTTTCAAAATTAACTAGCTAATTCTTAAAATTAACTAGTTAATTCTACATAAAAGCATAGCTACTCTAATCAGTGGCTATGCTTTTGTCTTTAGTTACTATGCTTTTGTTTGTAGAAGGTTAGCCTTCCCCTCTCCTTTCCTTCTACCTTTTCCTAAAAATAATGTAGATTATTACAGGAGCACCAAAGATTGGGGTTACTGCATTGAGGGGTATTATCATGTTTTCAGGCAGTTGGCAGATGATGTTGCACAGCAGGGCTATGCTGGCTCCACACAGCATGGTGGCTGGCAGCAGCACTGAATGGTCTGAGGTGCGAACTATCAGTCGGGCTATGTGTGGCACGGCAAGTCCTATGAATGCTACTGGTCCGCAATAGGCTGTGGCAGTAGCTGTCAGTATGCCAGTAGTGATAAGCAGCCAACGACGGACTCTCTGTGTCTTGATGCCAAGGTTGGTGGCATAGCCCTCACCCAGCAACAGGGCGTTGAGGGGTTTGATAAGCAGGATGGCAAGTATCAGTCCTATGATACTCACCACAGAGAAGAACGGCAGTTGCCTCAGTGTGACATCAGAGAAGCTGCCCATACCCCACATAACATAGGTGTGGATGTTGTCGGCATTGGCAAAAATGTTGAGCAGCATCACGATGGATGAGGCAAGATAGCTCACCATTATACCCACGATGAGGAGCATGATACTGTTCTTAATTACCGATGAAACCGCCAAAAGCAGAAAGATTATGAGCAGAGAACCTATGAAGGCGCCAATGACAACGGCGATGCTGCCAATGAATTGAATATTGAGAATTGAGGATTGAGAATTATCGCCACTGCCCAGACTTATTATGCCACCAGTTATCAGCATCACTATCGCCACACCAACGCTGGCACCATTGGTGATACCCAGTATTGACGGACCAGCTAAGGGGTTGCGGAAGGTAGTCTGCAACAGCAGACCTGAGACAGCTAAGCTGGCACCACAGAGTGTGGCTGTGATGGTTTGGGGCACTCGCGATTCCATCACTATGTATCGCCAGCTCTCCTTCGCCACCTCGCCTCCACTCAGTGCATTCCACACCTCAATGGCAGGTATAGAGACAGAGCCGATGAGCAGGTTGAGGATAATAAGAAACGAAAGCACCACCAGACTCACCCCTACCCCCTCTCTGCGAGAGAGGGGAACAAATAGAAAACGTAACCAAGATTTCTTTTTATTTCCTGTTTTTTCGTCTGTCATAAATAGGGGAATCACTGTTTATTATCTGGTAACACCTCCCCTCTTTTCAAGAGAGGGGGTGGGGGTGAGTCTTTTATAATAACGCAGCTGGTAGTCTTTAAGTACCTCTGGATGGAATATTTTCACATAGTCCTTCAGCAGTATGTTGGGGTGAAAAGGTGTTTCTTCATAGTAAGGCACAAGACTGAGGTTGCATTGATACACATTTCCCTGCTTAAAAGCCTTCATCTTTGAGTAATTACCCCATTCTGCTGCCAGTTGGTCGCTGGTTATGTCAACCGCCTGGTTATACTTAAACATCCAGATATCTGCCTGCTGGGCTCTGTCAAACACCACCTCTGGCGCCATAGGCACACTGCCTGACACCTTTTCGTCGTAGAACACATAGTCGGCACCAGCATCAGAGAGCAGTCCGCCCACCGTACTCAGAGCACCAGCCACATACCATGTAGAGCCGTATTTCTTTTCAGTTATGGCAGTAGGTCTGTTCTTGGCATTCTTCACCAAAGCCTTTGTGGCGTTATAGTCTGCCTCCACAGCGTTAAACAGGCTGTCAGCCTCTTTCTCCTTGCCTATCAGCATACCATAGAATCTCACCCACTCGGCTCTGCCTAATGCACTGTTCTCCATATAGTCGGCACACTCTATGATGGGAATGCCCAGCTTACCCAACTTGCCGTATGTGCCAGCATTCTCGAAAGGAGACAGGAGTATGGCATCAGGATTCAGTTCTATGATTCGCTCAATGTCAGGGTTTGTGCCCAGTCCGCAGTCTGTTATCTTGCCCTCAGCCACATCCTTACGTATCTTGTCCAGATACATATATTCCTTGTCGCACACACCCTTGATGGCATCATAATTGCCCAATTCATCGAACAAACTGGTGTGCACAGAGGTATATACCACAGACTTTTTGAGTGGTGTACGAATCAGTTCGCCTTGGGGAAGATTTTCTGGCATCTCACCATTGCTTGGCACTAAGACATAGCGATGCAACAACACCTTCTCGTCTTTCTCTTTCTTGCTGCCATCCTCCTTCCAGGGGTTCCATACATCAGCAACCACATATCCGTCGCCCTGACGTATCTCTATCAGTTTTGCATAGCTGAGCTCAATGTTCTCTTCCGAAAAAGAGGTGGTGTCACCCCCCTTGCATGACGCAAGAAAGGGCAACACCACTATCATCAGGAAAATACAAAAATTTTTCATTTGGGTTATTTGAGCACCTTACGAACAGAACCATCAGCCATCTTTATGATGTTGAGGCCTCTTCTGGTAGTAGAGCTACGACGACCGAGTGCATCGAAGAAGTTGCCAGACGTTGCAGACTCAGCATTTACCTCTTTAATACCTGTTGGCGTTGGGTCAACATTCTTATCAGGCAGAACCTCCGTACCCTCAGCACCGAAGTTATCGAAGCAGAAGTATGCAGGGGTGTTCATTCCATAGGTAGGGTCATTGTCAGAGCTTGACAGTGCGAAGCTGAGCTTCTTCACCTTACCCAGACCGCTGAGGTCAACGTAGCGCCAGTCATTGATGATGTAAGCCTTATCAGCATCGCGCAGGTCTGCAAGGTAGTATTCCTTAGTTCCAGTCTCATTATCGTTGGCATCATAGCCAGTGATGGTGAGTTTGAACCAGTCACCCTCGCCAAACTTCTTCGCCAGCTCGCCTTCTGTTATAGCAGTGTACGCATAGCTGCTGTTGGTGATGTAGAAACCTGGAACCACAGTGCCTTCACTATAGTTGAGTACATTAACATAGCAAGGACCGTTGAATTCTGCAGCGAATGCTACACCGTAGTTGCTTGAACTGTCATAGCCTCCGCCGACAACGTTCTTCCACTGATCTGCAAGAGACTCATACTTGGTGTCTGTCTGGTTAGCATAGCCGAACCAATACCAATAATCCCAGTCATGCATACAGCCAGTCTTGAACTCAAAGTCTCCGCTTGTGAACTCAGTGCGTTCGTCATCCTCCTCAGTGGCTACGCTCATGTGACCATCAGCAGGCACGGTAATTTCTTCAAAGGTTGCTATATCCAGTGCTAAGTCAACATTCTTCTCAGGCAGGACCTCCGTGCCCTCTGCACCGAAGTTGTCGAAGCAGAAGTATGCTGGGGTGTTCATACCATAGGTGGGGTGATTGTCAGTGCTTGACAGTGCGAAGCTGAGTTTCTTCACCTTACCCAGACCGCTGAGGTCAACGTAGCGCCAGTCATTGATGATGTAAGCCTTACTGGCATCGCGCAGGTCTGCAAGGTAATATTCCTTAGTGCCAGTCACCTCATCGTTGGCATCATAGCCCGTGATGGTAAGTTTGAACCAGTCACCCTTGCCAAACTTCTTTGACAGTTTGCCTTCTGTTATAGCTGTGTATGCATAGCTGCTGTTGGTGATGTAGAAACCTGGTATCTCTACACCGTCATCATGGTTGAGTACATTAACGTAGCAAGGACCGTTGAATTCTGCAGCGAATGCCACACCGTAGTTGCTTGAACCGTCATAGCCTCCGCCTACAATGTTCTTCCACTGGTCGTCAAGAGTCTCATACTTGGTGTCTGTCTGGTTAGCATAGCCGAACCAGTACCAGTAACTATAGTCATGCATACAGCCAGTCTTGAACTCAAAGTTTCCGCTTGTGAACTCGGTGCGTTCGTCATCCTCCTCAGTGCTTACGCTCATGTGACCATCAGCAGGCACGGTAATGTCTTCAAAATCGGCAACGACAAAAGGAAGGTCAACATCCAGAGTTATAGCTGGCACACGACCGAAGACTGCTGTCTGAGATATAGCAGTGAAGTTAGGTGCACGACCAGTAGTCTTTGATGTAAAGCGATGGTTGCCTACAGGGTCTCCAAAACCACCTATGCCCATTACGCCGTCAGCTATCTCTATGGTTGACTTAGTCCAGTCAGCAGGTACGGTGAATGAAACTGCCTGTGAAGCAGGCGTATTAGCCATTGTGTACTGGTTACCCTTACCTTTTGTTACTGTTACGCCTTCAGCAGGTTTCTTGTAGTCGACGAAGGCATTGAAGTTATGTATGCCGGCAAGCTTGTTAGCTGGATGATACAGACCAGAGTACTGCACTGTGACAGCATCACCAGGCTTCACGCTTGTTACTATCTCGTCACCTACCTTAATGTCGCGATGGCAAGGCTTAGCTGTCATAACCTGATATACGCTCTTGCCTGATGCGTCGGTAAGGCAGACAATGTTGCGTCCGAATGTGAGACGGAGAGTATAGCTGCCGTCCTCGTTCTTTGTTACGCCTTCCTCGCTGAAACCTGTGTAAGAAGCACTATTTACGCCTATTGTAGGACGAGCCAAAGTTACTGAAGCAACACCCTCGGGTGTGAAGGTATAGTCATAGCCATCCTCTGTGTCGAGGTAGTAGAGCACATCACACTCTGCATCGACATTCTCCATTGACAGCTTGGTGTCGATAGGGTCACCACCACCCCATGGGGTAACTGTGGTGAGATAGTCCTTGTTGATAATGATGTTTGGTTTGATGTCTGTAGCCTGCTCGCCAACGGTTACCACGAAGGCAGCAGTGTTCTCAGGCCATATAGCGCCCCAGTAAGCGCCTCCTACGAAGTCTTTCTGTGATACTCCGCTGTACTGATTAAGATGTATAGCATCATAGGTCACGAGTACGATAGCGGTACCGTTGCCTACAGCCGTCAGCAGTTCGTCCTCTACCTTTACTACAGAGTTGTCCTCCTGACCGTTAGTGTTGACAACGGTGAAGTGGAAGTCTGGCTCTATGAAATAGTTATTGGTGATACTCTCAATGAGTTCCCAGTTGCGCATAGGCAGAATGTCGTAAGTGTCGCCCACGTTGTTGAGTTTCAGGTGTCCTGCAGGGTTGATGTTCAGGAACATATCGCCTACGTTATATCCACCGTTTGATTTAACGTCGTGGTCAACATATTTTGGGTCCTTAGCAGTCATGTCTGCATCGGTGAAGGCAAGTATCGGACGCTTTGAGGCATCAAGGCTCATGGTGAAGAGACCAGCCTGAGTAAGCTTGCCTGGCTGGCTCACACGATAGTTATACACCTGTTTGTCTGCCAGTTTGAAGGTATATACTTTGTTATTGCCTCCAGTAACGACATTTTGTGGCAGCACTTCCTTAAACTTCACGAAATGTGCAGTCTTGGTGCCGAGGAAGAGGTCAGCGCCAGCAGGTACGCTGATGCTGTAAGCTGCACTCATAGGTGCTTCAGCACTGACAGAGGCATTGAATGTTACGGTGCCAGTGTAGGTAGCTGGAAGATAACCCTCTGCCAGTCGTGCCTCTGAAGGGACAAGGTCGAGGTAATAGGTGTTGCCGCTGAACACCATGAACATCTTCTTGCCTGTGGTGTACTCACCCATGGCGGTGTTCACCTCTGCACCTTCCTTGGTTGTCACCTTGAGGTTGAATGTGTAGTCGGTGCCATACTCCCAACCAGTGTTCTTTACGGTGATTTCAGGAGAGAAGATGGCGAACGATGTGTGGTCGGCATCCACGTCCACCTGAATGGTGCCTGATACAGTCTCGCCGTCGGCTGCCGTAGCAGTCAGCAGATAGGAGCCGTCAGCAGCATCGAATGTGTACTTGTTGCTTGTCGGTTCACCAACTGCAACACTCTCACTTGTCGCCATATTTACAAACGACTTGATGAGCTTACTCTTGGCATTCATCGTCACCTCTATTTGGGTGGCGTAGATGTTACTCACGCAGAGCAGCATCAGTGCCATGATACTAAGTAAATGTTTCTTCATAATAGTGATAATTTATTTAGAGATTTTATATAGTTGTCCTTTCTTGAACGGGGGAGTGATGCGACGTCCCTCTGTGTCATAATAGTTTACCGTGGAAGTGCTGTTCTCCTCTACTATACCCTCAATACCGCTTCCGTCAGGTGGCAGAGCCAGGAAGTGTCCTGGGTTTATATACACCTTGTGCTTGCCTATAAACTCTCCCTCAGGTGTCCATTGATACAGATACCCCATACTCTCAAACGATGCAGCATCTGTGCCGTAGATGTATCCTGTATAGGGGTTTACGTATATGCCGTATGGTTGTCCCATGTCAGCAAAGTCTGTTGCCAGCGAGCCTGGGAGGGTAGCGCTCATGCCCTTTTCTCCGTTGTTGTCCATTACCTCCTTAGGGTCGATGGTAGCATAACTGAACTCATATTGTCCAGTGATATATGAGAATGATGAGCCGATGGCAAAAAACTTTCCGTCGAGTGTGGTGCAGTTGTATGTCACGGGTTGGTCGAACTTCACGAAGCAGTCATCGCCATTGAGAGCCTTCTCGCAATCAAACACCATGCCTGCTGCAGGTATCTCATAATAGTCGCCTGGCGAGTTTATCAGCAGATACTGTCCGCTCTGCGACATCTTTCCGTATAGGTTAGGCACGTGTGTGTCTATGGTCTTCTCCACCTGCATGGTCTCTGAGTTAAGTATGCTGACCGTGGTTTCAAAGTCGTGGTCAGTCTCCTGTTGGGCATATCCGCCTGTATTGGCAACAAACAGATGTCCTTTGTATAGGGCTATTCCCTCTGGCTCATATCCCACCTCGGTGGCGGCTACCACCTTGTAGTTGGTGATGTCAATCTTAGCCACGAAGCCCTTGGTGAATTCTTTCGTGCCCTCTGTGGTTCCACATTCGTGTCCGTAGCTGGTTACATAGACATATTTGCCGTCTGTGCAGAGCTTGCGGTTGTTGGGCACGTCCTCCGTGGCAGCAACGGCAGTGCCGTCAGGCTTTATAAACTGTATTATGTTCGACCAGTTAAGTGCTATGGCTATCAGGTTGTCGTTTATCTGTATTATGTCGTTAGGGGTGTCGCCGAGTTTATAACCGTTTTTGTCACGAAACCACTGGTTGCTCACTATTGCGCCATCCTCAAAATATGTCATGCGTCCATTGTCCGCCTGCCACATTCCCTCATTCAGCAGTATGATTCTCTCTTGCGCTGAAGACAGAACAGAGAACATACAGCTGCAAACACATGCTATGGCTGTTATAAATAAATGTCTTGTCATATACCTTATATATTATTTTATATTCCGAAAATCAATGTCAGTTTATAGTTTCTTCCAGGCATGGGGTAGCGAGGAATGTGCTCATACTGCTTGTCAAACAGGTCGTTTACCTCCAGGCTCATTCCCATGGATGTCTTTTTTATCACTTTGGTGTATGTCAGTTTCACATCCACGTTGTTGTATGCCTCCAATATATCGTTTGGGTCGGCATAGCTCCACATGCGTTCGCCCACGTGCAGGTATGACATTGTAAACTGTATCGTGCGCCATGCCGTGATTGCTGTGATGCCCGTCGATAGTGTCGGCGCATAGCATATAGGTTTGTCATAGGTGTCCTCGTCGGTAGGGTCGGTGCGGTTAACGTCGCGCTGCCATGTCAGCGAGGTGAGCAGTGAGAACTGCCATTCTCCTGTGTGGTAGTGTCCCTGAGCCGTTGCGTTGAGACCTCTGCAGAAAGTGTAGCCGTAGTTCATCATCGACCATGTGTATGTGCCCTTCATTGGCAGACATACTATGCGGTTCTCTATCTTGTTCCAGTAGATGTCGGCTTGAACAGATGCGTTCCATTGCCGGTCGTCATAGTGGTATTCCAAACCTATGTTCCACTGTTTTGTGTATTCAGGCTTCAAGTTGCGGTTGCCCACCTGTGTATAGTATAGGTCGTTGAGCGTAGGAGCACGGAATATCTTCTTATACCACACTCGCATGGTCAGACTCTTCAGGGTGTAGGCAAGTGATACCGTTGGCGTCCAGCGATCCAGTGGGTCGGCGGCTCCTGCATTTGCAAAGGTGAAGTCGCGATAGTGTTGGTGCAGCAGTGATACGGCAGCCTGTATGTCGTGCCAGTTCATCTGGGCGGCTACTACCTGTTTCTGGTCCAGGCGGTGCACGTCGTCAAACATTCTGAGGTCTGCCTGCAGTTTGCTGTAGCGAACGTCATAGCTGGTTGATAGCGACAGCCACGTCCAGGGCATAAATCCGTAGCATAATGCTCCGTAGCCGTCTTCCTGCCTGTAGTGGTTATCTACCCTTGCCGTGTTCTGGTTTTCTGGATATTTAGTGCAGTAGCGCAGATATTCGTTGGTGTATTTCGCATTCACCCTCATCCTGTGGCGCTCAGCAAACTGGTGCTCGTAGCTTGCCTGTACAAAGAAGTCCCTGTCCCATTCCCTTGCTACGTTCACGTATTTGTCGCTCAGTCGTCTCACTATGCCTCCAGGACATCCGCGCTCTGAGTCATAGTAATAGATGTGTGAAGAGAATCCCCCCTTAAACAGTGCGCCCTCAATGCGTCCGTAGCGTATGTCGCTGTTTGCCCTGCGTCCTACGGTGTCTTCATATTCTGAATGATAGCGAAAGGGGTAGTCACCTTCTGAATAGGTCATTTCTCCGTCTATAAATCCGCACCATCCTTTCCATTTGAACTGTGCGTTTGCCTTGCCTGTCCATGTGGAGAATGATGCACGGCGCAACTGCAGTGACAGAGAGTCGTTGGTGGGTCGGCGAGTGCGCAGATACACGGTAGCCCCGGACGCGTATTCCGATGCCGACTGGCAGTTGTCCAGTTTGTTGGCGTTATATAGCGACACGCTCTCCATCGTCGATAGCGAGAATTTGCCCAGGTCCACCGTACCGTTCTGTGCGTTTGTTATGCGTATTCCGTCAAGGTAGATACCTACATGCTGTGCACCCATAGAACGCACGTTGATGGTCTTCAGTCCACCCAGTCCGCCATAGTCTTTTATCTGCACGCCAGCGAAATACTTCAATGCGTCAGCCACCGATGTCGTTGACAGAGCTTGCAAATCCTCTCCACGCAAGGTTTGCGAAGTGGCTATAGGTCGTTTGCCATACACCTCCACAGCCTTTAGCTGCTGTATGGAGTCGAGCATAGACGGACTATGCCCCTGTGCATAACAAGGACACATGCCGGCACACCAAAAGACCAGCACCATTATTATGTCATAAAAAAATACTTTCCGTAGCATACCTAACCCACGAGGATTGCAAACGTTCATTTAGAGATTCAGAGGCAGGTCTTCGGACTCGTTGCTCTTGCCATCAGCCTTCCCAGGACAAAGTGCCCAGTGGCTTTTCATAATCAGAGTGGCAAGCTGTTGTGTGCAACACACCGCTGCGGGACAGTAGGGGATTCTCACCCCATTCCCATTTTAATAACCCTCATCGGGTTAACCTCTTACGGACTGCAAAATTACGAAAAAAATATTAAATACCAAATAAAAAGCCAAAAAAAGAGTGCCATAGAATCACTTCTCTGACACTCCACGTTATTATGAATGTTAAAAGGATATATTAGCCTTATACCAGAATCGGAGCGATAGCCTCCTTGAATATGCCCTTCTTGAAGAACTCGTTGCCTGCGTCTATCACCTCCTGTTCAGAGAGCAGGTTGAAGTCGCCCATGATGGTGTTCTTCATTGCACTGGCAGTGAGGGCATAGTCCAGTTGTCTCTGGTGCTTACCTCTCCAACGGAAGTGTGCATGTAGGAATGCAGCAATGAAGGCATCGCCCACACCCATTGGGTCGAGCACTGGCTCTATCTCTATTATACCTGTGTGGTAGAGTTTGCCGTCAGAGAATGTCATACCTGTCAGGAAGTGGTGGTTGGCACTCACCACGTTGCGTATAGCCATCACAAAGTGGCGACAGTTAGGATACTTGTTCTGTGCAGCCTCGAAGAATTTCTCATAGCCTGGTATGTCCATCTCGTAGTCTATGGATGTGGCATTGAACGGAGGCAGCTTCTGTCCCACGAGCATCTGCATCTCAGCTGTATCGCCGAATATTATGTGGCAACGCTTGGCTGCTGGCACCAGCACGTCCATAGCCTCCATGCCATATTTCCACAGGTTCTTTCGGTAGTTTATATCAAAAGAGGTATGTATGCCTGCGCGTAAGGCTTCGTCCAGTCCCTCCAGTGTGGCGTCGCTTGCACTCTCTGACAGGGCGCATGAGATGCCCGACCAGTGGAACGCCTGCGCATCCTTCAGTATGTCAGGCCAGTATATCATGTGTGAACGCAGTGACATGAGCGATGAGTGTTCGCGGTCATAGTATATGCTTGAGCCACGCACTGATGCAGCCTGCTCAAAGAAGTATTTGCCCAGTCGTGTACCGCCCCAGATGATGTTGTCTGTACCTACGTTGTATTTTCTCAACTCGTTCCTACAGTCATTACCCAGGTTGTTGTTTGGCAGACGTGTGATATAGTCCACCTCGTCACCCATCATTGACAGCGACACTGCTACGTTGGCTTCGCTGCCACCGTAGTATCCGTCGAAGGTGCGTCCTTGAATTACTCGTTGATAGTTAGGGCGTGTCATGCGCAGCATTATCTCACCCATCGTCACGAATTTGGTTCCCATAGCGTTCTCTCGGTTTTATTAAATACTTTTAGTCTGCTTGCAAAATTAGTAAAAATATTTTGAAACGCAAGAATTTTTCCGTAAAAGTTTGGCAGACTCGATTCTTTTATTTACTTTTGCAAGCAATTCGGGGCAGAAAGAAGCCCCTCGTATTATTAACTTCATCGATTCATTAAACTAAAAAAACAATGATGGACTCTCAAGACATGGCGCTCGAAAAACGCCTTTACGCTACTAAGGAAGAAGTGCTCAACCGCATTAAGGAACTTGCCCACGGCGAGGAAGAAATCACTAAGGCAGAGACCGACCACCTCAAGACTGCTTACTATTATCTGCTCAGTCAGGAGCGCGAAGCAGCCCAGAAGGCTTACATCGAGGGTGGTGGCGACCCAATGCAGTATGTAGCACTCCCTGACCCCACTGAAGAAGAATTCAAGGCTGAGATGGCACTCATCAAGGAGCGCAAGCAGGCTGAGGCACAGAAACTGGAGGCAGAGAAACAGCAGAACCTGAAGCGTAAGCAGGAAATCATTGATAAGATAAAATCCTTTGCTACCAGTCCTGAGGAGGCAAGCAACAACTATCAGGAGGTAAAGGCTATGCAGGAGGAGTGGAAGACTCTCAAGGCTGTGCCTGCTGAGAATGCCACAGAACTTTGGAATAACTATAAACTCGCACTCGAACAGTTCTATGACCTGCTCAAGATGAATTTTGAGGCTCGTGAATACGACTTCAAGAAGAACCTCGAGGCTAAGACAGCCCTCTGCGAGGCTGCTGAGAAACTGGCCGACGAGGAGGATGTGGTAAGTGCCTTCCACCAGTTGCAGGAGCTCCACAACCAGTTCCGTGAGATTGGTCCTGTGGCTAAGGAACTGCGTGAAGAGATATGGACTCGCTTCAAGCAGGCAAGCACAGTGGTCAACAAGCGTCATGCCGACCACTTCGAGGCTCTCCACAAGCAGGAAGAGGAGAATCTGCAGAAGAAGAGCGAACTCTGCGACAAAGTAGAGCTGATAGCCACCGATGCCCTCAAGACAGCTGCTGAATGGGAGGCTAAGGCTAAGGAGATAATCGGCATTCAGGCTGAGTGGAAGACCATAGGCTTCGCGCCTAAGGCTATGAATGTCAAGATATTCGAGCGTTTCCGTACGGCTTGCGACCAGTTCTTTACGGCTAAGAATGAGTTCTATCAGCAACTCAAGAACCTCTATGCTGAGAACATAGCCAAGAAGGAGGAGATAGTGAAGAAGGCTCAGGAACTGGCTGAGAGCACGGAGTGGAAGGCTACAGCCGACAAACTCATACAGCTTCAGAAGGAATGGAAAGAGATAGGTATGACCCCTCGCAAGGTTGGCGACCAGCTCTGGACTGACTTCCGTGCTGCCTGCGACAAGTTCTTCGAGGCTCGCAACCAGGCTGGCTCAGGAGTGCGCAACGAGCAGCAGGAGAACCTGCAGAAGAAGCAGGGCATAGTGGAGAAGCTCAAGGCTCTCATCGATGCTGAGGTAGAAGACCTGCAGACCGAACTCCAGGCACTCACTGAGGAGTATAACCAGATAGGTCATGTGCCTTTCAAGGAGAAGGATCAGCTCTTCCGCGATTATCACGACACTCTCGACATTCTCTATAAGAAACTCAATAAGTCTCGTGCCAGCCGTCGCCTCAATGCCTTCAAGGATAACCTCAAGGAGGTGGCTAAGCGAGGCGAGAATGCTGTAGAGACGGAGCGTCAGAAGATGCAGCGTCGCTATAACGAGATGAAGCAGGAACTCGAGACCTACGAAAACAACCTGCTCTTCCTCACCTCGTCAAGCAAGAAGGGCAACAGCCTTATCGACGAAATCAACCGCAAGGTTGAGAAACTCCGCGATGAGCTCAACCTCACAAAAGAAAAGATAAAAGCAATGAAAGAAGAATAAAAAAAGCACCCTGCGGGGTGCTTTCTTTATTACGGGAACGTTAACGGGAACGGGAACATTTTCTTTAATATTATTATCATCCGCATGGTGGTTAATATTAACGCTAACGGGAACTTTTAATTTAATTAATTGTCATCCGCATGGTGGTTAACGTTAACGCTAACGGGAACATTTTCTTTAATATTATTATCATCCGCATGGTGGTTAACGTTAACGTTCCCGTTCCCGTTCGCTGTGGCACCAGCCACAGCGTTAGTCAGTTCCACAAACTCTTCGTGGGTCAGTTGCTCTGGTCGCTTGGTCAGGAACTCTGCTGGCAGGGGGAGCGACAGAGGGTCGGCTATCAGCTGCTTCAGACTGCCTCGGAGCATCTTGCGTCGCTGGTTGAAGGTAGCCTTCACCACACGTTTGAAGAGTGCCCAGTCACAACCTATATCTTTGCGACTGTTGCGCGTCATGCGTATCACAGCCGACTTCACCTTTGGTGGTGGGTTAAACACCGTCTCGTCCACCGTAAACAGGTATTCCGTATCATACCATGCCTGTATCAGCACCGATAGTATGCCATAGGTCTTGTTGCCTGGTTTGGCAGCAATGCGCTGTGCCACCTCTCGCTGTATCATGCCAGTGCAGCAAGGTATCAGCTCCTTGTTGTCCAGCATCTTAAAGAATATCTGCGACGAGATATCATAAGGGTAGTTGCCTGTCAGCACAAACTGCCTGCCCTCAAACACCTCATTAAGGTCCATCTTCAGGAAGTCACCCTGAATCAGCCAGTGGCTGTTAACGGGAACTTTAACGGGAACGGGAACATTTTCTTTATTATTATTTTCATCCGCATGGCAGTTAACGTTAAAGTTCTTGCGCTCCAGTTGGTGCTCATCCGCATGGCAGTTCCCGTTCCCGTTAAAGTTCCCGTTTAGATATTCCACCGACTCCTCGTCTATCTCCACCGCCTTGAATGGTCTTGGCTTGGTAATCAGAAACTGTGTCATCACGCCCATGCCAGGACCTATCTCCAGCACGGGTATGTCAGGGTAAGCATCCACCGTATCGGCTATGCGTCTCGCTATTCCCAGGTCAGTCAGAAAGTGCTGTCCCAGATTCTTTTTTGGACGAACCTTTTTCATCTTTTATCTTTAAGAAGACAACTCCCACAACTCTTTTCAACTTTATTTTAGTTGTTTTTTGTTGTCATAGTTGTCTTTATTAATTTTTAGTCTCTTTCTCTCTTCTTTTTCACACTCAGTGCAGCTACGGCGTACAGTCCCAGTGCCGCTACGAGCATGGTCTGCACGGTGTGCACTATCAGCACGAAGAAGAGCGCTGGCGCATCAGCCACACCATAGAGTATCAGCATCGTCTTCACTGCGAAGTGCCATGAGCCTGCACCGTTAGGTGTGGGCACCAGCACCGCTATCGAACCCACTATGAAGGTGACCGCTGCACAGGTGAGCCCCAAGTGCGAGGTCTCCTCAAAACAGAAAAACGTCAGGTAGTAGTGCATGAAGTAAGCCCCCCATATACCTACGCTATAAAAGAGGAACAGGGGAACGTTATTCACATTCTTGAGCGACATGACACCACTCCACACACCCTGCATGGTGGTCTTCACACGGTCGTAGAACGCCAGTTTCTTCCTGAAGATATAGAGCGACATCATCGCCATCATTCCGCATAGAGCAGTCACTATGTATCCCGTCTGGCTGAACATACCCAGCAACTCGCCAGCCCTTGTGCCAGTCTTGTCGAAGAAATTGATGAACACAGGCAACTGCGCCAGCAGCACCAGTACCGTCACCATGAGTATTATCAGCGAGTCCACGGCACGTTCCGTCACCACCGTGCCCAGCGCCTTGGCAAACGAGGTATGTTCCCATCGCTTCAGCACTCCGCAACGGGTGAATTCGCCTATTCTGGGCACCATCAGCGATGCAGCGTAAGATATGAATATGGCATATATCGTGGTAGAGGTGCGAGGTTTCTCGCCTAATGGCTCCAGTGCCTGTTTCCATCGCCATCCTCTGAACATCTGTGCCAGAATGCCGAATGGGAACGATGCTATCATCCACCACCAGTTCATCTTATGCAGCAGCACATCCTCTATGGTCTTCCATTCGAATCCTCTGTACATCCAATACAATATAGCCCCACCCAGTATGAGCGGAGCACCTATATTCATTGTTTTACGAAGAGTGCGATTCACGTCTGCAAAGGTACTAAAACGAGCGCAAAAAACAAAATAAAATTCTATTTATTTTTTCTGCCAAGTGCAAATCCTTATCTGAAGTTACTGTTGACTTTTCAATCATGCAAATGATTTCGTCCTTTTTGCATTGGAAAAGTGTACAAAAAAGGAGTAAAACATGTTGGAAAAGTGTAAGAAAAAGGCTAAAATTACATTGGAAAAGTGTAATTTCTTATTATTTTCTTCTTGAATTTCAATGATTTGTAGTGACAGGACTATAAAACCTGAAAACTTGATTGTCCCCCTCTTGCCCCTTGTTGTTTTAGAGCCCAAGTCTCGATTCTTTTCTTGATAATCATGATTTCAAACAGTTCTACTGCAAAAAAAGAGAATTTTCATTTTTAACCTCACTTACTCACTTATGGGCTGTGAAGGCGCATGAATACTGGGCTGAGGCAAGTGACCTCTTTTCCGAAC
This sequence comes from Prevotella sp., assembly GCA_016290975.1. Classification (GTDB taxonomy): domain Bacteria; phylum Bacteroidota; class Bacteroidia; order Bacteroidales; family Bacteroidaceae; genus Prevotella. The sequence goes on along the minus strand of JAEEVS010000042.1, from coordinate 42,188 downwards.
ACCTCACTTAGAGGTCACTTCATGAGGTTTAAGTGAGGTTTAAGTGACCTCTCTCGAAAAGAGGTCACTTGCGGGAAACCGCATAAACACTGGGCTGAGAGGGGTGTAAGTGAGGTATGTGAGGTTTCTCGCGAAAATTATTAAAATTATTTTGGCAGGTTTGCCAAAATACCAAAACTTAATTATCTTTTGTTGTCACAGTTGTCGTTATATAAAAGCAATGCTTTTAGCTGCAGAAGCAATGCTTTTAGCGCTAAAAGTAATGCTTTTGCATGCAGAAGTAATGCTTCTGCAACAGTTTTCGTTTTCGTAGTAATCTTTGATTGCGTTTCGTACTCGCTTGCGAGTCTTGTTTTTAATGTTTTTGCCCATTGTCATGATAGTGAGGCTCTGAAGGAGACTTAGATGCGAGTCGGAAATTTTTATCTGACAGCTTGCTGGCAAGTAAAAATCTGCGAATTGCGTTACAGAGGGCTGAAAGCACTTGTATCATGGCAATGGGGGTTTTCTAGGTTTTTGTTAAACTATCCGTGGTCTTTTTTCGCCTGTTTTGTTTAAAAATACTGCAATTTATTTTGTTATTACCTTATTTATTAGTACCTTTGCACCGCAAAGGTGTGCGCACCTCTGTATTCTGATGCTCATTCCCTATGGGATGGCATCATGAATAGGAACGCAGTCAGCCCGCAGGGTTGGGTGGGTTCAACACAAATATTGGAATGGAGCCACGTCACGTGTGGCGAGGCTCGGAAAGGCGTTTTCTAACGTTACTGTCTGTGTAGTCAAACTTCGCAACTTTGATTTCTTCGCACAGTGGTAATGCAACGGAGAGCGTCTGCGTTAGAGGATTATATCCTTGTACGAGCTGCACACCCATCTTTTCGTGGGTGTGTAGTATCGGTGTAGGGCATATAGTCTCTTTAGCGTGGGCTGGCTTGCGTTGCTTATCCTTGCGAAGGGGCAATGCGAAGGCCTGACTACGAGGATAAGCGCGGAAGAAAAACTCCCACGCTTTTTTTATTTCCACAAACTACATACTAATCACATCGCTGAATAGGGAGTATTCAGGGCAGAGCCAATGGCGCTTGCTCGGTTCATTTCGTGCCATATAGCACGTCTCTGCGGTTCTTGCGCTCCTTCGGATGCTCAGGCGTTTCTGCTCCCCGCTAACGGGGAGACCGAGAGGGGTGTAAAGACCATTGACAAAGCTCGGAGGTCTAAGCTAGGACACGCGGTTGCTAAGCCACCGCAGACAAGAAAAAGCCAAAGGCCATCTGCTTGATATTCAATAAGTTCAAGAAACAGAAAATAATTTACAAAACTAATAAAACAGAAAGAAAATACTTAACAAATAACAACTAATTATTTAACAACTAATTTTACAAAAATGAAAAAAATTTTATCTATTTTGATGCTCTTAGTGGCGATAGTCATCGGAGCGAAGGCAGATGACACAGTATTCCTGTGGCAGTCAGACGGAAGTACTACAGCAAAGGGAACAGCAATGACTGCTACAGGCGGTACTGCTACTTTCCAGGGATCAGCCAATCCTTCTACTGAAAGTGCGGCTTACAATGAAGCCGTTACCGACAATGACCTTAAGGCAACAGGATCAAAAGGTCACAAGTTGGGAACAAACACTCTCTATCTTGAACTGACATTGTCAAGTGGCACTTTCAAAGCTGGCGACAAGGTATATATCTGTGGTTACAATTCATATCGCGTAGGTACAGGTGTAACTTCTCAAAGGGCAGATACTGACATCGCAGCAAGTCTTGCTACAGGAACAGGTAAGGGTGACTATAATGTCGGTGTTGTTACCCTTACAGAAGACATGGTAGGTACAGCAGGTGTAAACACTATTTATATTAGCCGTGCTAATGGCTCAGGTACTGGTGCTGCAGCTGTTAAGGTTACTCGCGAGTCTTCTACTACCGCTCCAACAATCACAACAGACCTCAGTGCTACAGCAAACGTAACAGTAGGCGTAGCAGAGGAGTTCTCTATCGTTGCTACTGGTGCTACTTCTTATCAGTGGTATAATGGCGAGAATGCTATCGAGGGTGCAACATCTGCAACTTACTCTTACACAGCAACAGCTGCTGGTACTGTAAACCTCAAGTGTGTTGCATCAAACAGTATTGGTAGCACTCCTTCTACCGTTTGTGCTGTAACAGCATCTGCTCCGGCTTCAGCTCCAACTATCACAACAGACCTGAATGCAGCTTACGATGTAATTAAGGATAATACTTTGGAACTCTCTATCGTGGCAGAGGGCGCTTCTTCATACCAGTGGTATAAGGATGGTGTTGCTATAGAGGGTGCAACATCTGCTTCTTACACATTCACTGCAGGTTCTACAATAGGTGCAACTAACGAAATATATTGTTCAGCTATCAATGCTGCTGGTCCTACAAATTCTACAGTTGCAACTGTAACAACAGTTGGTCGTACAGACTGTCAGCTTCTCCAGGTACAGTATTCAAACAATTTCTACGCATTCATCACTCAGCCAACAGAAGAAACACCAGAGGCTTCTTATACCATTACTTCTTACTATCTTGAGGGGGAAGACGTTCCAACAATCGTAGGTGCAGGCGTAACAGTATCAGCTGGCGCAACATGGGAAGTTGAAGGAAACACTCTCACTGTAACTGCTGAGGACGAGGTAACTACAGCTGAGTTCACTATCAATGCTCCAGTAGCAGTATCACCTTACACTGGACTTGGCGAATACACCTTTACCGCTGCTGACACATGGGTTAAGACTGGATATTCATTCGGTACAGAGTCTGGCAAAAAGGGATGGAAGTTCGCAAAGAATACTGAGGATGACGGCAAACTTCGTAATGCAGATGGTAGAACACGTATCTATCTCTTCGTAGGTCCATGTAAGACCATTACCCTGACTTCTGGATGTAGCTCGGATCGTGATATAAGAGTATATCGCAATGGAACAGAAGTACTTGAAAAAACGAAACTGGCTAAGAATGGTGGAACAGTAACATTCAATGGTGATGAAAGCAATGCATGTATGTACGAGGTTCGCTCTGCACAGACAGGTGGTGATGGAACTATTGAAATAATGACTGTCGCAACAACAAATGAAAACATCGAAATAGATAACTCAGGCGTTGCAACATACGTAACAAAGCAGGCTCTTGACTTCTCTACTCAGAATGGCGCATTCAAGGCTTACGTTGTAACTGGCTTGAATGCTGCTAAGACTTCTGCTCAGACAGCTGAGGTAACTCAGGTTCCTGCTGGTACTCCTCTTCTGCTCAAGGGTGCTGAGGGTTCATACGACGTAGAAGTAATAGCAAGCGCACAGTCTGTTACTAACATGCTCCTTGCTTCTGACGGTAATGTAACTGGTGCTGACGATGTATTCGCTTACTCTAAGTCAAAGGGCAAGTTCGTTAAGGTTGCTTCTACTGTAACTATCCCAGCAGGTAAGGCTTATCTCCAGATTGCTAATGCAGGTTCTTCTCTCGACATCGACTTCGATGGTGAGGCAACAGGCGTAAACAGCGTAGCTGAGGCTAAGACAGAGGTTGCTCCAGTAAAGGTTATCAAGAACGGTAAGCTCTACATTGGCAACTACAACGTAGCTGGTCAGCAGGTAAAATAAAGACTCACCCCCAACCCCTCTCTTGCCACTTCGTTAGAGAGGGGAGGGATTACAAACACTTAATTAAAAAAGAATAAAGTCATGATAAAGAAAGAATATATTCAGCCAGAGGTGAAGGAGGTAAAGGTTATCCTCCCAACTATCCTCGCAGGTTCTGAGCAGGTTGATCCAACTGAAGAAATCGAGGAAGAGAGTGATATTGCTTCTCTCGATGCAGACTTCGAGTAATAATACACCTCTTATATAAATAGGGATGCAAGGGCTTGCTACCCTTGCATCTCACCAATGCCCCCACATCTGGGGGCTTTTTTATGTAATCAAGACCACGGATTAAGCGGATTCACACGGATAGACTCGCAAAGCGAGGACGGGAACAAGGATTGAAAGACAACGTAAAACAACTTTATAGATGTCAGTTTAGCAAACCTGCTAAACTGGAGTATAAAATCATTTCAGCGGGTTCGCTGAAATACCAAAATAATATTGTCCCTTCGTTGTCATGGTTGTCTTTTAATAATTATACCACGGATAGTTTAACAAAAACCATAAAAACTCCATTGCTGAGATAGAAACTCTATCGAGTTTTTAACGCTATCAGCAATAATCCTGCTTGTAAGCAAGCTTTCAGACAGAATTATCACTGATATCGTTACCCTTTCAGGGCTTTCTATCTCATCATGGAAAAACCCCACTCTTTGAGTGGAAAAACCAATACTCGCAGAGCGAGTACGAAGACGTTCCGAGCTCCGCTCGCCTGTAATCGGACGCACCTCTGGTGCTACGCTTGCCAGAGCAAGAACACCTACTGGAGCGCAAGAAACGCCCTGAAGGGCTACGGAAACTCTTAATTATAACGACAACAGGGACAACAAGGAACAACATTAAAAGATTAAAATGAGAAGAGAAATATTTGGAGGTTATAAAATTACTTTGTAACTTTGCAGGTGGAATAGAATAAAGGAGAATATTATGACTGCTATACAGTTAAATGCGGAATTATATAAGGCAATGAGCGTAATAGCGTACGATGAGAATCTGATGACAAAGGTTCTTAAGTATGTTAAGAAACTTGCTGCTAAAAAAGAAGACCCGACCTTAATGACTAAAGAGGAGTTCTTAAAGAAGTTGAAAAAGGGAGAGGAAGAATATAGACAAGGAAAATGTTACAAGATGCTCCCTAATGAAGATTTGGATGATTTCCTTAATAGAGTTGGGTAAGTATGTATGACATCACATATACACAAGATGCGCTGACTGACCTTAAGCGTTTGCAAAAGAACGAACCTAAGGTTTACCAAAAAGCACGTCGCTTTATAGAGGAACTGAGAGAGCATCCTAAATCTGGTACAGGACACCCAGAACCATTGAAGGGTAAGCCTGAGGGGCGTTGGAGTCGTGAATTGACTAAGAAACATCGCTTGGTTTATCGTATTTTTGATGAGGAAGTATTGGTGTTGGTACTCTCATCTTATGGTCATTATGATGACAAATAAGTTCTTGCTATCATAGAAATACTTTTTGATATTCCATGGGCAAGAGTACAACTTTTATTTTAAATCTGCAAGAAAATCTTGCAAATTTAAAGTTGGATTTTAAATTTACAAAAAATCCCTTTTACCTTGTCCCCTTGTCACTTTGTCCTTAGTTAGCGTTATCGTTAACGTTAACGTTATTGTTCCCGTTCCCGTTAACGTCCTTTGTCCTTAGTATGTCTGTTCTTTCCTGCCTGTGAGGATGAGGTATTTGGTGCGGGCGTGGTGATAGTCGCAGAGGGCATCACTGAGATTGTCGTGGGCTGTCTGCTGCTGTTGGCGTGCATCAAGCAGGGTGGTCATGTTGGTGACACCATTGATGTATTCTTCATGTTTTATGCGTAGGTTCTCGTCTGCCTTGGCGATGCTCTTGCGGGCTATAGCCACCTGCTGATAGGCAGCAGAGAGATTGTCGTAGGCATCGCGAATGTTGAGGTCGAGCATCTCGCGCTTGTCGCGTCGCTGGTCGAGTGCCATCTGCTCTGAGAGCTTGCTGCGACGCACGAGGTGGCGCTCGCTCCAGAATGTGCTTATGGGCATGATGACGGTGGCGAAGGCTACGCCCTTGGTGTTTGCCTTGGAAAGGTAACGGCTGATGCCGACGTTGCCTCCTAAGGCGAGGATGGGCAGATAGTTTGCCTTGGCAAGCTTGGTCTGTAGCTGGGTGCGCTCTACGTTGAGTTCGAGCAGGCGGTTCTCGTTGCTGTTATCTACTGCGCTCTCTACGTTGACCCACAGATTCTCAGGGGCTACGACGGGGGTGGAGAGCAGGGTGGTATCGACATCGAGGTCTTCGCCTGCACACCCCATAGCCTTTGCCATAGCGCGGCGGAGCAGGCGGATGCCGTTGTCGAGGCGCACGCGCTGGGCATTGAGCTGGTCGAGAGCCAGTTCGGCTGTCAGGGCGTCGTTGCTGTTCACTATGCCTTCAGTGGCGAGGTTGCGTGCATCCTTGAGTATGCTTGCCACCTCGGCATCAGCGGCAAGGAGGTTCTGCTGCTTGCCGTGGAGCTTGACGAGGGTGAAATAGAGCAGTTCTGCCTCAAGCACGAGGATGTCGTCGTTGGTGTCTTGAAGGAGTTTCATGCCCTCAACCTGCAGGTCGGCGAGCTTGTTGACGTTATGTATCCTGCCGCCGGTATAGAGGGGCTGGACGAGACCGATGTCGGCTGAGGTGCCACGCTTGAGCACGGCGATGCTGGTATCAAGTCCGAGGTCGTAGGCGCGATTGAGTTCGTCGATTGCCTCGGATATCTCGGGTGAGAAGAGGTCCTTGCGCAGCAGGTAGTCGTTAGCCTCAAAGTGGAATGCCCTTGCGCTGACGGTGGGGTAATATTTGGTGCGTGCGTACTTCTGGAACTCTTCTGCCATCTGCACGTTGTTGCGTGCGTTGGCTGCCTTGATGTTCTCCTTGCGCATGGTGCTGACGCACTCGCTGAGGGAGACGATGCGTGGTGAACTGCCAGCCATGGGCTGGGCGTTCAGCGAATTGACAATTGAAAATTGACAATTGAAAATTATTATCGCTATTGCGATGATTTTTTTTGTCATATTTTTTTTTGTTTTCGTAGCCCTTCAGGGCGTATCGTAGTGGCTATGCCACGTATCGTAGCACCTATGGTGCGTATCGTTAACGTCGTTAAAATTCTTCCATTTCCTTCTTTGCCACCATGCTGTAAACAACAGGGATGATGGTGACGATATAGAGCATGGAAACGAGGGCTCCGACGCAGATGACGATGCCCATAGGTCCCCAGAGTGGGGTTGCCTTGATGACCATAGGGATGACACCCATGGAGGCGGCAGAGGCAGTGAGGAAGATAGGGCGGAAACGGCGCTTGGCAGCTGTCTCGGCGGCTTCGTCGGCTGTCATGCCGCGCTGATGGAATAGTTCTTCGCCATAATCGACCATGATGATGCCGCTACGGGTGATGATGCCCATGAGCGACACGATGCCGAGGATGGCGGTGGCTCCAAACTCGAAGTTGGAGCAGAACATGCCGATGGCGGTGCCAGGGATGGCGAAGACGAGTGATGCCATCATGAGCATCATGAGGCGCACGCTCTTAAGGTGGAACAGCATGATGAAGATGATGAGGGCAATGGCGATAACCATGCCCAGATACATCTGGGGACGGTAGCGGCCCTCTGACTCAGCCTGTCCGCCCTTAGCCACCTTCACGCCCTGAGGCAGGGAGAAGGTGTCGAGCTGGGCATAGAGATGCTTGTTGAGGTTGCCTATCTTGGAGCCTCGCGTGGTGGTGCCATAGATGCTGGCGCTGCGTATGCCGTTACGGTGCTGTATGATGCCTCCGCACCAGGCTGGCTTGACATCGGCTATCTGGGTGAGGGGCACGGTGGTGAGCGTAGGCACGAGCCCCGTGACGCGTATGTCCTTGAAGTCCTCGATGTTCTGTTTGCCGTCGCCTGCATCCTTTATCATGACGGCTATCTCGTCGTCAGCCTCCCACATCTTGGCTACTGGTATGCCCCCCGAATAGCGCAGGGCAAGGTTGAGCGAGAGCAGCGAACGGCTCATGCCTATCTGGTTAGCCTGCTCGGGGTGCAGGGTTATGTCGAGGCGATTATTCTGGGTGCCCCAGCTGGTGGTGACGGTCTCTATCTCGGGATTGCGACGTAGCAGGCTGACCACGCGGTCGGTGGCTATATGGAGCGAGTCGAGGTTATTGCCAATGAGGCGCACCTCTACGGGCGAGGTGGCATCGGTATATTCTATCTGCTTGAACTTAATCTGAGCCTCGGGGAAGTAGTTGGCGTAGTAGGCTGAATATTCGTCGAGCACTGCCTGAGTCTCGCTGTCGCTATGGGTGTTGACGATAAACTGGGCATAGTTGGAGCCGCCAAACTGTGGCATGAAGGTGACGTGGAACCTTGGTGAGCCCATGCCATAGAAGGTGGTGATATTGGTGATGCGCTCATCCTTACGCATCATATTGGCAAGGGAGTCGGCAACTGCCTCGGTGCGGCGGATATCGGTGCCTGTGGGCAGCCATATCTCTACGGCAAAGAGGCTGCGGCTGGCGCGAGGCATGAGCCTCTGAGGCAGTGCCAGCATGAGCAGTGCGCCCAGAAAGACGGTAAAGAACCCTATGGCGAGGGTTGCCTTCTTATGGCGGAAACAGATGCCTATTATCCTGTCATATACAGCTTGTATGCGCTCAAGGATTAGGTGGTGCTCGCTGCCAAAGCCGTGAGTGATGAAGCGATGCTCTATGATGGGTACCACGAGCAGAGCCACGAGCAGCGACACCGTCAGCACTATGGTGATGGCATAGGGGAAAGACTCTATGAAATCGTGGATTATGTTGTCAGTGGTAAAGAGGAAGGGGAAGAAGACTATGCTGATGGAGAGCGTAGCCGTGATGATGCTGGCGGTAAACTGGCGTGCCGAGGTGATGGCTGCCTTCCAGCGGGGCATACCCTCGTCAAGACGGTCAATGTAGCAATCGACCACCACGATTGAGTCATCGACTATCATGCCCAGCGACACTATCAGGGCGGCGAGGGTGACGGAATTGATTTCCACTCCCGTGACATAGAATATGGCGATAGATATGAATATGGTGATGGGGATGGTGGTGACAGCCACGCCTGCTACTCTCATAGGCAGCATGAGCAGGGTGACTATGACTACGGAGGCTATGGCGATGAGCAGTTCGGTAAGGAACTCGGTGACAGACTCGTCAACCACCTCGCTCTGGTCGGTGATTACGTTGATATGTACATCGGGTGGGAGGGTCTCCTGAAAGTCCTTGAGTATAGCCTTCACATCCTTGCCAAAGCTGACGATGTTATTGCCGCTGACCATCTGGAGCGACATAATCATCGACTTGTTGCCGTTGTTCTTGATGTATCGCTTCTGCGGAGGGTATTCGCGCTTTATCTCGGCTATGTCGCCAAGGCGCACGATGGTGCCCGAGGGGTCGCTGAACACTATGGTCTGGGCTATGTCCTGCTCTGAATTGAGCGAGGGTACCACATGGAGCATACGGCTGAGGTTGCCGTCGTCCAGCGAGCCGGTAATCATCGAGCCGCTCTGGCTGGAGAGCTTGCTATAGACCATAGCCGTATTTAAGCCGTATGCCACCAGACGGTCGCGGTCGAGGTAGATGCTGATTTGCTCGTTCTGTCCGCCGAGGGTGTAGATGTTAGCCAGTTGGGGAATGGTGCGCAGACGGTCGCCGAGTGCCCGTGCGTAGTCGTCCATCTCGCGATAGGTCTTGTCCTCGCTCTCAATGGATATGAGCATAGCCGACACATCGCCAAAGTCTTCGTTGGCAAAGACGCCCAGCACTCCTGCTGGCAGCTTGGCGCGCAACAGGGGCAGGCGCTCCTTGAGCTTGTTCCAGAATTCGGTATTGTCCTCGCCCTTACTCTTGAGCCACACTATGGAGTAGCACACGTTGTTCTGACATACGGTGCTCACTCTTTCCTTGTCTATCTCCTTAAAGGTCCAGAGAAAGTCCTCGAGGGGTTTGGCGAGCTGCTGTTCCACCTCCTCCTCAGTGGCACCGGGATATACGCCCACCACCACTCCGATGGGCAGGTCAAACTGCGGAAACTCGTCCTTAGGGATATACACCAGCGATATGATGCCTGCAATCATCATCACTGCTACCAGCAGCAATGTGATGCTCTTATGCCTCATGGCTGATGCCACTATGTTTTTGCGATCGTCCTTCACTTAGTTCTCAGTTTACAGTTGGTTTCCGTTCCCGTCATCGTTCTTGCGCTCCAGTTGGTGCTCAGGCGCTTCGCGGAGCCCGTTCCCGTTCCCGTTCTAATTCTCTTTGACGGAGACGCCGTCGCTGACTTTCTCCTGTCCCTCGATTATTACGTGCTCACCCTGGGTTATGCCGCTCTCTATGATGACACCCTCGTTGGTTATGTCGCCGGTGGTGACGCTGCGGCGATGAGCCTTGCCGCCCTTAGCCACCCACACAAACTTGTCCTGTCCGCTTACCATGATTGCCTGCTGGGGCAGCACGAGTGAGTAGCCCTTCTTGTCGTTGGCAATCAGCACCTTCGCTATCATGCCAGGCAGGAGGGCGTGGTCGGCATTGTCCACCAAAGCCCTTACCTCATAGGCGTGGCTGATGGGGTGAGCCGTCAGTCCGCGAGCTATCACCTTGCCGCTGAATTCCCTGCCTGGCAGTGCAGCGACGGTGAAGCGTACGGGCTTGCCTATGGCTATGTTGCCTATCTCCTTCTCAGGTATGGGGATGCAGAGTTTCACGCGCTCTATCTTGACCAGTCGTATGCCGTTCACGCCAGGGGTGAGGTTGGCACCCTCATGCACGTTTACCTGGGCTATGTATCCGCTCCACGGAGCGCGCAGGGTTATGTCTTCAAGGCTCTTGCGTGAGATAGCCTCGGAAGAGCGTGCCCTCTGCAGTGCCGACTCAGCCTCCACCATTCTTATCTCGGGCAGGGTGCCCTTGTCGTAGAGGTTCTTCAAGCGGCGATAGGCATCCTCAGCCTGATTGAGCGTGGTCTTTGCCATGGCATAGGTCTGGCGGATGTTGCGACCGTCGGATACGGCGAGAGGCTGTCCGCGCTTTACGAACTGCCCCTCATCCACCAGCACGCGCTCCACCGTGCCCAGTACGCTGAAGGTTACGTTGACGCCTTCTTCCTCCTCTATGGTTCCCACGTAGTTCTTGGTCACGCCGTCAGTGGCTGAGGTGACCTGCATGGTCTTTACGTTTATCACGCTCTCCTTGGGTGCAACCTTACGCGAACAACCCACTATGGCCATTGCTCCCAAGAGCAACAGCCATAGCGAATAATTACATCTTTTCTGTATTATGGTCATTAACTGTAAATTGAGTTCCGAGCTATGCTCGAAGAATTGTGAACTATTCCACCGCTACCTTGACAGCCTTGCCAGTGTCGAAGTCGCGCACCACATACACACCAGGCTTCAGTCCGCTGAGCTTGCCGTATGCTGACATGCCCACCAGTGTGCCGTCGATGGTGTAGATGTTGAGGCGGCGCATGTCAGGCAGAGTGGTTTCTTCCTTCACGCTTATCACCTCAGTAGGAATAGTCTCGTCATACTCCTTCCATCCCAGATCGGGCTTGCTGCCCTGATAGTCAGTATAGCCGTCGATTATCTCGCCAGCGTCGATGAACTTACTGCCCTCTGCCAGACACATGGTAGGCACGGTGAAGGTGCCGTCCTCATTGCGTGCACCAACGCTTGATGCTGGGTTAAGGTTTTTGAAGTCTTCTGCTGTCGGCTTCATACCCTCCATATCCCATGAGTTGCTTGAGTGGGTGTAGTTGCCAGTGGTTATGATGTCCTTCCAGTGCTCGTCCTTGGGCTTGCTCCAGTCAGCCTCGTGAGAGTAGTGGCTTATGCTGTTTCTGATGTCGAGCCCTTTCATCTCAGCCGAGCCAAAGTGGTAGTTGTTCTTGTTGTCGTAGGCAGAGCAGTTGTAGAGTTTCACTACGCCCTGCGTATAGTTCTGGTCGAAACCCTTAACGGTGTTGGCTACGGCAAGACAGCGATACATCGTCACGTCGGTAGCCACGCCGGCACCACCAATCTTAAAGCCGTTTTTGTTGCCGTTGTTGTAGTAGTGGTTTCTGTACCATGTGTCGGTATGTCCCTTTGAGGTTGTCATTGTCTTACCCTCCACGCTGTCAAACCAGCTCTTGTCTGTCTCCAGACGAGGGTTGCCCGTAAAGTCGTAGTATTCAGGAGCGTTGTTGAAGGTTATGCAGTTTATGAACACTATTGGCTCTGAGGTGCCGCGCTTGTAGAGGTCCCAGCCGTCGTCAGAGTTGTTCCATGCACGGCAGTTGATATATGTATTGCCGCCACCAGTAAACTGCTTGTCGCAGAAGCCGTCGGCATTGCCGCCAAAGTCGGGGTTGCCCGTGCCGCCAAGCTGATAATCGAAGCTGTCAAATGAGTCGCAGTTGAGGAACGTGCTGTTGTCGGCATCCTTTATTCCGAAACCAGAATCCACACTTGCCTGTGATGTACAGTTCTCTATCAGGTTATAGCTTCCGCCAATGAGGAATCCCTTAAAACCAGCATAGCGCACGGTGATGCCGTATAGGTGAACGTATGCCACACGAGTACGGATACCGTTTGACTGGCTGTTGTTACTATATGCCATCTTGCTGCCGTCAATTATGGGGTGAGCACCTTTCATTGCTCCCACGAAGGTTCGCTTGTCTGCCGTGCCAGCCGCTGTCTTCACGTCAACGGTGGCGGTGATGTAATACTCTCCATCCATCAGAAACAGCGAGTCGCCACCTGCAATAGTCTTAGCAGCCAGATTGTTCAGGTCGCCAGGGGTGTTGATGCTCTTGCCGTCACCTTTTGCTCCAGGTGCAGCGTAGTAGTTAGTTGCCTGTGCCATTCCGAATAGGCATGCGCACATGGCGCTGAGAAAGATTCTTTTTTTCATTGTTTTTTTTCTTTAGTAGTCGTAATTATGTTAGCTAATTATATGCAAATTTGGAGGCAAAGGTAATAAAAAAAATGAAGAACGAAGAATGAAGAATGAAGAATTTTGCAATAACTGCTAATTATTTTGGTAGTTACGAGAAAAAAACGTAATTTTGCGAATCAATAAAACGTTGTGATATGCAGGAACTGACACCAAAAGAACTGATAGAATGGAAGCGCATCATCACTGATGTGTTAAGGGAATTTCAGGATATATGTCATCGCAATGGTTTGACATATTATGGCATAGGTGGCACTGCTATTGGGGCTGTGCGCCATCAGGGCATCATACCCTGGGATGACGACATAGATGTGGGTATGCCTCGTCCTGATTTCGACCGTTTCATCGAAATTTGTCGCACCACTGACTTGGGCAACTATGAGTTAGTGGCTGCTGATACACATGCAGACTACAACCTTTCTTTCCCTAAGTTTTGCAGTAGGAAGACCACACTCATTGAGAGGTGGGACACTCCCTGTGTTATAGGACTTTTCATTGATGTATTTCCTCTTGACAGCACCAGTGGCGACCCTCACGAGGTAGAGCGTTTGGTGAAAAAATATCGCAAACTGCGTAATCGTTATGAGGCAATATGCACCCATAACACCTTCTGGCAGTATCTTTCTTTGCTCAAAGACCCTCATGAGTGGGGTAGATTTGTCACAAAAACCATTGGTTTTATCGCTAAAAATACTTTCAAAAGTTATCTCTTGAATAAGATGAATGCGATTAGCAGTCGTTATCCCTATGGTTCCACCTCGAAGGTTATAAACTATGGTGGTGCCTATGGCATGCGTGAGCTCTTTGATAAAGAATTATTGGAAGGCAATGCTGTGAATGTTCCCTTTGAGAATATAACCATTGACCTCATGCCACAATATGATGCATATCTCAAGGGCATATATGGCGACTATATGAAAATGCCTCCAGAGGATAAGCGCGTGGCTCATCATCTGAAGGCTTTCTATGATTTACACAAGCGTGTAACTCCCACCTTTGAACTCTCTAACCTCTAACCTTTAACCGTTAACCTTTAACCGTTAACCCTTAAGCACCTCCACTGTCCTTCTTATCGCATCTTTAATGTCATATTTTCCGATGAAACCGATTTTTTTTATCCTTTCATTGGAAAGTATTGCTCTCATAGCCACGGAGAATCCCTTTGACTCCGTTTCAGAAGGAAGGTCGAACACCACCTTCCTGCCAACACACTCGGCACATAGTTGGGCAAAATCTCTCAAACTGATGTTTGTCTTGTCGCTGCTTACATTGTAGGCAACGCCATTCTCCCCATGCAGCATCACGGTAAGCAATCCTATTACAGCGTCAGCCACATAGGTGTATGAGAAGTATTGCTTGCCTTCTGATTTCAGCACTATGTCTTCGCCTTCGAGAGCCTTTTTTATGAATTGCGACGATGCCTTGCTGTCGCTCATCAGCATGGTGGGACCAAAGATTCTGCACAGTCGGGCTATCTTCACCTTCACCCCTTTTTCTGCTATATACGACTGGCACAGTGCCTCTGCTGACCTTTTCGACTCGTTGTAGCAGGCACGGGCATTGCTCAGTGTCAGTCTGCCGTTATAGTCTTCATCGAAATCCTCGTCTCCCACAGCATTGCCATACACCTCGTTGGTCGATGTATATACCACCGTTGCCCCTGTCTCGTGGGCAAGGTTCAGGGCGTGCTCAGCTCCCTTCAGGTTTATCATCATGGTCTCTATGGGGTATTGCGAATAAGCCAGTGGATGGGTGTTGCTCGCCATAGGCAGTATGTAGTCCACCTTCAAGTCGCTGTCAAAGGGCAGACACACATCATGCTCCATAAAACAGAACCTCTCATTGGCAAAGTGTTCGCCCAGTCGCGCTTCTGCCTTAGCCTTGTCGCGCCCTACGGCTATCACCCTCACTCCTTCCATCTGCATCAGGGCGTCAATGAGCATGGTACCCACCATGCCCGTAGCACCTGTTATAAGTATTCTCTTGCCCCTCAGTGCCTCAATGCCCTTAGTGCTGAGAATATTCCTTATATCTTCCCTGTACAGCGGATGCTGTTTGTTTATTTCAGCCATGTGTCCTTGTCTTTTGTCAGGTAACCCTTGAATAGCTCCAGGTCATCCTTCGTGGTGAGTTTGATATTCTTGTCTGAACCCTTGGCAAAGTGCAGTCTCACGCCCAGTTCCACCATCATCGTGTTGGTATAGTGCGAGCCGTAGATGCCTATGCCTTTCTCAAATGCCTCATGGTATTTCTCGCTGAGCAGGTCGAATCTGTATGCCTGCGGTGTAGAGACTCTGCGCAGGGTTTCGCGAGGAATAAACTGCGTAGTGGTCTCGCTGTCGTCATTGCTCACCACGAATATCTGTTCGTTATAGGGTAGTGAGGTTACGGCATTGCCAAACTGCTGTGCCTTCTCTATCACGTCTGTCAGCACTGTGTCGTCTATCATCGGACGTATGCCGTCATGTACGATTATGGTGTCATCAGCTGCCACTTTGCCCTCCAGGTTCAGCACACCATTGCGTATAGACTCTTGAGCCGAACCACCACCTTTCACTATCCATTTCAGTTTGGTGATATTAAACTGGTTGGCGTATGCCTGCACCATGTTTTCCCAACCCTCTATGCACACCACCTCTATGGCATCCACCATGGGGTGACGCTGAAATCCCTCAAGCGTGTACATCAGTATGGGTTTGTCATACACATTGATAAACTGCTTGGGTATGTCCTGTCCCATGCGATTGCCTGAACCACCTGCTATGATAATTGCTATATTCATCTTGCTATAGTTTGCTCGCAAAATTACAGTTTTTTCTTGAAACTGCCAAATCTTTTATAATAAGGTGTCGATATTTTTCACAATTGGAAAATAATCCGTACCTTTGCACCAAAGAAAACGGGAACGTTAACTTTAACTGGAACCATTAAACTTTTGAACCCCTTGAACCAAACTTCCTTCTCCCGTCTTGAACTGCTCGTGGGCAGTGAGGCGATGCAACATATCTCTCAGGCTAAGGTGATAATCTTTGGCGTAGGTGGAGTAGGTGGCTGGTGTGCCGAGAGCCTTGTGCGCTCTGGTATCAGCCATCTCACCATTGTGGATTCTGACGAGGTGAGTCCCACCAACGTCAACCGTCAGATTATGGCTACCTCAACAACCATTGGCGAGCCAAAGGTCAACGTGATGTGCCAGCGACTGCTCGAGATAAATCCGGAGGCTGAAATCACAGCTTTGCACAAGACTTATTCGGCTGATACTAAGGAGGATTTCCACCTTGAGCAATATGACTACGTGATTGATGCCATAGACTCGCTGAAGGATAAGATACAGCTCATTCTCCATGCCACCTCCATTGATAGTGTCACCCTCTTCTCCAGCATGGGGGCGGCCTTGCGCACAGACCCCTTCAGCGTCAAGTGTGCCGAGTTCTGGAAGGTGCGCAACGACACCCTGGGCGCCATCATGCGCAAACGTATGCGACAGCGCAAGATGATGCCTTCCAAAAAGTTCCTTTGTGTGTATAGTGATGAACTACCCCAGCCTAATCGCGGAAACACAGACGAGACCTGCGATTACAAAGCTCAGATCAATGGCACCATGTGTCATGTCACTGCCACCTTCGGCTTTGCACTCGCCAGTCTCGTTATCAATGACCTATTAAAGAACAGTTAACGTTCTTGCGCTCCAGTTGGTGCTCAGGCGCTTCGCGGAGCCCGTTCCCGTTAACGTTCCCGTTCTCGTTCCCGTTTCTTGTCACCTCGTACTTACACTAACATATCTCGCCTTGCTTGCTATGTTAGTCGTCTTTTCGTCTATCTCACTTGCCTTTTTGCGATACACTATTGTGGTGTTGTCTATCGTAATGTCGTGCACACAGTCCAAGCCCTCCAGTCCTTTCGCCTTTAAGCCAGTCTTGCACCCCATGCATATCACATTATTTATATGTATGTCCTGAAACTCTGGTATGCGCTTCTTTTGTTTTTCAGTTAGTGTGGCAGACCTCTTCGGAGTACCGTCGGCATCGTGGTCGCTGTAGTCACACTGGAACACTATCGCCTCCTTGGCTATGTCGCTCATTATTATGTCCTGTATGTATATCTTCTCCGTCTTGCCGCCTCTGCCCAGTCCGCTTTTGAATCGCAGTCCTGTGTCTGTGCTGCAGTAACGGTTTTTCCTCACCACCATGCGCCTTATGCCACTGGTGGTGTTGCTGCCCAGCACAAAGCCGCCATGGGCGTGATACACCGTGTTGTTTTCCACTATTATGTCTTCGCAACCATTGGCTGGAGCCTCTTTCTTTGCCACACTGCTCTTCATGCAGATGCCGTCGTCACCCACATCCACCGTGTTGTTCACTATCAGTCCTATGTTGACGTCCGAAAAATCTATGCCGTCGCCGTTCTGGGCGTTCCACGGACAGCGCACCGTTATGCCATCTACTATCACGTTGCGACAGTTGTTTGGGTGCACGTGAAAACGTGGCGCATTCTGCACAGTCACCCCTTTTATCAGTATATTCTCGCAGCAGAACAGCCTTATCAGGTCATTTCTCAGGTTCTCATACTGCTTGGGCTGCTCTACTATGTCAGGATATTTGTTCTTTAGTTTCCAGGGATACCACAGTTTTCCGTCCTCTGTAGTATATCCACCCATACTCTGATACATCTTCCATTCCACGTCACTCATCTTCGTACGCTTCACTGGTCGCCACTGCTGACCGTTTCCGTCTATTATGCCCTCGCCTGTTATGGCTATGTTCTTTCGTCCTGTGGCATATATGCAGGGTAGCACCCTCTGCTCTCTGTCCGTATGTCCCTCATACAGCCGTTTGTCTGGCGAGAAATATATAAGCGCGCCTCTCTCCACATGCAGTTCTATGTTGTCCTTCAGTTCTATAGGTCCTGTCAGCCACACTCCGTCGCCTACCACAATCTTGCCGCCTCCCATCGCCGTCAGTCGCTTGGTAGCCTCCTTAAACGCCTCTGTGTTCAGCGTCACTCCGTCGCCCTTGCCGCCACAGTCCGTCAGTCTCACCACGTTCTGCGGTATCTCTGGCACCGTCACCTGAGCCACCTCCGTAGGCAGCTCCACGTAATACTTGTCATACTCTCCAGCCCACGCTCCTGCCACCAGCAGGCTGAGCCATAATGTTACAAAAAACTTCCGCATAGTCATGTTTGTGGTTTTAATTATTATCTCTCAACTCTCAACTCTAAACTCTTCCTTCTTCCCTCTTCCCTCTAACCTCTTCCTTCTGCCCTCCTAATCACCCCCACATATCCTAACAGCACCACATTCATCATCAGCGCATAGATAATTGCTGGCACTGCTATCGTCTCGTTATTAAACACAAAGGGGCTGCAAGCTATCGTGATAGCCTGTGCCGCATTCTGCATACCCACCTCTATCACTATCGTTCTGCGTTCTCTCTCCGTCAGCTTCATAATCCATGCTAACACCGCTCCGCATCCCATCGTTGCCAGTATCAGCATCGTCACTGCTCCGCCCAGCGTGGCTATGGAGCTCACTATCGTTACTCTGTGCTGCACAAAGAATATCGTCACCAGCACCACCAGCGCAGGGAAGGCAAGCCTCTTTAGCACACCATGCAGACGCTCTGCCGTGGCAGGGCGCACCATAGCCAGCAGCAGACCTAACACTATAGGCACAGCCATCAGCACTATGTTCTGCATCAGTAGGTTCATCACTGGCAACTCCACCTGTGTCGTATTGCCCACAGCCTGTGTCACCACGCCCATCAGCGCTGGTATAGTGAAGAGTGTTATCACACTGCTCAGCGCCGTCAGCGACACCGATAGAGCCACATCGCCGCCTGCCAGCATCGAGAACACATTGCTCGAACTGCCACCAGGACTGCATGCTATCAGCATAATGCCAATGGCAAACAGTGGCGGAATATTAAACGCATTACATATACACCATGCTATCAGCGGCAGCATCACTATCTGTCCTATCAGCCCAGCCATTATCGGCATTGGGCGATACATAAACAACTTGAAATCCTGAGGCTTCAGTGTCAGTCCCAGGTCAAACATCAATACCGTGAGTATCGGTAAAACAATAAAAATTGTATTCATATCACGTAATGCTCAGGATACCTTCCCTCCACAAATCTTACCAGTCCTATGCTGCCCATGTCCCATGTTATGGCTTGGGCTTCTTGCGCCATCTGCCACAGAGGGGCATTCTCGCCTGTTATGTCGCTCACTATCACCGTCTCTCTGCCGTGCAGGTGTGCCAACTGTGGTGTAGTGTCTGGCTCATGGTGCAGTGCCAGTCGTGCTGCCGTCTGTTCCTCTGGTGTAAACATGCCCACCATTGTCACCTTGCGCTCCTTGTCGTGGTTGCACACACGGTATATCAGCCTCGCCCTCTCGCTCTTTATCTGCTCATAGGCATAGTAGGGCAAGGGTTCTTTTATCACATCTTTTAGGTATTCATAGTCGGAGCGTGACTGTATGCCGAAGCCTTTGCCATGCCACCAACGGGCTATCTGGTTCATTATTTTAGAAGTTAGAGAAGTTAGAGAAGTTAAAGAAGATAACGTGGCTTGCAACCACTTAGACATTACTGCAAATCATGTAATAGTTGAAGCATTTGTCTTTAACTCCTAAGCGAGCTCAGCGAGCGTTAACTCCTTTAACTCCTTAACTCCTCAAAAATTTATTTTTTAAGCTCTGGATACTGTATCCTCGTATGATACATCGTCTTCAGTCTCTCTATCAGCACGCGCTTGGCGGTAGCTATATCCTTGAAGGTGATAGGACAGTCCTGAAAACAGCCGTCTGCCACCTGCGAGTCTATTATCTTGTTCACCAGTGCCGAGATGCTCTCCTCTGTGTATTCGTTGAGCGAACGTGAGGCTGCCTCCACAGCGTCTGCCATCATCAGTATCGCCTGCTCCTGCGAGAAGGGGTTAGGTCCTGGATAGCGGAACGGCTTCTCGTCCACCTCCTCGTCTGGGTGCGCGTTCCTATATGTATTATAGAAATACTTTGCCAGTCCCTTGCCGTGGTGGGTCTGTATAAACACCCTTATCACATCGGGTATGTTGTTCTTCTCGGCTATCTTCAGTCCCTCTGTCACGTGACCTATTATTATCCTTGCGCTATCCTGCGGCTGCAGGCGCGTATGGGGGTTCACGCCCGACTGGTTTTCGGTGAAGAACACTGGATGCTTCATCTTGCCTATGTCGTGATACAGCGCGCCTGTTCTCACCAGCAGACTCTTGGCTCCTACCTCAGTGGCTATGGCGGCGGCAAGGTTGCCCACCATTATCGAGTGCTGGAAGGTGCCTGGTGCCTCTTCTGACAACTTGCGAAGCAGGTCGCGGTTGGTGTCTGACAACTCAAAGAGTGTCACAGGCGATATGAAGCCAAACATCTTCTCTACCAGGAACATCAGCGGATAGGTCAGTAGCAGCAGCGTGCCGTTTGCCACAAAGCACAGGTAACTCTGTTGCAGTGCGTCAAAGGTTATCTCTCTGTTGTCCATATACTTCAGTATGGTGAAGGTCACTATATACGATAGGAATATCATTATCGCCGTAACGAATATCTGCGAACGCTTCGACAGCTCTTTCAGCTCGTATATCGCCACCAGTCCCGCCATCGACTGCACCACTATAAACTCAAACTTCTCGCTCACCGTGGCAGCACATATCAGCACTATTATCAGGTGGGTCATGCCTGCCGTACGCGAGTCAAGGAACACCCTTATAAACATCGGTGCCAGGCACAGCGGCACTATGTATATGCTCTGTGGCGACCACCTCATCACCAGCGAGTTCATTATGGGGAATATGGTGATAAGCGTGAATGCCATTGCCAGCGAACGGGGTTTCTCTAAGTAGTCGTGGCGAAACAGTTTCATGTAGAACATAAACATCGTAAACAGCACCACCACATACAGCATCTGCAGCACATTGGTCATATACAGCTCGTTATCACTTCTCGACGATAGGAAGTTGTTATAGCTGTCTATCATCCTCGCCTTCTCTTCTGTCACTATCTCGCCGCGGTTTATTATCTCCTGACCCTGCTTCATCACGCCTGAGTTGGTGGGTATCGTGGCAAGTATGTCCAGCTTGGCTTGCTCGCTCCTCTGCCCGTCATATCTTATGTTGGGGTGGATAAAGAGGTTTATGTCCATCTTCATCAGTGCCGAGCGCACTCCGTCCAGCCTGCTGTCCGTAAACAGCGTCTCGTAGGCGCTCTTGATCGAATACACATCTCTCACCATGCACCGTCCGCCCTCCTTGTTGGTCACCAGCATTATGGCGGCAAGACTGTCCTGCTCCAGCATCTGCGAGTAGTCCATCTGCGACATCACGCCCGTCTCATATATCTTCTGCATCTCCTCTGCCACCACCTGTATCAGGTATGCCGACACCGTCTCGGTGCCCTCGCCATACTTCTCTAAGAATGCTTCCACATAGCGCTTGCCTATGCCTTCGTCAAAGGTGTAATAGGGCACAAACTCGTTTCTCAGTGCTTCCTGCTGCTCCTGCTCCACCTGCTTCGCGTCCTTCTGTATCAGTATCTCGCCAGGCGATATCAGTTGCGAACTCATCCAAGGCTCGTTCACCATGTATGCCAGTCGTGGCTTCTCAGTGTTAGGCATTGCTATCACTATCAGTATTACCGACACCACCCACACCAGCGTCGTCGTCAGCACTCGCCTCAGCTCCGATGCCGTCGTGATGGTCACATTCTCCATTGCCATAGGCTATCCGTCTTTTTTAGGTTTATTACTCTATTTGGGTGCAAAAATACAAAAAAGTTTTCGTTTTCGTTTCCATTCTCGTTATTTATTTGTAATTTTGCACCAATAATTTCAATTCTCAATTATCAATTCTCAATTGTCAATTATCAATTATGAACAAAGTAAGAGTGCGTTTCGCACCAAGCCCCACAGGGGCACTGCACATCGGTGGTGTGCGCACAGCACTATACAACTATCTCTTTGCACGTCAGCATGGCGGCAAACTAATCTTCCGCATCGAGGATACCGACTCCACACGTTTCGTGCCTGGAGCTGAGGAATACATCCTCGAGTCGTTTCGCTGGCTCGGCATCGAGTTCGACGAGGGCGTTTCCTTTGGTGGCGACAAAGGTCCCTACCGTCAGAGCGAGCGTCGCGAGATATATAAGCAGTATGTTGATCAGCTCCTCAACGCTGGCAAGGCTTACATAGCCTTCGACACCCCTCAGGAACTTGAGGCTAAGCGCGCCGAGGTGCCTAATTTCCAGTATGATGCCCGCTCGCGCATGCAGATGCGCAACTCCCTCACCCTCTCTAAGGACGAGGTGGAGAGCCTCATTGCCGACGGACAGCAGTATGTGGTGCGATTCAAGATTGAGCCTGGCGAGGAAATTCTCGTCAACGACCTCATTCGTGGCGAGGTGCGCATCAAGAGCGACATCCTCGACGATAAGGTGCTCTATAAGAGTGCCGACGAGCTCCCTACCTACCACCTCGCCAATATCGTTGACGACCACCTCATGGAGATTACCCACGTCATTCGTGGCGAGGAATGGCTGCCTTCAGCACCCCTTCATGTGCTCCTCTATCGCGCCTTTGGCTGGGCTGACACCATGCCACAGTTCGCTCACCTGCCACTGCTCCTCAAACCTGAAGGCAAGGGCAAACTGAGCAAGCGCGATGGCGACCGCCTCGGCTTCCCTGTCTTCCCTCTCGAGTGGCACGACCCTAAGACCTCTGAGGTCAGCTCTGGCTATCGCGAGAGCGGCTACTTCCCTGAGGCGGTGGTCAATTTCCTCGCTCTGCTGGGCTGGAATCCAGGCACCGAACAGGAGATCTTCTCTATGTCTGAGCTCATCGAGGCATTCGACATCTCTCGCTGCTCTAAGGCTGGCGCTAAGTTCGACTATAAGAAGGGTATCTGGTTCAACCATGAGTACCTCCTCCGCAAGTCACCTGAAGAGGTGGCTCAACTCTTCGCACCTATCGTCATTGGCAATGGTGCCAGCGCCACTATGCAACAGATTACTGAGGTGGTGCGCATGATGAAAGACCGCGTCAACTTCGTCCATGAGCTGTGGAACCTCTGCTCCTTCTTCTTCTTCCCACCTGTAACCTACGATGAGAAGACAGTACAGAAGCGCTGGAAGCCCGACTCAGCACAGGTCATGACACAGCTTGCCGACCTCCTCGAGACCATCGACGACTTCTCCATCAAGTCTCAGGAACCCATCGTCCTCCAGTGGATTGAGAGCCAGGGCTACAAACTCGGCGACGTCATGAACGCCTTCCGCCTCTGCCTCGTCGGCGAGGGTAAGGGACCAGGCATGTTCGACATCTCCGCCTTCCTCGGCAAAGACGAAACCATCAAGCGCATCCGTCGCGCCATCGAGGTCCTCGGCTAACGTTCCCGTTCCCGTTCCCGTTAAAAATATGTACAACCTCATCTTCTATATCTTCGAATTCGGTGTCTTCATCGCCAGCTTCTTCAATGACAAAGTCAGGAAGATGTGGCGAGGCGAGCGCGACGCCTTCCGCTATCTCAAACAACACGTAGAGCCAGGCGCCGACTACGCATGGTTCCATGCCGCCTCACTCGGCGAGTTTGAGCAGGGCAGACCCATCATCGAAGAATACCGCAAAGTCTATCCCGAGAAGAAGATACTACTCACCTTCTTCTCACCGTCAGGCTATGAGGTGCGCAAAGACTATGAGCTCGCCGACCTCGTCTGCTACCTGCCCATCGACACACCAACCAACGCACTGCGCTTCCTGCGCACCGTGCGCCCCTCCGTGGCATTCTTCATCAAATACGAGTTCTGGTACAACTATATGCACATCCTGCGCCATCGCGACGTGCCCGTCTATAGCGTCAGCAGCATCTTCCGTCCCAACCAGGTCTTCTTCCGCTGGTACGGCAAAACCTACGCCCATGTACTCAAGTGCTTCACCCACTTCTTCGTGCAGAACGAGCAGAGCAAACAGCTCCTCGCCACCATCGGCATCCACAACGTCGATGTCACAGGCGACACACGCTTCGACCGCGTAGCCACCATAGCCCACCAGAGCAAAGACATCCCCGCCGTCGCCACCTTCGCAGGTAAGCCCCCCTTTAAGGGGGATTTAGAGGGTCTTCCCGTTAACGTTCCCGTTCCCGAAGAAGTTAGCGTTCCCGTTAACGTTCCCGTTAAAAACTCGTCCCGAGTTTTTATCGCAGGCTCCTCATGGCTCCCTGACGAGAAGATTTTCATCCCCTACTTCAACCAGCATCGTGACTGGAAACTTATCCTCGCGCCCCATGTCATTGCCGAGAGCCATATCGAGATGATCATGCAACTGCTGCAGGGCAGACGAGTGTTACGCTACTCCCAACTCACCGCAGGCGACCTGCAGGCACTCGCCGATGCCGAAGTGCTCATCATCGACTGCTTCGGACTGCTCAGCTCCATATATAAATACGGCGATGTCGCCTACGTAGGAGGCGGCTTCGGCGCAGGCATCCATAACCTCCCCGAGGCTGCAGTGTGGAACCTTCCAGTCATCTTCGGACCAAACAACCACAAATTCCAGGAAGCACAAGAGCTCAAGGCATGCCAGGGAGGCTTCGAGATTACCGACTACGACAGCTTCGCAGCAGTCATGGACCGCTTCATCTCCGACCCCGACTACCTCCGCACCGCCTCCGCTGCAGCAGGCAACTACGTCCAGAGCCAGTCAGGCGCCACAGAAAAACTCCTCCAACTTCTCCGTCAATCCAGAAAATAACTCCCACCCTTAACCCCCTTGAACTATTAACCCTTAACCTTCCCATCTCCCTTCCCTTCAGGGAGGGGCTGGGGGTAGGCTTTTCAACCCTCCAACCTTATGTTAGTCAAAACCTATGCTGCAGCGGTCAATGGTCTGCAAGTCAATACTGTCACGGTAGAGACGAGTGTGGAGACGGGGCAGCAGCTTATTCTCACGGGCTTAGGTGATGAAGCGGTGCGTGAGAGCCAGAGCCGCATCCGTGTAGCCTTGAAATACTGCAACCTCAGATTTCCCTCTCGGTCTATCACTATCAACCTCTCTCCTGCTAATCTGCGCAAGGAGGGGTCAGGGTTCGATCTGCCTATGGCAATTGCCCTCCTCGCTGGAGACGAGAAACTCCCCCCAGACCACCTGGAAGAATATATGATGATGGGTGAATTGGGACTCGACGGCTCCCTAAAACCAATCATCGGCGCCCTCCCCATCGCCATAAAGGCAAGGGAAGAGGGCTTCAAGGGCATCATCCTGCCTAAGGAAAACTCCCACGAAGCTGCCGTGGTCAATAACCTCGACGTATATGGCATGACCTCACTGACCGAAGTCATCCAGTTCCTTTCAGGAAACGATAACGGGAACGGGAAGTTTCGCCCTCTCGTTATTGACACTCGCAAGATATTCTATGAACAGCAGTATAATTTTGACCTTGACTTTGCTGATGTGAAAGGTCAGGAGAATGTGAAGCGTGCGCTGGAGGTGGCTGCTGCTGGCGGCCATAATATGATTATGATTGGTCCTCCTGGCAGTGGCAAGAGTATGATGGCGAAGCGTCTGCCCAGCATTCTGCCCCCTCTCTCCTTGGCTGAGAGTCTGGAAACAACTAAAATATACTCTGTGGCTGGCAAGATGGCGCCAGGACAGTCGCTGATATCGCAGCGTCCGTTCCGTTCGCCCCATCACACCATTACGCAGACTGCCCTGGTGGGTGGCGGTACTAACCCTTCGCCAGGCGAGATAAGTCTGGCTCACAACGGCGTGCTTTTTGCAGACGAGTTGCCTGAATTTAACAAGCAGACTCTTGAGGTGTTGCGCCAGCCTTTGGAGGACCGCAAGATAACCATAGCGAGGGCTAAATATACTACGGATTACCCCTGCTCCTTTATGTTTGTAGCCTCAGCGAACCCTTGTCCCTGCGGCTATTATGGTGACCCTACTCACGACTGCATCTGCACCCCTGGACAGCGCGCCCGCTATATGAGTAAGATTTCTGGTCCGCTGATGGATCGCATAGACATACAGTGTGAGATTACACCTGTGCCCTTTAAGGACCTGTCGCAGGTGAAGGAGGGCGAGCCATCGTCTGCCATAAGGGAAAGGGTGATCAGGGCAAGGAAAATACAGGAGGAACGCTTCGCGAACGAAACGGAGCCTACCCCTAACCCCTCCCTAAAGGAAAGGGAACAAGGGAACAGGAAGGAGCGGATACACTGCAATGCGCAGATGACGGAGAAGATGATTCATAAGTATGCGAAGCCTGATGAGGAGGGGATGGAGATGTTGCGCAGGGCGATGGAGCGCTTCTCGTTGTCGGCTCGTGCGTATAGTCGCATACTGAAGGTGGCGAGAACTATTGCTGATTTGGACGGAAGCGAGCAAGTAAAAAGCCAGCATATAGCCGAGGCAATAGGTTATCGTATGCTGGACAGGGGCGACTGGGCAGAGAGATAGGCTGAGAAAGATGAAAAGGATTAACGGTTTTAATACAAATTAACATAATTTAATTTGTATCGAGTGATTTTGTAAATCATTTTTAGTAATTTCGTACCCAGATTTACAAAAAAACATCACAAGAAACAAAATAAAAATAACATGAATAAGATAACAGTTAATAAGAAGGTAAGGGTTCTTGCATCTATAATAGTACTGTGTATGTCAGTATCCTTGATGGCATCAAGCGCTAAGGTTCCTACTCCATCGGCATCAGACAAGGGTGCAGCGGAAATTCAGAAGAATGACGAACAGAGGACTCCTGAAGAGGCTCAGGCAATCATCGAACGCCAGCGTGCACGCCGTGAGGCAATAAAGGAAGCCGAGAAGAATATGACCAAGGAGGAGAGGGCAGAGTCACGCAAGGCAAGACTGCAGGCAAACAAGGAAAAGCTCGCTCGTATGAGTGCCCGTCGCGAGGCAGAGAAGAAAGCCGCTGATTCCATAGCAAGCGTGGAGCCTGCAAAGTCTTCGGAGGCACAGACAGCCATCGAACGCCAGCGTGCACGCCGTGAGGCAATAAAGGCTGCCGAGAAGAATATGACCAGGGAGGAGAGGGCAGAGTCACGCAAGGCAAGACTTCAGGCAAACAAGGAAAAGCTCGCTCGTATGAGTGCCCGTCGCGAAGCAGAGAAGAAGGCAACCGAAAAAGCAAGGTAGGATGAGGAAAAGAAGAGCATGAAGCTGACAAAGATATACACAAAGACAGGTGATGAGGGGGAGACATCACTGGTGGGGGGCATTCGCATAGCAAAGAATGCTCCGAGGATAGAGGCATATGGTACGGTGGATGAGTTGTCGTCGCACTTAGGACTGCTGGTGGCGATGCTGAGCAAGGATGCTGAGCATGGCGAGGATTGTCAGCCGATAATAGAGACACTCGAGAGAATACAGAATAACCTGTTTAGCATATCGTCAATACTTGCCACAGACGTGGAGGCACTGAGTAAGAACAAAGCGGAGTGGGTGAAGCCCTATCTGGAGAGTCTGGAGGCATTCAGCGAGCAGTTGGGTAGCACAGAGACACCCCTGTTAGAGAAACTGACTGACGAGTATAACGCCCAGTTGCCAGTGCTAAACTCTTTCATTCTGCCTGGTGGCAGTATGGCGGCTGCGCAATGCCACGTTTGCAGGGCGGTGTGCCGGAGGGCGGAGAGAAGGATAGTTGATAAGGTACAAGGTGACAAGGTACAAGGTACAAAGGACGGGAATGGGAAAGAGTTGCTGAGGTACAGCAACAAAATGAACCAGGAAACAGGAATCGGGAAGGTTGGTCAATACATGAATAGATTGAGTGATTATCTGTTTGTGTTGGCACGAAAAATAAATATTATTAACGGTGAGATAGAGAAAACTTGGCAAAATACTTGCAAATAAGAAAACTTTATAGTATTTTTGCACGCAAATTGAAAAAGGCTCTGTAGAGGGCAGCATGAACGGTAATTAACAACCTAACTATAAACAACTATAAACACTATGTATTGGACACTTGAATTAGCATCAAAGCTCGAAGACGCTCCATGGCCTGCAACCAAGGAGGAGTTGCTCGACTACGCCACAAGAAGTGGTATATCAATGGAGGTGGTAGAAAACCTGCAGGAACTGGAAGACGACGGCGAGACGATATATGACTCAATAGAGGATATATGGCCTGACTACCCTACGAAGGAGGACTTCCTATTTGATGAGGAGGAGTACTAGATAATTGATAATTGACAATTGATAATTGATAATTGACAATTGATAATTCTTGCGCTCCATAGGTGTTCTTGCTCTGGCAAGCGTAGCACCAGAGGTGCGTCCGATTACAGGCGAGCATAGCTCGGAGGACAATTGATAGAAAGAGAATAGGTTATTAGGTAAAAAAATAAGAAGGTTAATAATAATGGGAGCGATGTGGCAAGGGCTGCATCGCTTTTTTGTGTTATAAGGGAGGGAGGAGTTATCTGTGCAGTCGGGAGCGGAGGAATACTTCGCACTCGCGGAGAATCTGAACATGAAGGAGTTTCATGATGACATAATAGAGTAAAGTGGCTATGAGAACCTTGGCGAGGAGAAGCAGCCAGATGTTGAGGATGGGTTGGGTGATGAACCATGTGAGGAGCATGACGGCAAGGCTGAGGAGGACGAAGGGAGCCACATCCTTGAAAGCCTCCCACCAACTGTAGGCTATGAGGCGACCAGTGAAGAGGTGCCAAGGCAAGAGCCATAGGAAGATGAAGAGGGAGTATGCTGCCACCATGAGATACATGCCATAAGGGGCAATGAGGATGATGAGGGTGACCTGGAGGATAATCTGCAGGATGTTGAGCCACATGAAGATGTCGCTTCTGCCATTGCTGATGGCAAGATTTTGATACATGGTGTGGAGAGGCATGAAGGCACCAGAGAGGCAGAGCAATTGGAGCAGAGGAACACAGCCCAGCCACGCAGAGCCAATGGTGATGAGGATGAACTCGCGAGAGACGAGAGCCAGTCCGAACATGAGGGGCATGGAGAGAAACGCCGTGAAACGAATCATCTTGCGATAGACCCGTAACTGGCTGTCACTACTCTCCACCAAGACGGGCTGAGCCAGTTGCCCAACGGTGTTGGTGATGAGCGAATGAGCCATGGTGTCCCACTTAAACGCCTGAGAGTAGTTGCCCACCTGAGGCATGGGGAAGAGTCTGCCGAAGATGACGGTGAGCACGTTGTTGGAGGTGGTATTGATAATCTTGGTGACCAGAATCTTCATGGCAAAAGGTGCCATCTGACGCACAGGGGCGAAGTCGAGCGTGAGACGAGGTCGCCAACTGACGTAATAGTATCGTCCCAGATTGAGGGTGGTGATATAGGCTATCTGTTGCCATGCCAGCGACCAGTAAGAGAAGCCCAACAAGGCGAGTGTGATGCCCACAGAGCCAGAGACGATGAGGGCAAGGGCGCCGATGATGGCTATCTCCTTGTTCATCATGTTCTTAGTCATAAAGCCTCCATGTGCTATGCCCAGAGACGAGATGAGGAACGAGAGGAACACAACCCTTGACACACTGACGAGGCATGGCTGGTGGAAGAAAGAGGCTATCAGAGGAGCACAGAAGAAGAGTAGGGCATACATGATGAGAGACATCACCACATTAAAAGAGAAGACGCTGTTATAATGACGGTCCTCAGGACGGCGGATGTTGACCAGCGCCTGAGTGAAACCAGCACTCTGCAGGTCGCCCGCTATGGCAGTGAAGATGGTGAGCACACCCACGATGCCATAGTCGGCAGGCGACAGCAATCGGGCAAGGAAGATGCCGATGACGAGGTTGAGCACCTGTGTGGTGCCACTGTTCATGGCGCCCCAAAAGAGCCCTTTGGCTGTACGTTCTTTAAGAGAAGTATGTGACATGAGTAATTTTAAGTTTCGCAGTGGCTCAACTTCTTAGGAGTTAAAGGAGTTAGAAGGAGTTATCGTGGCTTGCAGCCACTTAGGAGTTAGAAGACATTAGTTACAACTACGGTGAGCATTCCGCGAATGTTGAGTTATTATATTATTTTGCCACTAAATAGCGGATTAACCTATATATGAAATCGGAAAACCATAGGGGGAGGATGCTGGAACGGAACATGCCGTACAGCAGTTTGGCTGAGATATGTTCAGGAAAATAACGCAGTATATGGTCAGCCTCGCGAGGTGGTATGCCAGACTTGCGGCACTCCCTATAGCAGTTGAGCACACCAATTTCGAGGCTCAGAGGCAGGTGACCGCGCATGTGGTAGAAACTGAGCACCTGCTTCATGGCACGGAAATAGGAGAGTATATTCTTCTTATCGATATTCTTGGTGTAGGAAGAGGTGTTGTCAGTGCGATACCAATAGACCACCTCGTCAGTAAAGGAGCGCGAGGTGACAGCCGCCAGACGGGAGGTGGCACAGACATCCTCGGCAAAGTCGATGCCATCGAAGAAAAGAGGTGATACCTTGCTGATAACACCAGACTTATAGAGTTTGCCCCACACGCGAAGAGATATTACATTCTGGCACAGAGCCTTGTTGAAATAGCCGTCGGCATCGTCATGACAAGGCAGGAAAGAGCCGCTCACAGTGCCATTATTATACTCAGCATAAGCCCCCTCGACAATGTCAGCATCTATCTGTTGTATCTTATTTACCAGAATCTTTATGGCATTGATAGGCAGGACATCGTCGCTATCAGCAAAGAAAAAGTATTCGCTATTCACTTCGGAGAGAAGTTTGGCGCGAGTAGCTCCAATACCCTCATTCTTCTCATTGCTGATAATCCTTACATGAGCCTTGCGATTGGGAAAGTACTCCAAAACCTCATATAGTATCTTTATGCTATTATCAGACGTAGAATCATTACAGAAGACATATTCAATATCAGCGTATGTCTGCTTGAAGAGTGACTCAGCACACTGGGCTATGTACTGCTCTACACCATATATGGGAACAAGGATGGTAACTGTCATGTAGTATAAATTTTTATATATTCTGTCTGCATGGTGACCAGTGCAAAATGTCGCTCGGCAAAGAATCGTGCCTGTTTTGTCAGCGACACCCTGTCAACAGAAGGAAGTACTTCCTTAAAAAGATGTAACCACTGCTCTACATTATTATCCCTAACAGATAGTGGCCATTCTTGGGGCAAAGTGTCAGAGAGGCCAGGGCAATGATTTATCATCAAGGGCAAACCATTCATAGAGGCTTCTATAGCAACAATACTCAGTCCCTCATGTATGGATGGCATTATCATATAATCAAAATCGCCCATTTTATCGACGAGATTTGCTATTGGTCCTCCTGTTTCTACATTCTTAAATCCTTTTAGGCGACTCTCCACCATCTTTTGTAAACGTCCACTACCATGAATATGGAAGAAATATCTATCGTCATCTTGCAACAGAGAAACAATCGTGCAGAGGGTACTGATGCCTTTCTGCTCTTCAAATCTACCAGCAAACAGAATATGGGCAGGAAACTGAGTCGGAAAAACCTTAATACCATACTGTGGAACCCTTACACCATTATATATAATGGGCGGTAGCGAACCACCATATTTTTCCACGTATGCCCGTTGTACCCCCTCTGAAATTGCGACATTAGCATTACGAAACTGCATGAACCGCTCCACTCTCGGACCTATAAAGCCCATACCACTCCAAAGGCGAGTATTGTGGATGGTGCGAATCACTCTGACGTTGATGAAAGGAAAAATTTTCAACGACAACCACAGTGCCATGTCAGGCATCTCTGTGTGTGAGTGTATTATATCAGGACGATACCTCAACCACAACCATAGCAAACGCAGAGGAAATAATGCCGAAACAAGACGGTCGGCATAATAGTGTACGTGCCATTTAACAGGTAACCATGAGCGATGAAATGGGATATTTTCTTTTTTCAGTTCTCGCATCATAGATGAACTGAAGGCAGAACACCCCCGTTGCAACTCTACGATATGCTGTTCCACATCCCGATTATGGTATCTCGCAATGTTGATGGCAACACTTTCTGCACCACCAACATCTAACCTCGCTATTATGTGGAATACCCGTTTCATTTCTTTTATGCAAAAATATGATATGCTACCAATGAGAGGTTATGCCACCAGAGGAAGATGGTGAGGGCAAACATGAGCACCAAGGCTGACAGACGCAGAGGTCTGGGTGCCTTCTTCAGCAGGTAGGCATAGGATATGGGTAGGATGAAAGCCCAGTGAGCTGTCATGATATAGACATCAGAGGAGGCGAAATTGAGTCCCACATGCAGGAGCATATCACAGAGGAACATGGAGAGAGCCATCCACATAAGTCGTTCACGTCTGCCATACCACAAGCCGAGGAGGAACAGCGAGACGATGGTAGCCTCTACGGCATAGTACCACCAGTGGTTATACCTCACAAGAACAGGGCGATGCCCCTCACGATTGGCATCCTTCAGTGGGTAGTCTTCATGCAGCAATAGTCCCTCGCCAAAGACATTCTCCACCAGAGAGGGCATGCGGTCGATGTGGTATTCAGTGTTGGTGACTATAGGATTATCGAAAATCTGGTGCTTACGAATTTCAGCCATCTTAGCCTCCTCAGCCTTGTGTTTTCTGGCAAAAGACTCGTTCTTAGCCGATTTCTTGTCGATGATATTCTGTTTCAACTCCTGTTCAGCCTTCTGTGTGGTATCCAACTGATAGGAATAAGCCCCATAGAGCAGGGCAAGAGGGATGAGGTAGAAGAGAAAATGCAGGCATACACGAGCGAAAGGCTGTTTGCCGATGCGAGTAAAGAAATCAGCCAGTCCCACCTTCACAATGTTGGTAGTGGTGACACCAGTGGCAAGGAATGCCAAGGGCAAAGACTGCCACAGAGGCATGGTGCGCTGCCCTCTGACAGCCCTGCCAGCAAGATATATGGCAAGCAGAATCAGAGGAAGTGTGACACCCATGTGATCAGGGAAGAAGGTGATAATCATCACATGAGAGAGGGAGAAGAAGAAGATGGTGAGCAACAGACTGGCGCGCCACGACATACGGATGACCTTTCTCACGATGCGATACATAAGTACCCATGAGCAGGTGGCGAGCAGAGTCCACAAGACAGCCACCACATAGATGGCACAGTTGATGTGCAATTCGCTTCTCAGCATATCATTCACCTCATACATAGGCCACATCATCATGGCAAGCAGTGGGTGACGAGACAAGACATAGACAGGTCGGAAGGATGACACCACGATGTAGGTGTAGGTGTCGAAACCAGAGAACTCGCCATGATTCCAGAACTGACTCCAGGCACCATAGCGGGTGCTGGTGAACAGGTCTGGTTGCCATTGCAGCATCATGATGTTGAGAGCCGCCATTATGAGCAGTCCTAAGAGTGTGATGAGCAGAGTCTCCTTATGTCGGGATATGAATGGTCTTATCATGAAAAGTATTCAGTAAGCATGATGACATTCCAAATGAATATGTAACAAGCCATAAGAGCTATGAGGATGGTGGCTGGTCTGTGCCATCGTGGAGCGATATTCTTGAGCAGATAGGCAAAGACCACAGGCAGGGCAAACATATAGTGGGGCGACATGATATAAATCTCGTTAATGCCAAAGCCCAGTCCCATGTGCAGTGTCATATCCATCAGGAAGATGGACATTGCCGTCCACATAAACAGATGATGTCTGCCAACCCACAAGCCAAGGAGGAAACAGAGAATAAGTAAGCCCTCAATGACGTAGTTGAACCAGTTGACGTAGCGCACTATCACAGGACGGTTACGCAAAACATCGCCAAGGAGGTAGTTCTCATGAAACATGATACTCTCGCCAAAGAGGTTTTCCACACCCACATCCCATCGCGAGGTGGTTTTGTCTGTCCACCCCATAAACTCACCCTTCATAAAAGGTTTGCCTGTGTTCTTATTCCATATCTGCTTATGGTCGTGACGATATTTGGCAATAGCACGTTGCCTGATGATACGATTTACCTCCTGAGCAGCCTTTACGGAGTCGGGCTCCTTGCCATTCACCTGTTTCAGAGAGTCGATGACATGCCTCCTGATATTCTCAGTGCGCTGTTGCTGAACACGAGCCTTCTGTTCCTGTCGAGCCCTATATTTCGGAGCCTCCCATGTGGAGTATTCCCAACGAGCGAAACTCCATATTATGCAGGCAGGAATAATGACGGCAAAGAGGATGTAGAGAGGTTTGAAGAATCTGCGTCGACGGGTTACCAGAGCAGCCAGAAAAACCTTCAGTCCGTTATTGAGTGACATACCCGCAGTAAAGATAAACAGTACGATGGTCTGCCACATATTGAGAGCCGAACGCTTTTTCAGTTTCTCGCCAGCCACCCAGAGGGTCAGCAATATACAGAACTGTGACATCACGAAATGGTCAGGCACCATGCAAGCCAGAATGATGTATGAGAACGAGAAGTATAGCAGGCACAGGATGTTAGACTGCCTGATGCTGAGTTGGATGACGTTTCGGAATATACGGAAGAGGAAAATGACGGAGTAGGTGGCACATAGTATAACCACCAATGCTGCCAGAATGGTAGCAAAATTAGTGCCAGTGGTGGTTATGAGCCAGTTGTTGACACAACTGAAAGGCCACATGAAGAACGCCAGGAGAGGGTGGCGATAGATGTTGTAGGCAGGAAACCATTCAGAGATAACCTGATAGGTCAAAGGGTCGAAGCCCGAGATATGAAAATGTCTTATGAAGAGACGGTGGTAGTTATCGCTTGGCACGCTGAACACATCCCAGTACCTGCATACCGTAACAGCATTAAGCAGGGAGAATGCCAATAGCGCCAGTGCTACTGTCAGCCTCTCTTCTTTCCTTATGGAAAAAAGTCGGAATGATGTGTAAACGAATCTCTTAAATTTGTTCATACACTTCGATGTATTGTTGTGCCACAATCTTTTCGCTGTAACATTCTAAGACCTTCTCTCTTGCTGCTTTGCCCAATCGTTCGTTGTTTTCAGGGCTGAGCACATAGCGAATGCCGTTGGCAAGGTCTTCCACATTCTGGAATCGTGCCAGGAAACCATTTTCCTTGTGGTCTATCATTTCAGGAATACCACCAACGTCGAAGGCTACGCAAGGCACACCACACGCCATAGCCTCCATGATGGTGTTAGGCAGGTTTTCAGAGAGGGAAGGCAGTACAAAGGCATCGACGCTATTGTATAGCTGCACCATATCCTCTTCATTATCTATGTAAGGAATGTCGCGGCCTAATGCTATCACTTCCACCCTGTCGTCGCCTTTCAGCATTCTCACGGCTTCATCCAGATAGCGCATGCCCTTCATGGGGTTGTTCACATCCTGTGCCACGAAGAGTATGCGGCGGGCGTGGGTTTTGCTCTCCATAGGAGCAAAGAGGTCAGTGTCTATGGGGTTGGGGATGGATATTACTCTTAACTGGTCTGTAAGCGGACTGTTTCTTACCTCGTCCATGAGCCAGCGGCTGCAGGTGACAAAATGTATCTTGTCGAGCGAGTAGAGTTTCTTCTTGCGTTTCCACGTCCAGCGTTCCAAGAGTGTTTCGCGTCTTTGGCGTGCTATGTGGTATGCACCCATGGTGTTCCAGGCATCGTGCATGGTCCATACCACCTTCTTGCCATCCTTGATAAACTGCCTGATATTGCTAAGCGACAGGAACCCCTGGTTCACCCAGTGCAGGTGTATCACGTCTGCCTCCTTATACTCTCTGGTGTGGGTGATATCTTGGCCGAAGAGGGCTATGTCTGTAGCCCACAGCTCTTTTTTTGTGAAACCATTAAACGCCCATATCACCGCACGTTCCATGATGCTGGTCCATGACTGCTTGCTCCATATTCTTGTATTCCTGCGGCACATCATGGTGGCATCCACACCATTATGGCGCAGAGCCTGCAGCAGTCGGCTGGCAGCTATCGCCGCTCCGCCGCTCTTCTCGTATGTGCTGAGCAACAGGACCTTCATTTTAACTATAAACTATGAACTGTTTATGCCACGTGCCGTTATAGGTATTTATGGTTAGGTCGATAATTTTCTCTTTTGCGCAGTCCACCGTCAGCAGTACGTTCTGTGTGTAGTATTGCGGTATGTCTGCCTGATCGTGGTAGAAGGTGTAGTAGGTTATGCCGTCCTCAGTCTTGGTGCATACCATACCCACGGAGTGCAGATTGTTTTCAGACTCTGTGGTGCCCATCTTCAGTCCTATGTTGAGGTTGAGGTACTTGCGGTCTTTTCCTACCCACACGCTGTTAACTGTTACGGGATCAGTCTTCATCTCCACCTCGCTGGCATCCTTCACCTTCAGCAGGGTCATATTGCTGTGGCTTACTATCTCTATGGGGTCGCTGTTGTTCACCTTATTATAATATAAGAGCCATCTCAGCGTGGTGTCTTTGGGGTTAGTTATCACCTTGATGCCAGGGTTGATGTTTAGTGCAGTGCCATCGTCAGTGGTGATGCTCTGAATCAATTGGTCCTTTACCTCTACGTTTACGTAGTCAGTCCTCAGGTGAGAGTATTCGCCGTCGCCAGTGTCGTATGAGGCATGCGTGCATGATGCCATGAGGGCTATTCCCAGGAGCAATATGTATGACAGCCTTTTCACTTCTGTGTGGCAAGATAGTTGCGCAGAGGGTTGGCATACATCGTCATCATACGTTCGCGAAGGAACGGCTCGTCAGGATTCGGAATGCTCACCTTGGCTATCTGCTCCTTCAGGTAAGCCTCAAAGTCAGCCTTGTCCTCAGCCGTATATTTGTCGCTGTTGTTGGTGCCGTCGAGTTCGTCCATAGCAATCCAGTTGCAGGGGTATATTCTGTATCGGGAGTGTATCTCGTGGTCTATGTGTTCAGCCACCAGTCGCAGAATCTCCTTCTTAGGCATAGCGGGGTCGAGAGTGTCGAGCCATGGGTTGATGCATGGCGAGAGTTCGTAGTGCACCTTGCCCTTCTTGCCCATGATGCCAGTCTTCATATTGTCGAGGTCGTCCTGCTTCGACTTCTTCCATGCGGGGTTGTCTCTCTTAGCCTGAAACTCCTGTGCCTTGAGATAGTCGCACGGATCATGTTCGTAAGATATGGTCAGTGGGGCTATGTGCAGATGCTTCAGAGCGTCGATAACGCCATTGTTCCCGTTATCGACCCCGTTCTTTTCATACCCCATGCAGAACATCTTCAGCACACTGTCCTGAGTGCGGTCGTCGCTGTCCTTGGCGCGTCCTTCGCGCTGCGCTATCCAGATGTTTTCACGTTTCTCGTTGATGGCAAAGTGCATGTACTGGCTCATGAGGACAGATGAACGCATCATCTCGTGAGCTGTCAGTCCTCTGCGCACGGTAAACGTCTTGTTCATACGCACCAGTTTCTTTATCCACGGATAGATGAGCAGGTTGTCGCCTATGCCTATCTCGCAGGTCCGCTCAAAACCGTTGTCATGCAACATGAGGTCGAGAATAGCCGAATCGAGCACTATATCACGATGGTTAGAAATAAAGAGGTAGCGTTCCTTTTTGTTCATGCTCCTGGGGTAGGCGAATGATGCGCCCTTGGTGCATCGCCACAGTTCGAGCTTCACCACAGGTTTCATGAATCGTATCTGGAAATCCTGTGAAGTCTTTACACCTTTATACATCAGGCGCAGCAAACCATTACGCACAGCCTTAGGCAACCAAGGCACAAAGCCCTTCATAAGCAAGTTAAATTGTCTGTCATTGAGCAGTTCCTCAAAGACTACAGGCATCTCCTCAGGCTCGTAGGGTCTTATCTCGTCAAAATCGTGAATAGTCATAAGGGGTTCAATAGTTCAATGATTAGAATTGATTCTCAACGATATCAGCGAGCACCTCACCAATGTCAAGACCAGCAGCCCTTACCTGTTGTGGAATGAACGATGTAGGTGTCATACCAGGTGTGGTGTTTATCTCGAGCATGTTAATCTTGGCATCAGCACTCTGTGGGTTGCTGATGATGTAGTCCACACGAATGATGCCGTTAGCATGCAGAATGTCGTATATGGCAGAGGTAATCTTAGCCACACGCTCAGCCACCTCTTTAGGCAGTCGGGCAGGGGTTATCTCCTGCACCTGGCCGTTATATTTTGCGTCGAAGTCGAAGAACTCGTTTTCGCTCACCACCTCAGTAGCAGGGAACACAACGCTCTTGCCTTTGGTCTTGTATATGCCCTGTGATATCTCCATGCCCTCAAGCATACCCTCTATCATCACCATATCGCTCTGTCCGAAGGCGAGGTCGAGGGCAGCCTTCATCTGTGAATATTCCTTCACTTTGCTCACTCCGAAACTACTGCCGTCAGCAGCTGGTTTTACAAAACAAGGGTAGCCCACTGTCTTTGTTATCGCCTCGTCGGTGATACTGCTCTCTTCACCTTTGCGCACCAGAATGCTCTCAGCCACGCTAACTCCGAAATGGCGCAGGTAGTTGTTGAGCACAAACTTATCGAATGTCAGAGCCTCTACCAAAACACCGCTGGTGGAGTAGGGCATACCTATGAGGTCGAAGTAACCCTGCAACTGTCCGTTCTCGCCTGGGGTGCCATGTATGGTGATATAGGCATAATCGAAATGTTTCTTCTCGCCATTCTCCATGAACGAGAAATCATTTTTGTCTATCGGTGCCTGCTTGCCGTCGGCAAGGTTTACGTGCCAGTCGCCTTTCTTCAAATCTACGATGTAGCAGTCATACTTGTCCTTGTTAAAGAAAGTATAGATGCCTGCTCCTGATTTCAGTGAAACATCATGCTCAGATGAGTCACCACCACAAATGATTGCTATTTTTTTCATATATTAGGAAGTGTTTTATGTTTTAGTTTTGTTCGTTCAGATAGTCTCTCGTAGTACCACCGATGTAGGCTCTCCACTTTTCTATAAGTGTGGCAAAGTCTTCAGGCCATTCGCTGGTGAAGTCCATCTGTTCGCCTGTCACGGGGTGCTTGAATCCCAGTGTTTTGGCGTGTAGGGCCTGACGTGGACAAGCCTTGAAGCAGTTTTGTATGAAAGCCTTGTATTTTGATGATTTCTCGCCTCTGAGTATCTCTGTGCCTCCATAGCGTTCATCGCCAAAGAGTGGATGACCTATGTGCTTCATGTGAGCTCGTATCTGGTGGGTGCGACCCGTCTCGAGAATGCACTCCACGAGGGTTACATAACCGAATCTCTCTATCACCTTCCAGTGGGTTACGGCTGGTTTGCCTATGCCTGAGTCGGGTGCTGCTACCGTCATGCGCAACCTGTCCTTTGGGTCACGGGTTATATTGCCCTCTATGCGTCCCTCGTCTTCAGTAAAGTGTCCCCATACCAGACAGTGGTAGGAGCGATGGGTGTCATGCACAAAGAACTGTTTGCCCAGATTGGTCTTTGCCCCAGGTTCTTTGGCTATCACGAGCAGTCCGCTGGTGTCTTTGTCTATGCGATGCACCAGTCCCACCTCAGGCGAATTGGGGTCAAACTCCTCGCCTCCTCTCTTGGCTTTCAATGCAGGGTCTTCATGCAGCATATGCCATGCTATGGCATTGATCAGTGTGCCATTGAAATTGCCTGCTCCTGGGTGCACCACCATTCCAGCCTCTTTGTTGATAACCATCAGCACCTCGTCTTCATACACTATGTTGAGCGGAATGTCCTCAGGGTATATGGTGGTATCGTGCTTGGGCTGGTGAAGCATCAGCGTCACCACGTCGCCAGGTCTCACCTTATAGTTGCTCTTTACGGGCTTATCGTTTACGTGTATGTAGCCAGCCTCCGCAGCCTGCTGTATGCGGTTGCGTGACGAGTGCTGCATGTGCTCAAATAGGAATTTGTCTATGCGCAGAGGCATCTGTCCTGCATCAGCCACGATGCGGAAGTGTTCATACATCTGTCCCTCATCACCTGTTGAGGCTTCCTCTTCCAGTTCGATGTCGTCAATGTCCTCTATGTCCAGTTCGTCTTTCAGCACTGCAATATATTTTTTATTTTTTACTTCCTGTGTTTTGCGCAGGGAGGCTCTCTTTCACTACCTCAAATTCATCCTTTGATGACTCAGCCTCCCCTGCACCGCCTACAGCGCCACTACCGTCGATTATCTCTTCCTCGTAGTATTGTATAGGAGCGTCAGTCATATACACTGAGTCGGCAGAGTCACGCTGACCGTTGCCCACCTGTATCACCAGTGTAGCCTCGATAGATATGCGCTCGCCAGCCCTCACGTTACGACCATTCACCAGTATGCCATACACCCAGTCTTTCTCGCCGGCCACATACTGCGGTTCT
Source organism: Prevotella sp. (assembly GCA_016290975.1). Taxonomy (GTDB): domain Bacteria; phylum Bacteroidota; class Bacteroidia; order Bacteroidales; family Bacteroidaceae; genus Prevotella. Next base: position 2,269 of record JAEEVS010000042.1, on the reverse strand, counting down.
CCCACTTTGAATCCTAAGGACAGGAGTTTCGCCCTTGCCTCACGCAGACTGCTGTTGTCTATAATATCAGGCAGTGCGAGGGTGGGGGTGTTATCAGCGTTTATCGTCAGGTAGATTATCCTGCCACTCTTCACCATAGTGCCAGGAGCAGGCATCATTTCCAACACCGTGCCGGGAGGCAGTGTCTTAACATATCCTGTGTCAGATACCTGTACCTCCATTCCCAGGTCTTCAAGCGCCTCTACAGCGCTCTCAAACGAATGTTTCCTTACGTCAGGCAGGGCTATCGACTCGCCGTGATGGGTGTATATGCCCATCATCAGCTGTGCCCCCACGCACAATGCCACTATCACGGCGAGCATGCCAGCCAGGTTTGCCCACAGATAACGGCTTGTCAGTTTTTGAAAAAATTCAGATGGTGCCACTTTATGCTTTATAAATAAAATTTATAGTTCCTTGCAAAGTTACTCTTTTTTTTGTAATTTTGCAAACAATTATGAAAATATTGCGCAAATACCGCATTTCATTGGCTATAGCCTTGGCTATATGGGTGGTTTGTCTCATACCTATACCAGAAACTCCGCTTGACAAATATTCCTTTGTTGACGAGTGGACACATTTCGTTATGTATGGCATCCTCACCATCTCTATGCTTTATGAGAGCAGGTCGAGGGAAACGTCTACCCACATTCTGCTGATACCTATTGGCAACGGACTGCTTGTGGAACTGGCCCAGGCTTACCTCACCACTTGCCGTTCAGGCGACTGGTTTGATGCCCTTTGCAACACTCTCGGCGTCTTTGTCGGAGCAGCAATTTTCTGGTCGCTGTCACAGATGAGGAGGAAAAAGTAAAAAGCAAAAAAGGATGGCAATCGCCATCCTTTTATTGTGTGGAGCTGGGGAGAATCGAACTCCCGTCCAAACGGTGAAACCGTGTGCTTTCTACATGCTTATCTTGGACTTCATTTTCGTGCTACGGCAAGACCCAAGCCACCAACCGCAACCTTATCCCCGTAAGATTTCACAAGAGCATAGAGGCACTACCCCTGCTATCCCCGATATTTCTGCACCGCTTTAATCAGTAAGCCTCAGGGAGAGGGCTCTGAGCGATGTCTCGTTCCCTGCCTTGCAGGGATAAAGCTAATCTACTATACTTCGATTAAGCAGCGAGAGCGTAGTTGTTTTCGCCAATTAAATTGTTGACCGACGAGATTATGGAGTACACAGTCTTAACTCCGCATGCTTACATACAACCTCAGTCCGCTGTCAAATCCAGTCAACCCCGAGCGTTTTTTTCGTAAGTGAGGGTGCAAAGTTACTCATTTTCTTCGTATTGCCAAAGAAAAATCAAACTTTTTTCACGCTCACCCTGATGTTTCTACCAAACTTCTGGTTTATGTCCCTCATCATCCTGCGAAAGTTCGGTCCGTGGGGAGTCCTGTCCTGCTGCTTCGTGGTGATGAGGTAATAGTGTATCATCTCGTGTATTATGATGTCTTCCCACATCTCTTGTGACAGGTCGTAATACGTGCTGAAACGCATGTGCAGATTGTAAATCTCCCTCTTGCCCAGTCCGAACAGTCCCCTCTTATATGAGTAGCACAGCGACCCCAGGCGCGTTCTCGCCCTCCCTAATTTTATGGGCAGGGGAGGCAGCACCCCACCAAACATCAGGCGGTTATACTCCTCAAATCTGCTGGTTATGAAGTTTAGGGTTATCTGCATCTTGCTATCGGCAAGTTTTATCACCGATTTCGCCCGCAAAGGTAGTTTTTTTTGCTGATGTAGGCAATTTTTGTTGCAAAATTTGTTTGTTTCGAAAATAATCCGTACCTTTGCTGCGTAAATTTAACGCAATAAAGATATGGAGACCCTAAACTATCACTACAAGTACCCCCATCCCAGTGTCACCACCGACTGCGTGATATTCGGTTTCGATGGCACCCGTCTTAACATCCTGCTCATAGAGCGCGGTATAGAACCCTACAAAGGCAGGTGGGCATTCCCAGGCGGATTCCTCAATATAGACGAGGCAGCCGAAGACGGAGCCCGTCGCGAACTCTTTGAGGAGACAGGACTCAAGACAGCCTACATTAGGCAGTTTCACACCTTCTCAGCTCCTGACCGCGACCCTCGCGAACGCGTCATCAGCATAGCCTATTATGCCCTGGTGCGCCTTAGCGACGTCAAGGCAGGCGACGATGCAGCCAAGGCACAGTGGTTTCCCCTTGACAAAGTGCCCTCACTCGCCTTCGACCACGACCTCAT
>JAEEVS010000003.1:0-27217 GCA_016290975.1 Prevotella sp. | reverse complement strand
GCGTCGCGCACTTCTTGATTATCTTTACGATCGCGACATCAACCGCTATCGTGCTATTGTCAAGGCTCTCGGTCTTCGTAAGTAAGAAACCAATAGTAAATCCCGCAGAAGCACATAGCTTTTGCGGGATTTATCTTTTTACCCTCATCTCTCAACCCTTAACTCTCAACTAAATACATGTACATCTTCACCTCAGAATCAGTTTCAGAAGGTCATCCAGACAAGGTGGCTGACCAGATTAGTGATGCCCTACTCGACCAGTTTTTGGCTTACGATGACAAGTCTCACTGCGCCATAGAATCTTTTGTAACCACTGGACAGGTGGTGCTCATGGGTGAGGTAAAGTCTGAAGCATACATAGACCTGCAGACCATAGCACGTAAAACCATCAACTCAATCGGCTACACTAAGTCCGAGTATCAGTTTGACGGCGACTCTTGTGGCATTCTCTCAGCCATTCACGAACAGAGCACCGATATCGACATGGGTGTCTCTCGTGAGGTGGAGGAAGAGCAGGGAGCTGGTGACCAGGGTATGATGTTTGGTTATGCCACTAACGAGACAGACCGTTATATCCCTGTTTCGCTCGACCTTTCCCATCTGCTTATGAAAACCCTTGCCGAGATACGCAAGGAAGGTAAGGTTATGACTTATCTGCGCCCAGACTCCAAGTCGCAGGTAACCATAGAGTATAGCGACGACAACATTCCTCAGCGCATCGACACTATCGTTGTCTCTACCCAGCATGATGATTTCGATGAGGACAAGAAGATGCTTGCCAAAATTGAGGATGATGTGAAGAATATACTTATTCCACGTGTCAAGGCTAAGTTGAAAGACCCAAAGATTTTGGCGCTCTTCAATGACAATATCAAGTACCTCGTCAATCCTACAGGTAAGTTCGTAATCGGCGGACCTCATGGCGACACAGGTCTTACGGGCCGTAAGATTATCGTTGACACCTATGGTGGCCGTGGTGCTCATGGTGGTGGTGCCTTCTCTGGCAAAGACTCATCAAAGGTTGACCGCAGTGCAGCCTATGCGGCTCGCTACGTTGCCAAGAATCTTGTGGCAGCAGGCATCAGCGACGAGATTCTCGTTCAGCTCAGCTACGCCATCGGTAAAGCAGAGCCTGTAAGCGTTTATGTCAACACCTACGGCAAGAGCAAGGTGAATATGACAGACGGTGAGATAGCTGAGAAACTTAACAGCCTCTTCGACTTCCGTCCTAAGGCTATCGAGCGCACACTCAAACTGCGCCAGCCTATCTATCGTGAAACAGCGGCCTATGGTCACATGGGACGTAACCCTAAGACCATCACCAAGGTCTTCACCTCTGCTTATCACCCTACCAAGGAGATGCAGGTGGAGCTCTTCACATGGGAGAAACTCGATCTCGTTGATAAGTTCAAGGAAGCGTTCGAACTCTAAGTTGTGTCTGACACTATCGACATATACCAGAACTTCTTTTCTGCCACATCGCATCTGTGGCACGACGGTTTGTCGCTGGAGAATCTTGGCGAGTCAGGCGAACTCATCAACACCCCTTTGCAGTATGACAGTTGGGTAAACCTCTTCATGGTTATATTCTTCACCCTTTCTGTGGTAATGATTATCAAGGCTCGTGGTTATCTCAGTTATAAGTTCCACAACCTCACACGCCGTCCTTTGCTCAACTCCACCATACTGTTTGAAGCATCCAAGAAGGCTTCCTACCTCACTTACTTCATCTATCAGGGTATCTTCGTAGCATCATTACTGTGCTATGCTTACGTGATAGAAACTGGAGCATTACCCTTAGCAGCCGACAATGTACGATATCTCGCACTGGGACTCTTTGCACTTGCCTTCCTTGGTTATCTTGCCATAAGAAAGTGGGCTATCGTCATTACCCATGCCACATTCTTCGATAGGCAACAGCGTAACATGAGTAAAATGGAGCGTCATTTCTTCCTCGCCCTTGAGAGTGCCACCCTCTTGCCTGCTGCCATAGCTTATATGTATCTTGGTTGTAGTGCTGAAAAAAGCATTTTAATTGCCCTTTTGATGATAATTATCTCAAAAACATTAAGTTTATACAAGCAATATCTCATCTTTTTCAGTAAAAATAGCCGTTTTTTGCGTTTTTTTTTGTACCTTTGCACCCTTGAAGCGATACCAGTCGCTATTTTAATAGGTATTTTAGGTTTTATAACTCACACACTTAGCACTAACTTTTAGGATTAACGATGGTAAAAAAGATTCTCGTATCACAACCCAAACCAACAAGCACTAATTCTCCATACTACGAGATAGCCAAGCAGTTTGACGTAGAGTTGGTATTCCGTCCTTTCATAAAGGTAGAAGGAATCACCACACAGGAGTTTCGTCAGCAGAAGGTGAACATATCTAATTATACAGCTATTGTCTTCACCTCTCGCCATGCCATCGACCATTTCTTCCAGCTCGCCAAAGATATGCGAATCACTATGCCTGAAACTACCAAGTATTTCTGCGTCACAGAGACCATCGCCCTCTACATTCAGAAGTACGCTCCCTATCGCAAGCGCAAGATTTTCTTTGGTGCCACAGGCAAGATTGACGACCTCATTCCTGCAATGATCAAGCATAAGAACGAGAAATACCTCGTCCCCATGAGTAGTGTAGCTAACGACTCAATCAGCAAGCTCCTTGATTCTAAGGAACTCAATCATACAGAGTGTGTCATGTATCGCACCGTCAGCAACGACTTCAACGAGGAGGAGAAGAAAAACTTCGACTACGACATGGCGCTCTTCTTCTCACCTGCAGGAATCAAGTCACTCAAGGAGAATTTCCCTGAAATGAAGTCTGGCGACCTGCAGATAGGCACCTTCGGACCTTCCACCGCTAAGGCAGCACGTGAGGCAGGTTTCGAACTCGACCTTGAGGCACCTACAGAGCGCTATCCATCTATGACTGGAGCTCTGCGCCACTTCCTTCAAGAGTTAGAAGACTAATCAGCCAATGGGCTTTCACACCAATACACTCACCAAACGTGAAAGGCTGTGCAGCCATCATCTCATCGACAGGCTGTTTGAGCCAGGTCAGGGTAGCAAGAGTTTCTCTGCCTTCCCACTCCGTGTAGTCTTTCGCCTCGTCACTCCAGAGCAGAGCGGCAACAGTCTACTCATCTCCGTTCCAAAACGTCAGTTTAAGCATGCTGTTGACCGCAACCACGTTAAACGTCAGATTCGCGAGGCTTATCGCACCAGCAAAAACCTGCTCCGTTTGCCTGAGGGCACTACTGCCAACGTAGCTTTCATCTGGCTCGACAGCAAGCATTATCCAACTCAGGTGGTTACAAGTAGAGTGCGTAACCTCTTGCAACGTATCACTGAGTCATGCGCAAAATCCTGACAGCCCTGCTGCTGATGCCTATAGCGTTCTACCAAACCTGCATCAGTCCCTTCACTCCCCCTTCGTGCCGCTTCACCCCCACATGCTCTCAGTATGCAAAGGAAGCTATCATCAAGCACGGTCCGCTAAAGGGGTTATGGCTCGCCATCAAGCGCATCCTGCGTTGCCACCCCTGGGGAGGCTCAGGCTACGATCCAGTGCCTTAGGATAGAGACTCTAAATAACGACATACCGAAATAACGACATATCGAAATATTTTTATGAAGAATTTCATCGAAGAACTCAAATGGCGCGGCATGCTCGCACAGATTATGCCAGGCGCAGAAGAGCTGTTGCAGAAAGAGATGGTAACAGCATATCTCGGCACCGACCCTACTGCCGACTCACTCCACATTGGTCACCTCTGTGGCATCATGATGCTACGCCACCTGCAGCAGTGTGGTCATAAGCCTATCATCCTCGTTGGTGGAGCTACAGGCATGATTGGCGACCCTTCAGGTAAGTCACAGGAGCGTAACCTGCTCGATTCTGAGACACTCTACCACAATCAGGAGTGCATCAAGAAGCAGGTGTCTAAGTTCCTCGACTTCGACTCTAAGGAGGCTAATGCCGCAGAAATGGTTAATAACTACGACTGGATGAAGGATTTCACCTTCCTCGACTTCGCGCGCACCGTGGGCAAACACATCACCGTCAACTACATGATGGCTAAGGACTCCGTGCAGCAGCGTCTCAACGGCACAGCCCGCGACGGACTCTCATTCACTGAGTTCACCTACCAGCTCCTGCAGGGTTATGACTTCCTTCACCTCTATCAGACCAAGAACTGTAAGATGCAGCTCGGAGGCAACGACCAGTGGGGTAACATGACCACAGGCACCGAACTCATCCGTCGCACCCTTGGCAACGATCAGGAGGCTTATGCCCTCACCTGCCCGCTCATCACTAAGGCTGACGGCAAGAAGTTTGGCAAGACCGAAAGCGGCAACATCTGGCTCGACCGCAAGCGTACCTCTCCTTATAAGTTCTATCAGTTCTGGCTCAACGTCTCTGACGACGATGCTGAGAAATACATCAAGATATTCACCAGCCTCGACAAGCAGACCATTGATTCTCTCGTTGAGGAACACAAGCAAGACCCAGGTCGCCGTGTGCTGCAGAAGCGCCTCGCTGAGGAGGTTACCTTGCTTGTTCACTCTCAGGCAGACCTCGATGCAGCTATCGAGGCATCAGGCATCCTCTTTGGCAAGTCAACCAAGGAGAACCTTGAGAAACTCGATGAGCAGACCTTCCTCGATGTCTTCGAGGGCGTGGAGCATTTCCAGATTAGCAAGGACCAGCTGGGCCAGCCAGCTGTCGAGATTCTCACCAGCGACTCATGCAAGGTCTTCCCTTCCAAGGGTGAGATGCGTAAGATGGTGCAGGGTGGTGGTGTTTCCATCAATAAAGAGAAACTCACTGACCAGAACCGTCCCCTCACTTCTGACGACCTCATCGGCGGCAAGTACATCCTTGCCCAGCGTGGTAAGAAGAGTTACTACCTCATTTCAGTTAAATAATTGAAAATTGAGAACAGGAAATAGAAAAAATTAACGTTCACGTTCACGTTCCCGTTATTTTTTCGTACCTTTGCAGTCGCAAACTCAAAATAAGGGTTAACATATCGCTGCATTAAGCAGTCATTTTAGGATTGTCCTATGGTGTAATGGTAGCACAACAGGTTTTGGTTCTGTTTGTCGTGGTTCGAATCCGCGTAGGACAACATTTTTTATTCTAACCTCCTTCATGACACAGACCTTAATCCTTACTTCTTTCGTAGTATATCTGTTCGTTATGGTATATATAGGATACTACTACGGCAAGAAAAAAACAAATAATTCAGCAGAGTTCTATTTAGGTGGCAGGCAACTCGGTCCGCTTGTTGCAGCTATGAGTGCTGAGGCATCCGACATGAGTTCGTGGCTGTTGATGGGCATACCGGGCTTGGCATTTGTCACAGGTTTGGCTGACCCTTTCTGGACTGTCTTAGGTCTTGGCATAGGCACATATCTTAACTGGCTCTATGTCACCCTTCGTCTGCGTCGCTACACCGTTCGTGTAGGTGCAGTTACCATTCCCGAATTCTTTTCCAAGCGTTTCCACGACAGGCGCAATATCCTGATGTGCATATCAGCCATCATCATTCTCATATTCTTCGTGCCTTACACGGCAAGCGGATTCAAGGCTGTGGGAACACTGCTCAACAGCCTGTTCGGCTTCCCCTACCACGAGAGTATGATAGTGGGAGCATGCATCATCGTTGCATATACCGTAATGGGTGGATTCATGGCAGTATCAACCACCGACCTCATTCAGAGCATCGTCATGACACTCGCCTTGGCGTTCATTGTCATCTTTGCCCTCGACAAGGCTGGCGGCATCGACACCGTGATAACCAATGCCGAGAAACTGTCAGGCTATTTCTCCCTGTCAGCATCCCATGACATCGCCACGGGCTCTTCCAAGCCCTACGGACTGATAACCATAATCTCCACCATGGCGTGGGGATTGGGCTATTTCGGTATGCCTCACATCTTGTTGCGCTTTATGGCTATCAAGGACGAAAAGCAGATACCCATATCACGTCGCATAGCCACCACATGGGTCTTTATCTCTATGTTCGTTGCTATCGCCATTGGCATCATAGGCTATTCCGTTGCCGAGGCTGGCATCATAACCCAGTTTAAGACCACGAGCGCAGCAGAGAGCACCATCATCGAACTCTCCCACGTTCTTGCCACTAACGGAATGCTCGCAGCCCTTGCAGCTGGTGTTGTTCTGGCAGGTATCCTTGCCTGCACCATGTCCACTGCCGACTCGCAGTTGCTCACTGCCGCCTCCAGTTTCTCCGACAACATTCTTCAGGATGTGCTCCATGTCAGGGTTTCACCCCAAACCTCTATGATAGTGGCTCGTCTCACCATCATTGCCGTGGCTTGCATCGCCCTTGTCTTAGCATGGAATCCAGACAGTTCCATCTTCAATATCGTATCATTCGCTTGGGCTGGCTTTGGCGCAGCCTTCGGCCCCGTCATGCTCAGCAGCCTCTTCTGGAAGCGCACCACCCTTGCAGGTGCCATCGGCGGCATGGTGGCAGGAGCCGTTATGATATTCGTTTGGAAATACGGCGTGCGCCCCATCGGTGGTGTATGGGACATCTACGAACTCTTGCCCGCCTTCCTCGTTTCCTCTGTAGTCATTGTCACCGTCTCACTCCTCACCAAGCGTCCTGACGATGGTATTCTCGCCGACTTCGACTATGCATCACAACACTAAACATATCATGCTTGCCCTGCTGCTGTTGCTGTGTGTAACAACGGCTATGGCACAAGGCTCATCAGCAACCATGCAGAAGCAACGCAAGCTGTTTCCGCAAGAGAAGGTGTATGTCATGACCGATCGTGACCTCTATCTCTCTGGCGACACAGCACGAATGAGGGCGTGGGTGTATGACTGCCTCAAGAAGAAACCCGAGTCGCAGAGCAAATATGTGTATGTGGAACTGCGTGATGCCGCCGACAACCTTAAAGTGAGAGTTAAGTTGGGAGGTCCTGACTCTGCCCAGGCAACACAACTGTTCCGAGGCTATCTGCCTCTGCCCCCCACCCTCTCCAGCGGCGACTACACTATGGCGGCATATACCTATTATATGATAGGCACTGATGAGTCACTGTTGTTTAAGAAGCGCCTCCACATCATGAGTCCTAAGGATGTGAAGAAGGGCTTGCTGCCTAATAATATAACGGGAACGCTAACGGGAACCGAGGAGACGATCTCGTCTCCGATAGAAAAGCTACGCTCCGCAGTGCCCGTAGGCTCCAACATCGCCATGTCCATAACCGCCGACCGTCTGTGTAGGGCTGACAGCACTTCGAGCATAGTGTGGGAACTCAATCGTGTGCCTGAGGTCTTCGAGCCATCCACCATGCCTTACGAGATAGGACAGACCCTCAGCGGAACGGTCTTTGGCAATATAAGCACTAAGAAACCGCAGGAGGCTGTCAAGGTGAGCATGATGGCACCCTCGCAACAGATAGCCAACATATACATCACAGGCAAGGACGGCCGCTTCTGGTTTGAGGGGTTCGATATGCCCGATAGCACTATGGTGCTGCTCTCTGCCAAGAAAGGCAAGCGCACACAGATGGAGAATATCAAGATTGACAGCGACAGCCTGCCTGATGTCATCCACCACCTGCCAGCCATGCGAGGCTACTTCAACCGTGCCAGTGAGGTGTCACAGGACATGAAGATAGTCACCAACACCATCGACATTGCCAATACCCACCTGCTCGACGAGATAACCGTAAAGGGAGAGAAGAAAGTCAGAGTCACCGAGACCTACCAGATGCTCGCATCACGCACCATGGTAGCCGACGAACTCATGGACCGTGGTCTGTACGACCTCGAGGCAGCCATCATGCGTTTCCCAGGAGTGCAGATGGTCAACGGTGTACTGGGTTATCGTGGCAAACCACTCAGGTTCTTCGTTGACGGACTCGAAGAGGGCGACCCCATCGACGACCCCTCAGTGGGTTCCACCAGTAGCATGATAGCCCTCTCCTACCCTATGGAGATAATAGAGCGCATCGACTTCATACGTCCTGAAGACACCCCTTTCCTCATGGGTGGCGCAGGCAATGGTGGCATGGCAGCCATCTGCATCACACTCAAGAGCGGAGCCGACATGCGTCACTCGTCACGTTCTGCAGCACTGAAGGTTCTCTTCCCCTTGGGCTACCAGAAGTACAAGCCTTTCCACGCTCCTGACCCTGACACGGCATGGCCAGTGATATACTGGAACGCCAACATCACCGTCAAGGATAGTACCGACCTCTCACGTCGCGTCAACTCTATAATCAAGAAACGTCGCGAGGCAGGCGACCGTGGCTCCTACACCGTTCACATCGACGGCTTCACCAAGGAGGGCAAACCTATTCATTTTGATTTGAGGTTTGAGATTTGAGGTTAAAGATTAGAGATCTTGAGTTCTGACAGAAAGCGACATATTGCTTCATGGTTACTATTGGCAGTATTTGTGCCAATGGTGGTTTTGTCGTCTCTTCATATTCACAGGCACATTGAGAGTGGCGACGACTGCCAGGAGTGCGTTGAGCACCACTGTCATGGCCACTTAGGACAACTGACCGAAATGGAGCACCAATGCGTGCTGTGTCAGTTTCTCACCATGTCGTTTGTTGCAGCAACAGCGGTTGCTGTAGTTTGTTATAATAATGTATGCAACACCTTAATAAGCAGACCGCAGGCAGTCGTTATTGTGGATGCCTGCGCAGTGCCATCCCTACGTGCTCCCCCTGTGTTGTAATTAAGCTTCGAGCTCTGCTCGAAGAATTAGGCTCCGAGCTTCGCTCGCCTGAGAGCTTCGCTCGAAGAATTAGACATTTACAACAAGCACAACATGAAAAAAATATTATTGACATTCATATTGTGTCCACTCGCTGTGTGGGCACAACACAACCATGTGCATAGCATAACAGCAAATAACGACAGCATAGACCCCATGAAGGAGGCTATACTATCTGAAGTAACAGTACAAGGCATCACAGGCACCCAAAGGCTCAAGGACAGTCCGTCACCTTTCATGGTGGTGTCGCCACAAGAATTGCAAAACGGCTTTGGCACCAACATCGTCGATCAGATTAGTCACCAGCCAGGCATGGCTGAGATAAGCACTGGCGCAGGCATCTCCAAACCCGTGATACGCGGTCTGGGCTACAACCGTGTGGTGGCTGTTGAACAGGGCATCCGTCAAGAGGGTCAGCAGTGGGGCGATGAACATGGACTGGAGGTAGATGGCGAGAGTGTCCACTCTGTCGAGGTGCTCAAAGGTCCTGCATCACTGATGTATGGTTCTGATGCCATAGCAGGCGTGGTGGTGCTCCATCCCGAGCGCTCCCTCGATGCTGGACTGATGCAGTTCCGAGTGGGTGGCGAATACCAGTCCAACAATGCCCTGCGCCACTACAACGTGGGATGGGCTGGCGCACTGCGCTCAGGCATGAACGGAGGCAAGTGGGTATGGAACTGGCGCTACAATAGCAAGAGCGCCAACGAATACAAAAACAGCCACGACGGCAGAGTGCATAACTCATGGTATGACGAGCGCAACGTCACAGGCATGGTGGGCACTGAGCGCCAGTGGGGACACTCCCTGCTGCGTTTCTCCAACGTCAATTTCAAGCCTGGTATGATTGGAGAGGAAGAGGCATTCCAGAAGATACGTCACACCAAGGTGGTGAGCGACAACCAGTGGAACATCGGTCCTGGAGCCCTCAAGGCTGTTGTGGGTTATCAAAACAACTACCGTCGGGAGTTTGAGACAGCCGAGGATGTTGCCTTGGCTATGAAACTCCACACCGTCAGCTACGACGTGAAATATCAGTGGAGCATAGGCACTGATCGTCTTGCCGAACCTTGGAAGATGGCTGTAGGCGTAGGGGGCATGTGGCAGCAGAACCTTAACAGCGGCGAGGAGGCTCTGATACCCGACTACCGCCTCTTTGATATGGGCGGCTTCCTCACAGCAGGCAAGAAGTTGGGCGACTGGCACCTCTCAGGTGGTGTAAGGCTCGACCGTCGCTGGCTCAATGCCTTCACCTCTGATGAGTATGCCTTCCGTCCGCTGCGAAAGAATTTCAATGGTATGTCAGGCAGCTTAGGCACGGTGTGGAACGTTACAGACCGTCTCAACCTGCGCCTCAATGTGGCAAGCGGCTATCGTGCTCCTACGGTCAGCGAACTCTGTTCCGATGGTGCTCACGAAGGCAGTTTCCAGTATGAAGTGGGCAACCACTCTTTAAAGTCCGAGCACAGCATGCAGACCGACCTTGGCTTAGACTACACCACCCACTTCGTCAACATCCAGGCATCGCTGTTCTGGAATCGCATCAGCAACTATGTGTTCCTCTCACGCACGGGCAGGTGGCGCGAAGAGGTGCCCGAGTTTCAGTATAGTCAGGGCAATGCCAGTCTCATAGGCGGCGAGGTAAGCATCGACGTTCACCCCATCGAGAATCTGCACATCGAGAACGACTTCTCGTTTGTCCGTGGCAGATTCCTCGGCAATGCACTCGAATGCAAAGACCTGCCTAAGATGCCAGCCCCTCGTTGGAATGTCAATGTGCGCTATGCCTTCCCCGACTTCGCTCATGGTGTGTGTCGCCACGCCTATGTGTCAGCAGGCATGGAGTATAACCTGCGTCAGAGCAAGTATTACTACACCGACGACACTGAGACCGCCACACCCGATTACGGCATCGTCAACCTTGCAACAGGCATAGACCTGCACGTTTTGGGCAACAACTGCATACAGGTGGCGCTCACCTGCCAGAATCTCTTCAACAAGGTGTATCAGAATCACCTCAGCCGCCTCAAGTATGTGGTGGATGAAGACACTGGCAAGCGCTACACCATATATAATATGGGCAGAAACCTCTGTCTCAAGGTCAACATACCGATAAATGTGAAACTTTAATTTAACGGGAACGTTAACGGGAACTATTTTATAAAAAAAGTCGCAGATTTCTGCGATTTTTTTTATACCTTTGCACCCAATTATGGCACAGAAGATACTTAATGTGGTGCTTTGCGGCACAGGAACCGTGGGTGGAGCACTACTGCAACAGATGGCAGCACAGCAGCAGCTGCTGCTCAGCGAGCGCAACCTCAACCTCAGGATTGTGGGGGTTGTGGATATATTCAATATCATGACCGATAAGCAGGGACTCGACCTGAGCAGTTTCTCTATGGAGCAGTTTAGGGAAGAGTTTGCCAAGTCACCCAAATCCAGTTTACAACTCATACATGACAGCGTACTCCAGTTGCGCAAGGAGGTAGAGGGCGATATGGTCTTTGTTGACTGTACCGCCAGTTACGATATCGCCACGCTCTATCAGGACTTCCTCGATGCTAAGGTGTCTGTGGCATGTGCCAACAAGGTGGCAGCATCAGGCGACATCAATGCCTATCGCAGACTGAAGCAGACCGCCGTAAGGAACGACGTGAAGTATAACTTCGAGACCAACGTAGGTGCAGGACTGCCCGTCATTCACACCATCGACGACCTGGTGAAGTCTGGCGACAGGATTACTAAGATAGAGGCAGTGCTCAGTGGCACACTCAACTTTATCTTCAACACCATAAGCCGCGATGTAACCTTCTCTGAGGCAGTGAAGAAGGCAAAGGAGGAACGTTTCTCCGAGCCCGACCCACGCATCGACCTCTCAGGCATCGATGTGATACGCAAGCTCGTTATCCTGGCACGCGAGTCAGGCTACGAGGTCAGTCAGGATGATGTAGAGAAGCATCTCTTCGTTCCACAGGAGTATTTCGAAGGCACACTCGACGATTTCTGGCATAACCTGCCAAAGCTCGACCCCTATTTCGAGGCACTGCGCAGGGAGGTAGCCGATGCCAACCAGTGTCTGCGCTTCATCGCGAAGCTGGAAGTTAACGGGAACGGGAACCCCTTGCTCCGAGCTTGCTCGCCTGAGCACCTACTGGAGCGCAAGAACGTTAACGGGAACCCCTTGAACCGCTCCGAAGGAGCTCTTGAACCTCTTGAACCAGCTCGCACCAGCGAGCGTTTGAACCCCGTCAAGTGCTCTGTGAGCCTTGAAAAAGTGGGACTCGACACTCCCTTTGCCAAACTCGAGGGCAGCAACAACATCGTTATACTCCACACCGAGCGCTATACCCCCCACCCTCTCATGATTCAGGGCTACGGTGCTGGCGCAGGTGTCACCGCCGCAGGTGTCTTCGCCGATATCCTTGATATCGTTAACGTATAGACTCACCCCCACCCCCTCTCTTGTAGAGAGGGGAGCAGATAGCACCACCATGTTCACTTTATTAAAATTTGCAGTAAAATAACAATCCTCAGTCGTGTGTGACTGAGGATTATTTTTTAATCAAGAATAGTAATCCCTCCCCTCTCTAACGCAGTGGCAAGAGAGGGGTTGGGGGTGAGTCTTTTTATTTCATCGGATAATATTCTTCAAACGTCTGTTTTGCGCCAGCGCGCTCAGCCTTGGTATTTTCCTGCACCAGGTAGTTGGCATACACCTCGAGGTCGGTGTAGTAGCCCTTCTTGTCCAGGGTGAACGTAGCTGAGTTGTCCGTCTTAGGGTCGAGGCCGTGAGCCTTCTCCCATGCGTCAGGTATGCCGTCCTTGTCTGCATCAGCCTGTGGTGTGCCCTTCAGCACTGGCCATCCGCCCACGTCGCTCGGTGTGTCAATCATGCCACCCGTAGAGCCGTGTGATCCCTCATATTTATATGTGCCCGTCTTTGTGTCGTTAGTCACGCGCTCGTCCACGGCGTCACGCTTCAGTGAGGCACCAGCGTATGCCAGCACCTTCTCGTAAGCCTCCTCAGCCGTCTGTGTGCTCACCGTGTTATAGTTGAACTTCGCATCCAGAGCAGGGAACGCAGCCTCGCCGTGTGCAAACAGCTCATACATCTTAGCTATCGGTGGCACACCGTTCTTCTTGTCGAGGAATATCGCACCCCCGCCGTAGTTGTTCTTCACACTCTGAGGGAATCCCTCCGTCACGTTGCCGTTCATGTAGAACATGCCAGGCTTCACGTCAGCAGGCTTCGCCTTGTTGCAGTTGCTGCAGTATGACGTAGGGTTCAGCATACGTGGCTTAGTGTTCGGCTTCGTAGCAGGACCAGGCTTGTAGTAGTTGTTAATCATGTTAAACTTCTTCGCCTCAGCGTCAGGGAAAGTCTCGCCGCCATAGCTTGAGTTGCTGCCCCAGTTGTATATCACGTTATTGATAAAGTCCACAGGACCAGCCAGTGAGTTCACATATCCGTGGTCAAAGCGTGGGTTACGTGAGTCGTGGTCAGCCAGCAGGTTGTGGTGGAACGAAGCCTGAGCACCGCCCCATATACCGCCATATCCGTGTGCACCCTTGTCGTGCACCGACATGCGCAGACTCTCCGACAGTATGCACCACTGCATGGTGAAGTCCTTGTTGCCGTAGAACGTGCCACACTCATCCACACACCATGACAGCGAGCAGTGGTCTATTATTATGTTCTGACACTCCTGACCGTCCTTGTGGTATGAGTTCATCGCGTCGTCCTCAAACGCCGTGTTTGTCAGTTTCTCGCCCTTGTTCCAGTAGCGCTTGCCCTCGTCGCCCATACGGCAACGCAGGTAGCGCACTATCACATTGTTGGCATTGATGCCAAACGTGTAGTTCTTCAGGCATATACCGTCGCCAGGCGCTGTCTGTCCCAGGATAGTCACGTCATTCTCCCTTATGCGCAGAGGGCATTTCAGCTCTATCGTGCCAGCCACGTCAAACACCACTATGCGTGGTCCCTTCTGAGCCAGCGCATAGCGCAGCGTACCCACATACTGCTTAGGGTCATCCTTCGTCTGGGTCTCGCTATAGTCCATATTGTCGATATAGTCATCCAGCCTGGTCACGTGAATCACCTTACCGCCCCTACCGCCAGTGGTGTAACGGCCATATCCCTCTGCACCAGGGAATGCAGGAGCCGACGCAAACTGCGCCGAAGCAGCCTCAGGCATCAGCATCGCAAGAGCCATGAGGATAATTGAACATTGAAAATTGAAAATTGAAGATTTCTTCATAGCCATTTATGTTTTAGTTAATAGTTCCATTTGCAAAAGTAAGAACTTTTTCTGAAATAACAAAAAAAAGCGTAAGAAAATAACTTTTGCGGAAGCTAAGCAACCACATCTGGGCGCTTAGCTTCCGCATCTGGTTACTAAGCATCCGCAAGCGGTTGCTTAGCATCTGTAACATGAATAATTATCTTACAATCTTCTTGCCGTTAGATATATACAGTCCATTCTTGTTTGCAGTATTGACTCTCTGTCCTGCAAGGTTGTAGATAGCATCGTTTTGCTCTCCAGCTCTCTGCAAGATAGATGTAATGGCTGTTGCATCATCTGTGTTATTGAAGTCTATTTCAATATCGAGAGACTGTCCACTGTTTGTCTCTTCTATCATATATGCACGGAATGGAGTCATAGCTGCAACTGTAGGAGACAGATAATTAAAGTTACCATTAGAATTGAATGCCATCATACCGTCAACCTTAGGTGTTGACACGTAAGAGCCACACCATGACAGACTGATATCTTCATTCTCTAACAGTGCGCCGTCTGAACCATCGGTATTGAACACCTTCATACTAACAGAAGCAGGATTGCTCATCTCAGAAACAAAGGTTGCCGCAGTGCTGTTAACAACGGAAGTAGTACCATTGAGTAGTGCAAGGAAAGGAGTGCCTGCAGATATTACGCCACTCTTTGTCTTGAGGAATATGCGCAGTTTACCTGTTGTGGTATTATACAAAGCAATATTCACTGGAACATATACCTTAGCTATACCCTCTGCCTCACTTGCATTGAAATCAAACGGCAGACAGAATGAACCATATTTGCCAGCTGTGGTAGAGCGAGTGTAGGTTACGTGACCAGCCTCGTAGGTTCCTGCCACATAGTTTGCAGCATCCGTCAACTCCAGGTCATCTGACGTTTCAGGAGCTGTTTCTGTCCATATAGCATAGAAGTTGGTTGCTGAGGTGATGGCATAGGTAGGTACGAAGACATGGGTGTTGCCACCATCTATTGACCATCCGCCGAAGGTGTAACCCTCGCGCTCAGGAACTGAAGGAGCAGTAGCGTATGAGCCGCTTGCCACTGACTGTGTAGTGCCAACCTGAGCACCCTGACTATAGAACTTAACATCATACTCGTCAGCCTCGCTGGTGTCGCCAGTAAACTTAGTGCCATCGATGTTATAGCTGTTGTAAGAACTATTCTGTACGGCTGCTCTTACCTCATTCATATCCTCTGCAGGTATATTGCTTGTATAGGCATCCCACAGCACTATCTTGCCTGCACCAGAATACTGTTCGCATACCTCAGGAACACTCATAACTGGGTCTATGTTATTCACCTGATAACCACTCCACGTCTGGGCTGGCACCCATGAGTTGGAATTAGTGCCTCCTGGAGTCCATGTATATTCCTCATCCACCTTTGACTGGTTGAGGTAGGTGAAGTTAGGATTGTTGTTGATAATGCGCAGACAGTTGTCATAGACTATGCTGTAATCCTTACTATCGGTTCTGATGTTGGTAGTACCCTCGCCACGCAGACGGACAGGTGCCTTAGAGTCTTTGAAATAGCAAGACTCTATATAGCCGATTGAACCAGTACGCAGGTCGTAACCGTCAGAAGCATTGAGCATGTAGTTGTTTACATAGTGCAGATGGCCATAGCGCTGCAATGGCAGACGTGAGCCCACTATATTCTCGAACACGTTATGGTGCATGGTGATGGTACGGTCATAGTTGTCGCTATCGCCCTTACCAAAGAGACATGCCTTATAGTGGTCGTGGAAACGGTTGTAAGAGAGAGTTATCCACTGCACGTTGTTCTTAATGTCAACAAGTCCGTCATAACGGTCAATGTTAGTAGCATTGCCATTGAAGAACTCGCAGTGGTCAATCCAGATGTGTGAGCCCGAGTCCTTGGATGCTGATGTTGCATCAGCCTGTATGCCTATACAGTCAGGATCGCCCACCTCAGTCTGCACACCGTCGCGCATAGCCACAATCTTGTTCTCGCCATTTCTCATAATAGGCACGCTATTCATAGTGAAACGGCAGTTGCGTATTATCACATTGTGAGCACACTGCAGGTTGAAGGTGATGCGTGAGAACAATGGTGCGTTACCATTGGCATCAGCAATACCTATGAGAGTCTTGTTGCTCTGCACCATGATACGCTCGCCATAGGTTGTAGCGACACCCTCTGAACCATCCTGATTATCACAGAGGTGACCTGTAGAAAGGGCATCAACGTAGGCTGTCACACCTGTTGTGATGTCGTGGTCAACAAGGATAATGTATGGGGTGTTAGACTGCAGGTATGCCTGAAGCTCAGTGAAGTTGCTTGCATAAACCACCTTGCCGCCTTCGCCACCTGTAGTACCGCCAGCGTGATAGTGGGCAGTATTTGGTGTGCCTGCATAAGCAGCAAAACCATCAATATTCCAGTTTCTGCCTGATGTGTCACTCTGCTTGGTGAAATTGGCAGTGAGAGTAATGTCACTGGTAACGGTTGTATTATATGTGGCATCAGTGCTTACGACTGTAGAACCGTCTGTCCAGTTAGCAAAAGTATAGCCAGAAGAAGGTGTTGCAGTGAACACTACCTCGGAGCCTGATACCACCTCACCTGAAGGTGACACAGAAGCCACACCGCCATTGCCTGCCTCAGCAGCAACATTATAAGTAGTAACGACCACAGTCTCTGCCACAGTATAGTTGATGGTATATACCTTCTGTGAACCATCCTCGGCAGTAACGGTTACAGTGGTGGTAGCCTGATTATTATTGATAGTGCCATAAGCTACTGCTGCCGAAGCCTTAGAGTCAGTGCATGTTGCAACTACTACCGGCACTGATGTGGTGCCCTCGGCAAGTTCTATGTTATACTCAAGCGTCTCTGCAGAGAAGCCCTCCACCGTAGCGCCGCCGCTCTTCAAATCAGACAGTGTGCATACGCTACTCTTAGGAGAAGCAGGCATTCCGCCACGTGAGATTGTGAAGTTATTGAAGTTTGTACTTCCGCTTCCCACATAACGCCATACGTAGATAGCAGTCTTGCCGTTCAGCACATCAGAACCAGTTACGGTGTACTGCTGTGATGAAGTTGTAATACCATTACCTGAAGAAGAACTGCTTGTATTGATGGTCAGTTCGTGATTGTCAGGAGTGGTAAATGAGATGATGTCGCCCTCAGCAAGAGCCGAATTAAGCTGTATCTCGAAATAATTCTTTGAAGAACCCACGCTCATGTTTGTACTGCCAGCGGCAATAACCTCCTGCGCCTTGTCAGTTCTCTTGTTATAGAACGTGATAAAACCGCCAGTAACCTCTGCATAAGCCGACAAATTCACGCTGCTCTCTGTAGGAACGCTTACTGCAGCACCGGGTGCTGAAGATATCTTGGCAGAGAACAGGGTTGTAACATCGGTACTTGGTTCTGGTTCTGCAACAGTGAAGTTGATGGTGTAAGTCTTGTTTGAACCATCCTCAGCTGTTACCAAAACAGTTGTTGAGCCTGGCAGGACTGAAGTGGCATTCACCTCCGCCGTAGCGTGTTCCTCATTAACGGTAGCCGTAACCGTAGGCACTGCAGTAGTGCCAGCAGCCAATTCTACATTATAAATGAGAGTCTCGGCATTGAAACCAGTTACTGTTGTGCCGTTCACCTTGAGGTCAGCCAAGGTAGCATCACTGCTCTTTGTTGCAGGAGTTACCTCTGAAGCAGGAGTTACCTCAAAATAATAGAAGTGAGTATTGCCACTCGTATTGATAGTAACATCAGAACCCTGCGCTACATTGAGTCCAGAGATGGTGACACGATAAATGGTTGACTTATTTTCAAAAGTTCCCTCTATCATATAATCAGTGCCCTCCGTTAAGGCAGTGCCATTGACGCTCACACCAGTTACAGTACGCTCGGAAGAACCTGATGAGCAAGCACCTATCACAATCTGAGAAGCAGACACGTCGGTCAGCCCCAAAGTTAGCGTGGTGGCATCAGAAGAACGATACACCTTACCTGCAGATGCAGACAATGGGGATATATCTGAGCCATCGGTTACCTCCGTTGTTCCTGTGAACTTAACGCTTGTGGTACATGAGCTGTTAGTGAATGTTCCACCTGCTGCTACGCTTGCACCATTAGCTTCCAACACCGTAACATTGCCTGCTCGAGTCAAGGTAATAGTGTATGACTGTTTTGTTGTGCCATTCTTAGCCGTAACAGTAACAGTCTTACCCACTGTAGCACCAGCCTCAGCTGCAAGAGACATATCGAAACCTATACCTGAGTCGCTTGTAGCACCATCAGACAAAGTCAATACAACTGGTATGCTTGTACCCGCTGTATATGCTATGGTAGCCTTTATTGTCGTTCCAGTGATAGATGCTGCGACACCATTAATGGTAGCAGCTGTTATATTACACGCATTATTAGAAACGAAGTTAGCCTTCAAAGACGTGTTCTCCGTAATTGTTACATTGTAAGGGTTAGCTGTACTCACTGTAGTGCCTACACCGTTGGTCCAACCCGTGAACTCATAACCAGAAGAAGGAGACGCTGTAAACGTCACGTTAGTGCCACTCGCTACACTTGAAGCCGATACGGAAGCTATACCACCCTCTCCTGCTGTTGCTGATACAGAGTATTGGGTAGAAGGTGTTGGAGTAGAACCGCCACCAGAACCATCGCCCTCGGTTATTACACCTGCAGTGGTGACATTAAGCGTAGCACCCGCACCATAAGTGGAGTTGGTTACGTTAGAATAAGCTACAGATGGAGAGAGTGTCTGATATGAATAAGATATATTTGCTATTTTTGAAGCATTAGTATCTGTCAACGAAGCACCCTTAGCGCTATAGCAGTTGTTATAAATGGCTGCATTAGTACCACCATAACTCTTGAAAATCTTGCCTGCATCGAGAGAACCAAAGTAACAACCGTCAAAGCGCACACGGGCATTCTCAGGACCTACATAATAGTTAGCCACAGATGAGGTCCATACGCAGTTGAGCATGTGGAGGTCTGCATTACGTACACGAGGCATACGCTCCCTACAGCCTTCATCCCACCAGCAGTAAGCCCACGTCATGGTGTAGGCACCATCAGAAGGTTTTGCCGAACTGGAAGAACCTATGAGGTTAGTGAAACGGTGGTCGTTACTACCACCTGAGCCACCAGCCTTAGGAGCCTTGAGATAGTGGAAACGGCACCACGAGATGGTGATATTATCGGTGTTGCCCTTATTATCGAAGTTGCCGTCGCAACCATCCTGGAAGTCGCAGTGGTCAACCCAAATGTTGGTTGCGCCGTCAAAACAGAGATTATCTCTACCGTCACAGTCGTATGCACCAGGGCCTTCGAAGGTGAGGTTACGCATAATGACATTGTTAGAACCCGACTTAAAATAGAGTATGCCTGATGTTGTTGCTGTCTGCTCGTTAGAATACAACTTCACGCCAGGCAGGGCAAGGATAGTCTTATTTGTTACCTTGACACTGGTATAAGGCATTTCTATGTCCTGGGTTATGATAATAACTGCAGAGCCACTGGCACTCAATGCGTTTGTTAAGGCTGATGCCGTAGAAACAAGCGTGGGGGTAGCATTACCACCGCCTGTAACGGTACCACACTGTCCGAAAGAAGTTGCCTGATAGCCCTGTGCTCCTGCCATAGCCGTCAAGGAATATACTGACAAGGCAATAAAGCAGAAGATGGACAGTATATAATTTTTAACTATAGTCATTTTCATAATAGAATTAGTTACTGAAAAGTTCTTTGTCCTCTTCTTCGCATGCAAACTCTAAATCCATAGAAGCTGGTTCATTTATCGGATCACCACTCATATCACCAAGCATGCAAGTTACATTTAAGATAATGATTTTAGCCTTAGGCTGTTCATAAATTTTCTTTTCCACGATTATAATATTTATTAGTTAGTTTTCTTATAGGTTTATTTTACTATCTTCTTTCCTTTAACAACATACACGCCTGGTGCAAGTCCTTCAAGAGCATCAACAGATGAAACGTTCTTCTTTATCAACGTACCACCCACAGTATATACATCTGTCTTATCACGTGCTATTTCTGACTTGATAATATCGATAGCGGTAGCATCATCTGCCAGACTCAGTTCTATATCGATAGACTGTCCGCTATTTGTCTCCTCTATCATATATGCACGGAATGGAGTCATAGCTGTGACCGTTGGAGAAAGATAATTAAAGTTACCATTAGAATTGAATGCCATCATACCGTCAACCTTAGGTGTTGACACATAAGAGCCGCACCATGTCAAAGTAATGTTCTCATTCTCAAGCAGTGTGCCATCAGAGCCATCGGAGTCGAAAACATCCAAAGCTACTGTTGGAGGATTACTCATCACTGAAGTAAACGTTACAGATGAGCTGTTGACGATGGAAGTAGGTCCGTTTAACAACGCAACAAATGGTGTACCTGCCTCTATAACTCCTGTCTTTATGGCAAGGAACAGACGCAACTTATTTGTCGTGGTATTGTAAACCGCAATGTTAATAGGAACATATACTTTAGCTATACCTGCTGCTTCACTTGCATTGAAGTCAAACGGCAGACAGAATGAGCCGTACTTGCCAGCTGTGGTTGCGCGTGTATATGTGACATCACCTGCAGCAAAAGTTCCATCAACATAGTTTGCTGCATCTGTTAGAACTATAGAAGTTGAAACAGAGAAATTGACCTTATAAGTCCTAACAGTTATACCGTCTTCAGCTGTCACAATTATGGTAGCAGTACCAGATGTTGATGATGCCTGAGTGACATTCACACTTGCACCATCGTGGTTTTTAGAAGCTGCAACAGTAGGAACTGCTGTAGTACCATAAGGCAATACAACATCATAAACAGTTGTTGAGGCATTGAAACCACTAACTGTAGTGCCATTTACCTGAAGGTCTGACAAGGTAGCATCAGTGCTCTTCTGAGAAGGAGCAGAGCCTTCGCGAGTAATTGTGAAGTCTGTGAAATAAACGGTCTTACCAACAGAACGATAAATGTAGAAAGTAGTCTCACCACATATTCCGTCACCTTCTGCTACAGTGTATGTAGGTAATGATGTCCATGCAACATCATCTTCAGATGCGACAGAAGCCAGAATCAGTCTTGATGTAGGGGCGTTATCAGGACGCGGGGTTGCCGTTGACAGCCATAAGCCCTGTTCTGCATCCGTTCTGGTATATACAATGCCATTTATCTGATCACCAGCCTCAAGTGCCTGATTAAGTACAACCTTGAAGAAAGTATTGTTATTGGTGATGCTGAAAGCAATTTTACTTGGCGTGCCGTTTGCCTTTATCATATCCTTTGAATCAGTCTGCTGACTCGTTGCATACATGCTACCACCAGTTATAGTTACATTAGAAGATGTAATCTGCAAGTCAGTAGAACCTCCTGGCACGCTGAGAGCCGCCGTAGCGACAGCAGAGAACAAGGTCTCTTCATCACCGCTTGGAGTAGGAGAATTCTCTGTAAACGTAGCTGTGAGTGTTAAATCACCTGTAACGGTAACAGCATGAGGATTCTCTGTAGAGTTATCACTCCACATAGAGAAAGTATATCCAGAGTTAGGTGTTGCTGTGAAAACTACCTGTGTGCCCTCTTCTACAGAACCAGAAGGGGTAACCTCTGCTGAACCTCCTGCACCTGCTGATGCAGAAACATTATAGTATGCTGTCGCTACAGTAAAATTGATATAATATTTACCTGATGTGCCATCTTCAGCCTCTACATCGATGATAGCCTGACCTGCAGGATGACAACTCTCGGCATCAACGTAAGCATGGGCATTAGCATGATTTGGTGTTGCAGTGATAGTTGGCACTGATGTAGTGCCTGCTGCCAACTCTACTGAATAGGTGAATGTAGAAGAAGAAAAGGCAGGAGTAAGCGAGTAACCTGCAACAGAAAGTGCACTAAGTGTAGCATCATCTGACAATACAGGTTCTGGCTCTATAGGGTCTGAGGTTTCAGCAAAGTCGAGGAAGCACATCTTGATAGCACCGCTCTTAGTTAAAGTATGTGTACCTGCCGCAACATCCACTGAAACGGTGTTACCAGTACCTGCCACTGTAGTGCCGTCAATCTTGAAACTTGCTGTCTGACTTGCATCCGCTACAAAGGTCATAGTGAATGCCTTAGTCGTGGTGAATTCGATTGCTGTTGATGTCTCCATCTTGATGCACTTGGTGCTATTGGTAACACCATGATAAGTTGTGGCATTCAATGATGTTGAGGTGTTGTAAGTACCTGTAAGGTAGCTTGTATAACCTGAACCATCTCCTATATTAATCGTCATTGCACTCGAAATACTTGAACCTGAAGGAGCAGGCTCAGAACCAATGGAGAATTGTACCTCATAAATTTTCTTAGTAGTACCATCCTCCGCTGTTACCACTATTGTAGCCTTGCCTGTGGTGGAGGTAGCCTGCGAGATGCTGACAGTGGCATTGTTGTTATTGGCTATGGCTGACACTGCTGGGGCAGACTCTGCATCGTAGGCAAGAGTAACGCTATAAGATGTCTGCGATGGTGAGAATGAGAGTGAGTAACCGCTGACGGTGAGACTCTTAAGTGTAGCATCAGTTGAAGTGGTTGGAGTTTCAGGCTCTTCCTCTTCTTCTCCGCCTGGCTCAACTGGTGAGTCATTGATTACATTTTCCTTGTAATACATGGAGTTGGTTACACCTACATAGTAAGAGGTGCTCTTGTAGCCCTGAACATCACTCTTGAGCGATGCTATAACTCCATAATCTGTATCGTCGGCACTGGTGAAGGTGTGCTGATATGTACCGTGCTGCATGCGTCCTGCACCATAAGAACCCTGAACTACAGAAGGTACGTCTTGAGCGTTGTCGGCTGTGTAGGAATACATGAGCGATGGGTCGGTGTCGAAATTGTTGTAGGTAGAAGCGCCCTGATAGCCTGTGACATTGCTTGGCACGGGAGTCGCAGGATTGGACACCTCGTAGGCATCAAAATCCTGAGTGGTATTGATGCTGCCCACCGATGTGGTTGCGCCATGAAGAAGATAGGTGGATGCACCATAGGTGATGTAGGTGCAGTTGCCTGTCATGTAGTTGCCATAGGACTTGATGATGCCAGTATTCTCGCTGGAGAAGGTGCCATAACTGCCTGGATTACGCGTGGTGGAACCACCATAGACATCTGAGCCCTGCATGGATGAGAGCATAGGGTACTTACAGCTACGGAAGTAATTGCGGTCAACGAATGCGCTGGCACCCATAGTCACTCCAGTGCCATACTTAGACACGCCGTCGAAGTAGTTGTTATAGACGTGAACGGACATGGTACGGATACGTGGGTGACGTGAGTCCGAGTGGTCAAACCAGTTGTGGTGATAGGTGATGTAGTTAGGACCTGTCTCGCTCTTCATGCCACAGAGGCTTGACTTACCTGTATCCCAGAAGTGGTTGTAGGAGACGGTGATATACTTAGAGTCGCCCTTCATATCCACCGTACCGTCACCCTTCACCTGATCTTTGTCCGAACCAGCGTTGCCATAGAAGAGGTCGAGGTTGTGAACCCAGATGTGGGAGTTGTTGGAGTCGATAGACACAGCATCGTCAAGACAATTCATGATGGCAAAGTTGCGCAACTCCAGGTTCTGCATGTTACGGATAAGGAAACCGAAACCGTGTATCACGGCATCGTTGCCCACACCCTCCAAGGTGATAGGACAGTCGGCATAATTAGACTCACCCTTGATCTGTATGCCCTCGGCACTGGAACTGAAGGTGTCCATATCGTCGTAGGACAGTGTGCCGAGCACACGAATGTCGAGAGGAGCCGTTGACCAACCCTTGGAGTAAGCCTTAGTCCATGCATTGATAATAGTCTGCAAACCCGTGTAGATGGCTGTCTTGTTAGAGGCAGAAGGCACGGTCATGCTGATAGTCTTGGCATTTGCCTTGGCTATATAGAGCACGTTGGCACCTGACTTCAGCGTACCGTCATCCTTGTAGGCTCCCACCTTGTTGGCATTGTTGAAATGGGCAAAGCCACCACGGTCGTGAGCCTTGACATTAAGGGCATTGGAAACAACACTGCTGACCTCTGCACCATTGGCATTGACTGATGCCACCTTGACATAATAGGTGCCTGCAGCAAGCCCCAGCACGTCGGCACGACCCATAGAGGCAGAGTACTTACGCACCAGCTGGTCGTCAATCTTTGTCCAATCGGATTGGTTAGTAGAGTAATAAACATTGTAATAGGATGAGCCGTCGGGGGTGAACTCCACGTAAGCGGACTCAAACCAACCTCCTTGTGAGGTAATTGTCACTGAGGCGTTAGCGACCGTGGTGACAAGCATCAGGAACAGCAAAACTATCCCTGAAAGGCGAAAGATTTTCATAATGTTGAAATATAGCTAGTTATATTAGTTTGTTATGGGGGTGCAAAGTTACGAAAAAAATAATTGATAATCGCACATTAAAATCAAAAAAAGATGAAAAATCGAAAAATTTAAGAGTAAATAGAAAAAAAAGCAACCAGACCGCGAGGATCTGGCTGCCCAAAACACACATTACTTTATAAAGAAGTATCTTACATTTCCTGTCCTGCAAGGCTGAAAGTCTTGCCACCACTGATGATGACGAGTTTGCCATTCTTGAGAACTTTAACGGGAACGGGAACGTTAAGGTTATCGTTAGCGTTAACGTTCTCTACGGCTGTCTCACTGCCGAAGTCGGCATCGAGGGCATTGACTGATGCACCTGGGGTCATGGTGACAGACTTGATGGTCTGACCGCCCTTTACGAAGTAGATGTAATAGGTGGTGCCTGCCTTGACATTGGCTGTCATGGTGCCTGCTGAGCAAGAGGCGGTGACGATAGGTGTGCCTACAGCTGTGCCGATGGCAGAGGTGCGGTTGAGGTCAGAGGTGTTGTTAGAAGCAAACTTGACGGTGAGTGTGCCGTTAGAGGTTGGCGTGTACTTGATGTAACGCATGCTTGAACTTGAACCGCCGTTGCAGTGGAATCCGCTCTTGGTAACATAGTCGCTGGTGTAGCTGGATGAGGTGTTGCCAACGAGGGTGAGTCCGTTGTAAGAGTAATTATAGTTAGTGCCTGTGAGTATGACCTTAGATGAGAACTGAGAGAAATCCCATGTGGTTGGGTCTTCAACTACCTGAACCTGGAAGTCGAGGGCGAAGAGGTTGATGGAAGCACTCTTGGTGATGGTGTAAGAGCCTGCTGAGAGGGTCTTGGTGAGTGTGCCGTCAGAGCCTAAGGTGAGTGCAGAGCCGTTGAGCTTGAACTGCTTGCCTGCTGCTGAGGTAGAACCGCCGAAGACGAAGGTTACGTCTGCCTCTGATGAGAGGGTGAAGGTAATCTTGGTGGCTGACTCCATCTTGACTGCTGTCTTATAAGTGGTGCCTGCATAGGTTACGCTGCCCTTTGAGGTAGAGTAGTTGCCGCTGACGGTTACGAAACTTGATGAAGGCTTAGAACCTGTGAATGAGCAAACTTCGCTGCTAACGTTAACGGGAACGTTAACGGGAACTTCGACTACTGGCTCTTCTACTACTGGTTCTTTAACAGTAACTGACTTAGAGGCTACTGAAGAGTTCTCCTTATTAGATACTACAGCAAGTGCCTTGATGGTGCAGCTCTCAGTGATAGTGAGGGCTGAGCTGTACTTAGAACTGCTGGTAGTTGGAGTAGAACCGTTGGTGGTGTAGTATATTGCTGCACCAGACTCAGCTGTGATGGTGACGGTGAACTGTGTCTCGTCGCTGTTAGCAGTAGCTGAGATAGAAGGAGTGGCAGCATAAGGTGCAGCTGAAACGCTCTTGCTTACTACGCTTGACTTGGTTTCGTCTGAGCCCAGTGTTGCATAAGCATATACTGTGCAACCTGTAGCATAGAAGGATGTTCCGTTGGTATAGTTGCTACCGTTGGTTGAGTAATAATACTTGGCACCAGAATCAGAACCAGAGATTGTTACAGCATAACCCTTACCAACTGTGTATGAACCGACTGAAATAGAAGGGGTCTTGGCTGGTGTTACCTCGACTACTGGCTCCTCGACTACTGGCTGGTCGTCAGAAGAGACTGCTGAGTCGGTAATAACGCCTGACTTGAAGTACATATTAGAGGTTACGCCAACGTAGTAAGATCCGCTCTTGTAACCCTCTACAGCACTCTTGAGGGCTGGGATGACTGCATAGTTGTCGTCCTCAGAGCTTGAGAAGGTGTACTGATATGAACCATGCTGCAGACGACCTGCACCATAGGTGCCCTTAACTACAGAAGGAACGTCCTGAGCGCTGTTGGCTGTGTAAGAGTACATGAGTGATGAGTTGGTGTCGAAGTTGTCGTAAGAGGTGCCTCCCTTGACGGTCTTGTAAGAAGAAGGAACGGTCTGGGAAGGACTGGAAACGACGTAGCAGTCGAATGACTGAGCGGCGGTGTTAGTAATGGCTGAGCTCTCTGCTACGCCTGAAGGATAGCCTGACTGAACGTAGAGTGACTTAGAGCCTGTGATATAGTTGCCGTAAGCCTTGATCATACCACCATTCTCGCTTGAGAAGGTGCCTGCACCTGCTGCGTCAGAACCCTGCATAGAGCACATCATAGGGTATTTGCAGTTGCGGAAGTAGTTGCGGTCAACGAAACAACTTGAGCCGTAAGTAGTGCCGATGCCGTACTTAGCACAGCCGTCGAAGTAGTTGTTATAAACGTGAACGGACATGGTACGGATGCGTGGGTGACGAGAGTCGGAGTGGTCGAACCAGTTGTGGTGGTAGGTGATGTAGTTAGGACCGCTCTCGCTCTTCATGCCACAGAGTGATGACTTACCGCTGTCCCAGAAGTGGTTGTAAGAGATGGTGATATACTTAGAGTCGCCCTTGAGGTCAACGGTGCCGTCGCCCTTCTTCTGGTCGGCGTCAGAACCTGCCTGACCATAGAAGAGGTCGAGGTTGTGAACCCAGATGTGGGAGTTGCCAGTATCCATTGACACGCAGTCGTCAAGGCAATCCATGATGGCGAAGTTGCGCAACTCGAGGTCGGTGAGGTTGCGGATGAGGAATCCGAAGCCGTGAACCACAGCATCGTTGCCTACACCCTCGATGGTGATAGGACAGTCGGCATAGGTCGTAGCGCCCTTGATCTGT
>JAEEVS010000041.1:0-14011 GCA_016290975.1 Prevotella sp. | reverse complement strand
TGCCCGCAGATAGACGCGCTCTACGTAATCGGGAAGTTCTGAAAAAGCAAGAACCTTACATTTGTCCGAACCTGATATCTGGCGCAGTTCCAGTCCCTTTCCGCTGCGACAGAGAAAATACTGGTGTTTCTCATTCTTGAAGATAAGTAAGCCTGCTGCCTCGCTGCTATCCCTCGGCGTGAAGAACATCTCCGTCTCAGCCGTAAACTCGTGGTGCTGTATGCGTCTGCCCAGATAGCTTGGCGTGTCAGAGCCTGCCGAGAGTTTGTCGGAACAGGGCAGGAGGAGACATTCAGCCCTCCTTTCAGCCGTCTTGATGGGGTAGGATACGAACTTCATTCCTGACACCTCACCTCGTAGTGACATCCACTCTGGCTCCAGTTTCCTGTGGCTGAAGTTAGAAACAAAGCGTGTGGCGCGTTTCTTGTGTGCAGCCCCGTTTACGGAAGGGTTAAGTGGTATGGTATCTCTTGTCATGGTAATATAGGGAAAGCCGTCCTTGCTCCATTTCACTGGCATGAGGAAGGTCTCGCGCCCTAACTGCTCCGTTCCGTCAGCCCAGGGTCTGCAACCCAGAAATACAGCCCACCAGTCGCCTTCCTGCCTCTGCACCATTGATACGTGCCCAGTGCAGGTTACACCATAATCTGGATGGGGCTTAAGCAGCCGTTGGGTCAGCATGGGGTTGCGTGCCCAACGGGTGTAGGGACCAAATACGCTGTCAGCCCTGTAGCACACCTCGGAGTGAGCCCAGCTTGTGCCTCCCTCAGCGCAGATGAGGTAGTATTTACCGTTAATCTTGTATATATGCGGACCCTCATCGCGGGCCAGCTGTTCCTCTGGGCCCACGCCCTCCTCACGGAAGGGTACGTCCTCTCCAAAAGTCTTACCAGTCTTGGTGTCAAAGCGTATTATGCGGATGGCTCGGTTGTTGCTCCACTTGGGCTTTCCTTCTGTGTCTTCCTTGTGCACTATATAGGCGCTTCCGTCATCGTCAAAGAAAAAAGAGGGGTCTATGCCTCCTATCTCAGGAAGCCATATGGGGTCTGACCACTTACCACGAGGGTCTTTTGCGGTGACATAGAAGTGTCCCTTTCCCACGTCGGTAGTTATCATATAGAATGTCTGGTTGTGAGGATTATAGCTGATATCTGGTGCATAGATTCCGCCACGGTCTATCGACTGCCCCTTGAGGTGAGCCAGTTGCGATGGACGGTTCAGTATGTTGCCCACCTGCTCCCAGTTTACGAGGTCATGACTGTGGAACAGTGGCACGCCAGGGTAATAGCCGAAGGTGGAGGTGACGAGCCAGTAGTCATTGCCCACCCGACAAACGCTTGGGTCACTGTACCATCCTGGCAAGATGGGGTTAAGCCCGTCATAGCTGTCAGTGGCCTCATAGGTGAAACTGGCAAACACGGCACTGTTCTGCCGAGCCTGCAAATGCTCCTTACCCATAGCCCATGCGGGGCAGAGTGTCATCAGTATGCCAAGCAGCAGGTGTTTCATTTTTTAAGTTTCTTTAGTATGTCCTTAGGCACCGCGTTCTTGTTGACCATGATGTCCATAGCCTTAGCTATGATGAAATTCCTTGACATATACCAGATGCCGTCATAGTCGCCGTGCTTGCCCCATGAGTTCTTCACCTTATAATACTGCCTGCCGTTCTGGTCGGTAGCCTTGCCGTATATGTGCATGCCGTGGTCGTCGGTAAGCTGCCAGTTGTCATACTCCTCCTGACGCTTCTCCTGCGACGGAGTGAGCTCAGGCACGTTTACTCCGAGCTTCTGCAGCTTCTCCTTCTTCTCGCCTGACGACAGCTTGAGCCACTTAGCCATGTCGCTGCCCTCGTTGCTCTGCACCTTTTCTATATCCACGAGCATGGCGAGACCGTCACGCGTAAATCCGTCTTCACTCACATCGCCACCCCACAGCACGGTGTAGCCCTTCTCCAGGGCATTGTCTATTATGCGTTCCAGATCTTCCATAGTCACATTCCACGACATGCCCTGACGCCAGTTGTCCTGTATCTCGAGTGGAAACTCGGTGTAGAAAGGATGGTGGGTGTATGATGTGAAGTTGTAGTAATCGTCCCAGTTGAGCCCCAAACTCTTGGCAAACGTCTGTGGGGTGTATGTCTTGCCCTCATAGGTGAAACTCTCAGGCGTCTTGCCCAGATAGGCATCCAGTATGCCCTGCAGACCAGCCTTCCACGCAGGGGTCAGTTTCTTTCCCTTTGATGTAGAAACAGCATCCACGTAGGGTGTCATAACGTCAAAGAACTCATTGAAGTTGTTGAGTGTATCGCCTACCATAGCCCCAGGTTTCGCCATTGCTTCCTCAGGACAGATGCCGTAGTTCTTCAGCACATACAGCACATCGTATGCCGAGCCACCCTGCGCAAACTGTGCGTCGCCATGCATCCTCACCTTCAGTATGGCGCGATCCATGTAGTTCTTGTTTGCCACAAACACCTCGCTCAGGTCATACTCCTTCTTCTTGGTGCGCAGCAGCTCCGACTCAAAGAACGACAGCGCCGAGTAGTCCCAGCACGTGCCTGAGCGGTTCTGGTCCTTAATTGACGTAATGGGCAGTTCCATGATGGTGGTAAAAACAGGTTTGTTCTTATCCACCGTGTCTGTCTTTAGTGTGTCAACTGTTGCCTTAGGTGTCTTCAGTGAATCCTTTGGTTCGTCAGCCTTTGCGGTTATTGAGGCAAAGAGTGCTGCGATGAGTATGATATGTCTGCAGTTCATAGGGTTTAATAATAAAATTATCGGTTTCAGCGACAAAATTACGAAAACTCCATCGAAAAGCCAAATTTTTAAGAAAAAAGTGCTAACTTTGCATCGCAAATTTTTAAACTCTTAAACTCTTATGAAGTCCATCATCCTTTCCCTTCTTTGCTGTATGGCACTCAACGCCGTTGCCCAGCAACCCATAGATTATTATAACAGCCAGGCTTATCGTGCCCATGAACGTGGCGACAAGGCTGAGGCTGCCAAGTGTTTTCTGCTCTATCTTGAGGAACCCCAGCGCAGGGGAATGACTCAGGCACAGCAAGACTCGCTCTATCAGGCTGACCGCCGAGTGTATGACCAGGCGGCTGTAAATGCTATCTACCTCTTTTATTCTGTAAACGATATGGATGGTGTGATGAAGGCCCTGCCATATGGCAGGCGAACCTCTAAAGGCATCTCCAACGTCTATATAGCAGGTATGGAGGCATGCAAGGAGAAAGGTATGAACGACCTGTGGATGGAACTGCTCAAGGAGGCAATAGTCCGTTGTCCGCAGAACCCCCAGTTTTCTGACCGACTCATCGAATATTACCAGAGCAAGAAAGGTAACATGGCTGAGGCATACGCCGAGATGGACAAGCTCATAGCTGCCAATCCGCAGAATGCCGATGCGTGGTATGCCAAGGGTGTGCTCTATTTCAATGTTGACGAGAATAATACCGAGGCACGCAACTGCTTCAGCAAGGCTATCGCCCTTGACGAGGACAACGGCTATGCCTATGCAGGAATGGGCAGCACCTATATACAAGACGTAGTGATACTGCGTCGTCAGGGTCAGTTCAACCTCGTCTTCTCAGGTAGCGACCAGAAGGTCAAGCAGACCACCTACAACAAGGAGTTGGCTGAGGTGCAGACCTACTACTTCAATGCTCGCACCTATCTCGAGATGTCACGTCGTCTGTTGCCTGACAAATACGATGTCTGGGGTAGCCCTCTGCTTGAATGTTATAAGATACTCAGACAGAAGGATAAATACGACCAGCTCTATAAGGAGATGAATGAAGAGTAGCGGAACTACATGTTCCACTTAACGGCAATAGTAGGGTTCCAGAAGAATGTGGCACTACTGTTAGGGTCGCTGTTATATACAAAGTTGTTAGAGAACTCCCACTCTGTGCCCACAGAGAAGTGTGGTGTGAAGTTATACCAGAACTGTGGTTCAGAGAGTATCACCAAGCAGCCGTGACCATTAGCCTTCTCGCCACGCCAGAAGTCGATGAAACCGGAGAAAGTAAGCTTCCTGTTGAGGAAATGCAACCCCCATACACCCGTTATCTGTGCTGAGGCATAGGAACGGGTGTTGTTGTAGCTCTTAAAGAACTGCTTATACAACAGCTGCACGCTATAGGTCTTGGAGAAGTCAGCAGTATGACCGTTCCATGCAGCACCTATGAGGCCTGCCTGCTGGAAACTGCCGTTTCGGCTCAGTCCGCCGTTATACTCTATGTGGGCAGCGAAGGGAGTCTCCTTGCCCAGTTTGAATTCACGTGAAATCTCAGTATAGGCACTCTCAGTGAAGTGGCTTGACAGGTCCACATCCACAAAGTAATACCATGAACCCCAGTTGTCAGCCTTAAACTGCTCGAGGGTGACAGTCACCTTCGAACGGCTTGACTCGGCGCCTGTGTATATGTTGCGTCCGAAGTCGTAGTGTAACTGAATATTCTGGGCATTTGTTGAATTGACAATTGATAATTGAATATTGAAAAGTGCAATAAGGAAAAGGATTTTTTTCATTTTACTCTATACTTTATGCATTATACGTTGTATCAATTCAGAATAAAGTTTAGTATGAAGAATGCTGAAATGATATACATGGCAACAGACGGTTCCTTATAGCGTCCGCAACCTATTTTTATTATGACATACGAAAGCATGCCGAGCACGATGCCGTCAGAGATGCTGTAGGTTAACGGCATGGTGAGGAATGTTATGAATGCCGGCACAGCCTCGGTTAAGTCTGAGAAATTTATATTTGTGACATTCCTGGCCATCAGCACGCCGACAATCACCAGTGCACTTGTTGTGGCAGCAGGAGGGATAATCAGGAATAGAGGCGAGAAGAACAATGCCACTAAGAATAGTATGGAAACAGTGAGAGAGGTCATACCCGTTCTGCCGCCTTCCATCACGCCGGTGGCGCTCTCTACGTATGTCGTAACGGTTGAGGTGCCGCATAGTGCGCCGGCCGCGGTACCTACGGCATCAGCCATGAGTGCTTTGTTAAGTCCGTGTATCTTGCCGGTATTGTCTACCATTCCAGCGAATGAGGCAGTAGCGATAAGTGTGCCGAGGGTATTGAAGAGGTCCATGAAAAGCAGGGTAAACACCACGATGTAGTAGTTGAGGTCAAGAGTGATGAAGCGTGAGAAATCCAGTTTGAAGACTATTGACGACATTGACTGCGGGCTGCTGATGATAGAGAAGTCCTCAGGCAACACCGTAACGCCGAACGGTATGCCTACGACGGTCATGATGATGATGGTGAAGAAAAGAGCTCCATGAACCTTGAGCGTCATGAGCATCCCGCCAAGGAATATTCCAGCAGCAGCGATGAGACTCGTTGCATTCCATTCTCCCAGTGAGGTTATCGTAGCATCGTTGCTGACTATTATGCCGCTGCTCTTCAGTCCTATGTAGGCAATGAACAGTCCTATGCCGACAGATATGGCATAGCGGAGGTTGAGGGGAATGGCTTCAACCAAAATTTGGCGCACCTTGAACACGGTGAGTAAGATAAACGCTATGCCTTCGAAGAATACGGCAGCGAGAGCCTGCTGCCATGTGTAGCCCATAACTAGCACGAGGGTATAGGCAAAGAATGCGTTGAGGCCCATGCCTGGTGCAAGGGCAAAAGGCAACTTGGCATAGAAAGCCATTACCAGTGTGGCAATGGCAGAAGAAACTACGGTGGCAGAGAAGATGGCACCTTTGTCCATGCCTGCTTCGCCGAGTATCAGCGGATTGACGGCAAGGATATATGTCATGGTGAGGAATGTAGTGATTCCTGCTACTACCTCTGTTTTTAATGAATACTCAGCAGGGTCAAAGCCCAGCATAGAATATATTTTTTTCATGGTCGCTGTATATGTTAGTTATTTTGTTAGTCCTTTTTTCTCATTTCCTTCATGAGGCAATACGAGGTTGAGCACTACGGCAAGGAGGAACACCACAGCCACGCAGTTCTCTGCAAAGATGGTACGGAAAATCTGTGGGAAGATGGTGAACATGCCTGATGCCTGAGTGAAACCCAGTCCGATGCTGAGCGAGAGTGATACGATAATCATGTTGCGGTTAGAGAATCCACACCTCGACATCATGCCGAAACCAGCAAACATGATGGAGCCGAACATCATGATGGAACAGCCGCCAAGCACAGCCTGAGGGATAGTGGTCAGCACCATACCCACGGCAGGGAAGATGCCTCCGAGTATCATGATGCAGGCACCTGTGGCAATGGCGAAACGGTTTACTACGCCAGACATAGCGGCAAGTCCCACATTCTGACTGAATGAGGTGATAGGCGTACAGCCAAACAGACCTGCTATGCTGCTCACGAAGCCGTCACATGATATGCTGGCTCCCATCTCCCCCTTGTGAGGGTTGCGCTTCAGGGCACTGTTACACAGGGCACTCGTGTCACCTATGGTTTCAGTGGCTGATACCATGAAAATGGCTATCATGGAGAGTATGGCACCTGTCTCAAACTCTGGTTTGAACGGCATGAACTTAGGCAGAGCTATCAGGCTCTCATGCTCTATGCCCTCGTAACTCACCATACCCATGCACACTGCAAGTATGTAGCCTGCTATGAGTCCGAACAATACTGACAGAGAGCGTAAGAAACCCTTGGCAAACACCTGAAAACCCAAACACACGAGCAGGGTGAACGAACCCACAATCCAGTTTTGCAGCGAACCGAAATCAGCTGCTCCCACACCGCCAGCGAAGGAGTTGGCACCGATAGGCAACAGCGAGAAACCAATGGCAGTCACCACAGTAGCTGCCACCAGGTGGGGCACCAGTCTTACCCAGTATTTGGCAAAGAGCCCCAGCACTCCTTCCACTATACCACCTATTATCACGGCACCTATCAGCACCCCCATGCCCTGCGTGGTGGCTATGAAGATGTTGAGCGATAGGAAGGTGAAGCTGATACCCATCACTAAAGGCAATCTTGAGCCTATGCGCCAGATAGGGTACAGTTGTATCAGCGTACCAATACCCGCTATCACCATACAGTTCTGTATCAGTATAGCACTGATGGCAGGCTGCAGACCAGCCACGTTGGCAAGAATAATGATAGGGGTGATGTTGCTGACGAACATTGCCAGCACATGTTGCAGTCCGAAGGGCACTGCTTGTAAGACGGGAATCCTGCCGTCAAGTTCATAGGGAGTGGAGTTTTTCATTAGTTTTTGAGCTTCAGTTTTGTGTTTTCAGGTGCACTTGAAGGCTGTTCGCGGAAGCGGATGGTCTGCATCTCCCAGTCCATCTCGTCGATTATGGCGATAGACTCCAGGTGGTAGCCCTCCTCTCTGAGCACCTGTCCGCCCTTCTGCTGACCCTTCTCCACGGCGATGCCTATGCCCGTCACCTCGGCACCAGCCTGGTGCACCAAGTCGATGAGTGAATGCACAGCCTGTCCGTCAGCCAGGAAGTCGTCCACTATCAGCACCTTGTCAGTTGAGTGCAGGTAAGGCTTAGACACAAACACGTTATTCATCTTCTTATGAGTGAACGAATAAGCCTGCGACACATACTTGTCGTCAGTGCTGTTAGCCGTCTCGCTCTTCTTGGCAAACACCACAGGCACATCGTAGAGGTTGCCTAACATAGTGGCTATGGCTATGCCGCTCGCCTCGATGGTCAGCACCTTGTTAACCGTCTCATTGCGAAAGCGACGCTTGAACTCGTAAGCCATCTGTCGCATGATGTCGATGTCAATCTGATGATTAAGAAAATTGTCAATCTTCAGGATGTTCCCCTGCCTGATGTTGCCATCAGAGAGGATTTTCTCTTCAAGGAAATTCATGTCTGTTTAGGTTTTAATCTGTTTGAGTCGGGATGACCAGACTCGAACTGGCGACTCCTACGTCCCGAACGTAGTGCGCTACCAACTGCGCTACATCCCGAAATAAACTAAAAAAGGGGTGAAAATATCACCCCTTTTTCAGTAAGCAATATTTATTCTTTTTCCAGTCTGTTCTCTATCTTGCGACCCAGTGTAAGGTAAGCCACTGGAGCAGCGATGAAGATAGATGACAGGGTACCGAAGACTACGCCCAGAATCATAGCGAATGAGAATGAGCGGATAGAATCGCCACCGAGGAAGAAGATACAGAGCAACACGATGAGGGTACTCAGTGAGGTGTTCACCGTACGAGCCAGGGTCTGGTTGATAGAGGTGTTGAACACGGTCTGAGTGTCCCACTTGGTGTGGATATTGAGGTTCTCACGGATACGGTCGAATACTACCACCTTATCGTTGATAGAGTAACCAATCACTGTGAGCACAGCGCCGATGAAGGTCTGGTCAATCTCGAGTGAGAATGGCATCCAGCCCCAACAGAGTGAGTAGATACCGAGCACCACGATGGTATCGACAGCAAGGGCGCAGGTAGAACCTACTGAGAATGCCACATTGCGGAAACGTACCATGATGTAGATGAAGATTGCCACGAGAGCAAGCAGCACACTGATGATGGCACCGTAGGTGATGTCCTTAGCCACTGAAGGACCTACCTTCTGAGAAGAGATGATAGAACCACCCTCGCGAACGTCTGGGTTCTTGAATGCCTCTTCATTCTTCTGGTTTACTACACCTTCCTTCTTCAGAGCCTTGTAAAGGATAGACTCTGCCTCATCATCTACTGTTGGGTCGTTAGACTCAATCTTGTAGTTGGTAGAGATGCGGACGGTCTTATTGTCGGTGCCGAGGGCAATGACGCTGGTGTTGTAGCCGTCGAATGCCTGGGCTATTACACCACGCACCTCCTCAGGCTCGGTTGCCTTGTCAAGCGTTACTACGTAGTTACGACCGCCGGTGAAGTCGATAGACTGTGACAGGCCGCGAACCACGAAGCTGCAGATGAACACTACGATAGCCACGCCCACGATGGTGAAGGTCTTGCGGTACATGGACATGAACTTGATGTCGAGTCCCTGCAGGAGGTTCTTGGAGAAGCGTGTAGTGAAGTTCTGCTTCATCCACTTGTCCTTGGCAAGGCGGTTCTCATATACCAGACGGGTGAGGAACACTGCCGTGAAGAATGAGCAGATGATACCGATGATCCATGTGGTAGCGAAGCCGCGGATAGGACCTGTACCGAACACATAGAGTATGACACCCGTGATGATGGAGGTGAGGTTAGAGTCGAAGATAGCTGAGAAGGCGTTCTCATAACCCTTCTTCAGAGCCTGCTTGATACCAAGACCGCCCTTGAGGTCCTCCTTGATACGCTCGTAGATAAGCACGTTGGCATCCACTGCCGTACCGAGTGAGAGCACCATACCAGCGATACCTGACATAGTAAGCGCAGCCTGGAACGAGGTGAGGATACCGAGTGTGAAGAAGAGGTTGACTACGAGAGCGCAGTTAGCCATCATGCCTGGGATGAAGTCGTACATGCAAACCATGTAAATCATCAGCAATATGAAGGCGATGATGAATGATATGATACCCTGCTGGATAGACTGTGCACCGAGTGTAGGACCTACCACCTCTTCTTGTACTATGCGTGCAGGCGCAGGCATACGACCAGACTTGAGGGTGTTGGCAAGGTCTTTGGTGTCTTCGATAGTGAAGTTACCAGTAATCTGTGAGTTACCGCCTGAGATTTCACCATTTACGCGTGGAGCAGAGTAAACTACGCCGTCGAGCACGATAGCGATAGCCTTGCCCACATTCTGCTTGGTGAGCTGAGCCCAGAGACGGGCACCCTCGTTGTTCATTGACATAGACACACAAGGATGACCGAAGTTGTCGAACTCATCGCGTGCATCAGTGATTACATCGCCCTCAAGAGGAGCACGACCAGTGGTTGAGGTAACCTTCAGAGCATGGAGCTCGAAGATGTTCTTGGTGCCGTCAACTGGCTTGGCACTCCACAGGAGCTTAACGTCAGAAGGGATAATCTTCTTAGCCTCGCTGCCATAGATGAGCTTGTCAATATCAGCGGTGTCACGCTCGTGAGCATAGCCAACGGTAGAAAGGCTCTGACCACGAACAGGCTCGAAGATAGCGAACAGCGGATGCTGCTTCTTAGCCTTAGCTATCTCAGCGTCGCTGGCAACCTTGTTGTCGGCTACCTCTGTCTTGGTCTCTTCCTCAGTCTTCTTCAACTCAAACTTAGCTGAAGCCTCTTTCTTGACAGTATCGGCTGCCTGTGCTATCTGGTTAGCGTTAACGTTCCCGTTCTCGTTCTTAACACTGTCAGCTTCCTCAGTAGTCTTGCCAGAAGCAATGTTGGCAAGCTGAGTGTCGAGCTGCTGCAGGTAAGGCAGAATCTCCTGAGCGTTATAGGTCTCCCAGAACTCAAGGTTAGCAGAACCCTGGAGCAGCTTACGCACGCGCTCAGGCTCGCGAACACCAGGCATCTCGACCATCAGACGGCCGTCCTGACCCTCAAGCTTCTGAATGTTAGGCTGTACCACACCGAACTTATCGATACGGTTGCGAACTACGTTGTAAGAGTTGTCAATGGCATTCTGCACCTCAGCACGCAGAGCAGTCTCAACCTCAGAGTCGGTGGACTGGGTTGACACCTTGCCCTTCAGCTGCTGTGTGGCAAACACCTCTGCCAGACGGTGACCTGGCGCATTCTTGTGATAAGCGTTGATGAAGAGGGTGATGAAGTCCTTCTGACTGGTCTCCTCTTCCTTCTTAGCCTCCTCGAGTGACTTGCGGTAAGCTGCGTCTGTCTTGTGGTCAGCAAGCACATCTACTACGTCAGGCACGCTGATTTCGAGGATTACGTTCATACCGCCCTTAAGGTCAAGACCAAGACCAATCTGAGTCTCCAGACACTGCTGGTAGGTATAGACGCCAAGATACTTCACGCTGTCCTTATAGTTCTGCTGAGCGATAGGGTCGCTCATCTGAGCAGCCTTAGAGTCATAATAACTCGTTGCTGCTGAGAACGAAAGGTAGAAGATGCTTGCAAGCGTCAACAGAATGGCGGTTACAATTACAATTCCTTTGTTTTGCATTTTTTTAGTTAGTTGTTATTATTATTTTTGTTTGTTATTTGCCTTTAGTAGGTACCGAAGTGACACAATTATGCAATATAATGCGTGCAAAGGTAATAAATTTATTGGAAATAACGAAACTTTTGCCGTTTAATCTTTAGATTAAGGAAAATTTTACGTAATTTTGTAGACGATACAGCAAAGTGCGTGTACATAACTCTATGAAAAAAGCAAAAGAAATATTCCAGCAGCAAGGTATAACAGCTATAATGGTTGCCACGATAATGACCATCCTCGTTATCGGGGTGCAATACTACATAGGTGAACAGCAGGACGAGGAGAAATGTAACAACCTGATAAACCGCGACCTGCAGATAGCCAGTCTGCGCATCGACTCGTATCTGAAAGACACGGAATGGTCAATAGAGCACCTGGACGAGCAGATATTAGAGCAACTGCCCTATCCTGACTCTATGTATGTTGTAGTGCACAGGGCAGTGGAAACCAACCCGCTGATTATAGGCTGCGCCATAGGATTCAGGTCAAACTACTACCCCGAGAAAGGACACTGGTATGAGCCTTGCGCCCATCGCGAGGGCGACTCGATAGTATCTAAACAGGCTGGCGGTAAAAACCACGACTATTTCAACATGGAATGGTATAAGAAAGGACTGCAGAGCAAGGGAATGAAGGGCAAATGGACTTCGCCATACAGGGATAACACACAGAACAACAGGCTGTTGATGTCATACTGCCGTCACATAAAGAACGGTAAAGACACGATAGCCGTGGTGGGTCTTGACGTTTCGATGGAATGGATTACCCATATACTGCGCCATGTGGAGCCATATCGTGGGAGCGTATGCCAGCTATTAACAAAGAGGGGAGAGATAATCGTGGCATCTGATAACACAAAGCCCGACGAGGACGACTATTTCATAAGAAAACAGGCGATAGGCAACCGCGACCTGACACTGCTGCTGGCATGTCCTAAGAAAGCTGTTTACGGCTACACCATACTGCTGGAAATAGTGATGACAACACTCATAGTGCTCACAATACTACTGCTGACATACATAGCGCGCCACTCGGTTAAGAGCATACACAAACTGAATGCTGCAAAACAGGAACAGGAGATAGTGAAGAATGAACTGCACATTGCCCGCTCGATACAGATGGCGATGCTGCCTAAGAGCTTCCCTCCCTACCCCAACCGTGAGGATATCACGATATACGGACAGCTGACGCCTGCGAAAGAGGTAGGTGGCGACCTGTTTGACTTCTATATTCGCGACGACAAACTATTCTTCTGCATAGGCGACGTGAGCGGCAAGGGTGTGCCTGCATCGCTGGTGATGGCTGTCACGAAGGCATCGTTTCGCACCATATCTGCCCACGAGTCACAGCCAGAGTGCATAGTGAGCCTTATCAACGACACTATAGCCGAGGAGAATGAAACGAACATGTTTGTCACCCTGTTCCTGGGTGTTCTCGACCTGAAAACTGGTG
Organism: Prevotella sp.; assembly: GCA_016290975.1. Lineage (GTDB taxonomy): Bacteria > Bacteroidota > Bacteroidia > Bacteroidales > Bacteroidaceae > Prevotella. The sequence continues at coordinate 1,511 of JAEEVS010000041.1, read as the reverse complement.
ACATGAGCTACTGCAACGCAGGGCATGATGCACCTATCCTCATATCTAAGGACGGAAAGCGCATAGGACTGATGAAGGTGGAGAGCAACCTGCCCGTGGGCGTGATGAAGGGATGGAAGTACAAACGTCAGGAAAATATCATCGACGGTGGCACAACCATATTCCTATATACTGACGGACTGAATGAGGCTGAGAACATAGACCACGGACAGTTTGGCGAGGAGCGTATGTTGGACGTGGCTCGCAAGATGAGTGCCAAGGGTAATGTATCGCCTGAACAACTGATAAAGCAGATGGTGAAAGCCGTACACGACTTCGTAGGCGAAGCCGAACAGAGTGACGATCTCACCATGATGACTATACAGTATAACCCTAAGGAATAGTTCACAGTTCACAGTGCATAGTTCACAGTTAGCAAAGGTATAGAAAAAGCCCACATATCATTCCGATATGCGGGCTTTATTATTGATTAGCCTTATTGCCCGTCACCTTACGGTGATGGAACTGTGGCGAATATTAGAGCTTTGGACCAGCAGCAACGAGAGCCTTACCAGCCTCATTGTTGGTGTACTTGCCGAAGTTCTTGATGAAACGTCCAGCGAGGTCTTCTGCCTTCTTCTCCCACTCTGAAGCGTCAGCGTAAGTGTCACGTGGGTCGAGGATTGCAGGGTCAACGCCAGGAAGCTCTGTTGGCACCTTGAAGTCGAACATAGGAATCTGCTTTGTAGGAGCCTTGTCGATGTCGCCAGAGAGAATAGCGTCGATGATGCCACGTGTATCCTTGATAGAGATACGCTTGCCAGTACCGTTCCAACCAGTGTTAACGAGGTATGCCTTAGCACCGTTAGCGTTCATCTTCTTAACGAGTTCCTGAGCGTACTTTGTTGGGTGGAGCTCAAGGAATGCCTGACCGAAACAAGCTGAGAAGGTTGGTGTAGGCTCAGTGATACCGCGCTCTGTACCAGCCAACTTAGCTGTGAAGCCAGAGAGGAAGTAATACTGTGTCTGCTCAGGAGTGAGGATAGACACTGGAGGCAATACACCGAATGCGTCAGCAGAAAGGAAGATTACCTGCTTAGCTGCTGGTGCTGATGAACCTGGCTGAATGTTCTTGATGTGGTTGATTGGGTAAGAAACACGAGTGTTCTCTGTTACGCTCTTGTCAGCGAAGTCAATCTTACCATCCTTGTCAACAGTTACGTTCTCGAGGAGAGCGTTGCGCTTGATAGCGTTGTAGATGTCGGGCTCGCTCTCCTTGTCGAGGTTGATAACCTTAGCGTAGCAGCCACCCTCGAGGTTGAATACGCCCTCGTCGTCCCATCCGTGCTCGTCGTCACCGATGAGGAGACGCTTAGGATCGGTAGAAAGGGTGGTCTTACCTGTACCAGACAGACCGAAGAAGATAGCGGTGTTCTTACCCTCCATATCAGTGTTGGCAGAGCAGTGCATAGACGCGATACCCTGCAGAGGCAGATAGTAGTTCATAATAGAGAACATACCCTTCTTCATCT
>JAEEVS010000040.1:0-15409 GCA_016290975.1 Prevotella sp. | reverse complement strand
TGCTCAGTGGGAAAAGTGGCATTGACTGGATGCTCCATATCGTAACTGGGCGTGGTGGCACCAAACTGCAGAGTGGCTGTATATTCCTTGGAGTGGTACTGCAAGGTGGGTATCATCTTGGTACACTTACCTGTGCAGAGTATCAGCACCCCAGTGGCAAGGGGGTCGAGAGTGCCCGCATGACCCGTCTTTACACGCTTAACACCCACAGCCTTAGAGATGCGAGTGCGAACGAATGCCAGTGCACCAAAGCTGGACATGCCATAAGGCTTGTTGATATGTAGTATCTCGCCTTCTACGAAGTTCATCAGTCAACCATTGCCAGTGAATGTCCTGTCAGCAGCAGTGCTATGATTATGCTGCCAACGATGATGCGGTAGATGCCGAATGCCTTAAAACCATACTTGGAAAGGAAAGCGACAAACCACTTCATAGCCAGCAGAGCCACGATGAATGCCACACCACAACCTAAGAGCAGCATAGCGATATTATGGCTGGTAGCCCATGAGGCATCTTCCTTCAGCAGGTCGAGCAAATCGAGCAGTGTAGCTCCTGCCATAGTAGGTACGGCAAGGAAGAATGAGAATTCCGCTGCACGCTTGCGAGTGAGTCCCTGAGCCATGCCACCCACGATGGTAGCCATAGAGCGTGACACACCTGGGATAACAGATATACACTGATACAGACCTATCTTAAAGGCACGTTTCTCGTTTACCTTATTATTCTCGTCTATGCCCTTGTTGAGCAACTTATCGCAGTAGAGCATGAATACACCACCCACTACGAGCATGATGGCAACCACCTCAACACTGTCGAGGAGCCAGTCGAGCACACCCGATTTCTTGGCAAGCAAGCCCACTACCACTGCTGGCACCACACCCACTATCAGCAACCAATAGAAAGAGAAGCGGTGCTTCAGACGCTGGAAAAGATTGCTACCAGCTGGCGCAGGGGTGTTGTCAAACTGGAAAAAGCGCTTCCAATAGAGGCAAACCACCGATAAAATGGCGCCAAACTGAATGATAAAGGTGAAGGCATGAACAAATGGGTCGCCCTGCTTGATGCCCAACAGATTCTGTGTGATAATCATGTGACCAGTAGAAGATACTGGGAGAAACTCCGTCAGTCCCTCTACTATAGCGATAATCACTGTCTCTAACCAATTCATTTGCTACCCTCCCCTTTCTTAGGTTTATACATTATGCCTGCTATTACAGACACGAAGCCTATAAAACATACTACAGGAGCCACACTGATGCGCATTGGCGAGAATATCTCAGCATCAAAATGTGTCGCGTCAGACGAAGCACCTGTCATCATTATAAAACCTATCACCACGATAAGCATACTGATGCCTATCATGATGAAGTTTATCTTACCAAAAGCGAAATTTTCCTTTTCCACGAACTATTAACTAAATCTTATAAAGTCTCTTTGTTGGCATTCTCAAGAAGTGGGTCACAGATACGAATGTGCACACCGTAGAGATGAGCAGTCCGAACAGCAACACAGCAGCACCAGTAATGGCAAGCACCTCCCATGTTACCACAGCGGTGATATCTTTCTCATAGGTATAAAGTGCATACACACCACCTGCCAACACCAAGTCGGCTATGATGCCTGCTACCAGTCCCTCCACTACAGCTAATCCAAGGAACGGACGCCTGATGAAGCCCCATGAGGCACCCACCAGTTTCATCGTGTTGATGGTAAAGCGACGGGCATAGACACTCAGTTTCACCGTATTATTTATCAGTGAGAACGAAACCAGCGTGAGCAATACGGCGATAACCATCATCACCAGCATAACCTTCTGCAGATTGCGGTTTACACTCTCCATCAGGTCCTTCTGGTAACTCACCTCAGCCACCTGTCTGTAACCCTTCAGGTCCTTAGCTATCCACCTCAGCGAGTCAGCATTAGCACAACTCGCCTTCAAGTGCAGTTCAGCAGAAGGCACGAAGGGGTTGCCACCAAGAAACTCTGATGGGTCTGTTCCCAATGCTGCCGTCTGCTCCTTCAGAGCCTGATCGCGAGTGATATACTCCAGACTCATAACATAAGGACGAGTCTGAATTCTGCGACATATTACTGCTGCATCGTGGTTTGACACATCCTCGCCGAACATCACCGTAACGGTGAGGTTTTCCTTCACGTAACCAGTAAGGTTATGGGCTGTCAAACCGATAAATACCACCAGTCCTAACAATATGAGAACCAGCGATGTACTAATACACAGAGTCACGGCCTGGAGTCCGCGACCATTACTATTCTTGCGTCTTTTCTTTGTTGACATAAGTGCACATTTAGCCAAATTCAGCCACAAAGGTACAACAAAATGAAGGTATAAGCAACTTTTTAACTACGTTTAACAAATAGCGGACCCACCACCATTGGTGAGCCCGCCATCCTTATTATTAATAATGTGTATTCTGTGTCAGATTACATCTCGATGCCAGCAGGGCTGAACTTCTTACCTTCCTTAACGATAACTACCTTACCGTCAATAACGTAAGTACCATCAGCCTGTGAAGCCTCAGTCTCAGCGTTAGCCTCTATCACCTCGATAGCAGTAGCCTCTGTCACGTCAGCAGCCTCGCCGAAACCACCCATTGCGTTTGCAGCACGAACGGTGTAAGCTACAGCCTCAGTAACATCATTGCTACCAGCCTCAAGAGCTGGGAAAGTGTACTCTGTATCGCTGGTCAAAGCTACGAAACCACCATTCTTCTCCTCAATGAGGTAAACACCAGCGTCACCGCCATCAGCAGGAACAATCTTGATAGTATTGCCTGAGATAGTTGCCTTTGGAGCAGCAGCCTGCTTTACAGCAGCCTGAGCTGTAGCAGCCCACTCACCGAGAACGTTCTCGATAGAGTAAGTCTCAAGTGCACTTGCGTCGAGGATTGTCTCTAGTTTTGTACTCTTCTTAGCGAAAGTTACAATATTTGAAGCTGGAGTGATAACCTCACCCTTAGAATCCATTGTGCCATACTCACCAGCTACCGTGTAGTCAACGTTGATACCACTTGGGTTCCAGCGACTGCTCAACAGGTTAGCACCGTTATCAGCCAATGTTGTATTGAGGAATACGCACTTAGGACCATCGCCGTCAGCACTCCATGCACGACCGAAGTTATACTTCTTTCCGTTTGGTGTAATCGTACAGTTTTTGAATACATAAAGCTCAGAGTTTGCTGTTATCGTAGCATCCTTTATGCTCTCGGTAACAATATTACATCCATTGAAGTAAACCTTACTATCACCGCAGAGGAAGTCAACAACACCGTGCAGTTCACCACCCTCGAAGTAATATGTTGCGCCTACCTTATTAGAATAGTATGTATCCTGATAAGACAGCATGTTTACATTCTTACAGATTGTATTTGTACCCTTGTCATGCAGTACGGCAGCACGACCTGTGCCACCATCGAATGACATATCATTCCACAGTGTTACATCCTGCAGATAGAGGTTAGAACCTGTGTTCAGGAGCATATCAGCAGAACCCAGACCTTCCTTCTCCTTTGGAGGTGCATTCTTGATGATTGCCTTTGTGCTCTGACCTATGATAGAAGTGTTAGTACCAGAAAGACCAATCAGAGTTGCCTCACCGAAGTCGTATGTTCCGTCTGGCAGGAATATCTTTGTGTTTGGAGTTGAGTTAGCCTCATTGAGAGCAAGCATCAGGCCACCAGCATCACCAGGGGCTACGATAAAGTAACCTGTTGCATCGTCCTTTACTGGGAACTCCTCAACATTATATACAGAAATCTTGTGAACGAATGTCTGAGCAGCGAAAGTCAGAGTGAGTGTCGTAGCTTCTCCATCATAGTTGAATGCCTGAGCAGCACCATCGCTGCCAGAAGCAGCCTTTGCGTTGACATCAGCAACTACTACATTGCCCTTAGCATCTGTTACTGTGAATGTCGTACCGTTACCATATTCGCACTCAGATACCACAACCTGCGCCTTACCTGCTACGTCAACAGAGATTGTACCATTTGCATTGATAGTCCAACCGTGGTTGTTGTAGTAGCTTCCATCAGTAATCGTGATAGTCTCATGATCTTCTGGGTAGAAAATCTTCTGCGTGAGGTCGTATGTCTGTACTGTTCCAACTGCAACAGACTCTATGTCTGTAACGAGAGCAGAAACAGTAGTATTGCCTGTTACAACGTCAGTTGCAGCAACCTTAACCTTTGAGCCATATATCCAACCACGGAACTTCTGTCCAGAAGGTATTGTGAGGTCAGCCTCAGTATAAGGAACTTCACCTATTGCGTCACCCTCATATAAAGTCTTCTTGCCAAGTTCCTTTCCGTTCTGGTCTTTATAGGTAATTGTTGCCTCCTGTACTTCAGTTGCCTCAGCCTTGAAGTATGGCAAATACTGTATGTTTTCAAATGTCAGAGTTGTTGCCTCACCAACATAAAGATATGTAACAACAGAAGCATCCTGATGGTAACACTTTGTTGTATATGGGTCAACAGTGCCAACTACTTCACCAGCAGCATTCTTCACAGAGAATGTTCTTTTAGCATACTGACAACCACCGATGGTAAACTTCACTGTACCATCAACAGGAACTGTAATAGTAGCATCTCTGTATCCATGAGTATCACTATTGTACGTACCTGCGAAAGTTACGCCTGTAGGCAACTGTGTAACATCATATTCTGAAGGCAGAGAATGCAAAACCATCTCAAAGTCCGTGAAATTACGCTGAACAGTCTCCGTGAAGACAACCTTTGAGAGCACGCCCTCTGCACCAGTGTGACGCTTAACGTAAATACCGGTAACATCAGCAGGGATCTCCAAGTGAACAGCATTAGACTCCTGCACCTCAGCTGTTGTTGCAATGAGGTCAGTTGCTGCAGGCTCTGCAGCACCATCCGTAAATGTTGCCTTACCGCCCGCTATGGTGCACTTATATACATCAACACAGAATGCGCCAGTACCATTGCGCAGTCCAATAGTAAGAGACAACTTGCCTGCTACCGCTGGCTTAGCGAAGAATGCGTAACCAGAAGAGTTCAGTTTGACACCCTTCAGGCCATTCTTTGTACCAGCAGCATCATTAACGCTTGACCCATAATACAATCCATTGTCAGGACTACCACTTGGAGCTTTCTCTGTGTAATCCCAAAGCAAGTCATTGTCACCAGCATACATTGAGAGCGAAGCAATCAATGCCATGCACAGCAACGACATTTTTTGTAATAGTTTCTTCATAAGATTAATTGTTTAGTTTAGTTATTTATCTTGTGTTAGTAAAAATACTTCGCTACAAAGTTACGACAAATTAAAGGTCTAAACAACTATAAGGTCTCTTTTTTAACTACGTTTAACAAAAAGTTTGTAGATTCCTGTTTTCCGCCAAGGTTACTAAGCACCCCTCCGTGGTTACTAAGCAAGCACATGCTGTTACTTAGTAAGGGCAGATGGTTGCTAAGCAAGGATGACGCTTTCGCAAAAAACAAAAGGCAGGAAACCTTTGGGTTTCCCACCTTAATCCAATATATAAGTGAGTTCAGTTTACTTGATGCGAGCGCCAGCAGCATTATACTGCTTGCCTGCCTTAAGGATAACCACCTTGCCACCAATGACGAATGCTCCCTCAACAGGGTGTACCTCAGCATTAGCCTCTACTGCCTCGATAGCAGTTGGCTGTTCACCGTCAATAGTGAAGGTAACCTCATCACCTGCAGAAGCATTTGTCAGATAAGCCGCAAAGCCATTTACAGAAGCTCCAAGAGCAGCCTTGCTAATAGCATTCTCCTGGAAGAAGTAATCACTTGTTGCTGACAAGCTCACCTTCTGCCAACCACCTACGAATTTCCAATCTGAAACTGTCTGCTCTGCTACATCTTTGAGAATAGTAACAGCTTCAACATTGCCAGTTGTGAAATCTTGACCTACATTGATGAGATATGGAGTAGCTGCATCCATTGCCTCAACAGTAGTGTAGTTCAGTTGAGTAGCTGTAGCTTCATTGAGCTTTGCAACCTTAGTGCCAGCGCCGAATACAGTAGCAATCTGATCTCCAGTCATTGCAAATGGCAATGTGATAGGGCTCCATGTGCCACTCTTCAGTTCGGCATTCAGAATAACATCACGCTTTACATTATCACTGGCAGCTATACGACACATATTGTAAGCACTGTTCTCATCGAGCTCCAAAGCATCTGCATAGAGACCTTCTGGAGTGAAGCCCAGGAAGTTAACCACATCAGCATAGTAGCTGAGTGCCTGATCGTCTGTCAGCAGTCCATTGATATTTGAACCTGTAGAGCCAGTCTTACTGTAGTTAGCATTGATAGCTGGGTCGAAGTCATAGATATGGAGGTCAGCAGTACCAGCAGCTACGCCACCACCCATATTTGTCCAAGTATAGCTCATGTCGCTACCAATCTCATTCTTCAGGTTCAGATAAACCACTGAAGCAGCTGCACCACCCCAGTCGCGACCAAGGTTAGCCTGGATAAACTTTCTGTTTGTCTTTGTTACTGTACAGTCACGGAAGATGTAACGCTCGCCTGCATTGCCTTTCTGTGCAGTAATATATGCGCTTGTCTTCTGGTCACTGTATCCACCGATTACGAGGTTACAGTTATCAAACACCACCTTACCTCCACCGAAGATGTAGTCGGTATTGCCCTGAATATCGCAGTTCTTAACGTACTGAGTTCCGCTGGTGTAGTATGTATCCTGCGAACCTATGAATACACAATTATAGAGTTCACAACCTGTTGGGTTATTTTCAAAGCCTATAGCGGCAGCACGTTCTGTTATAGCCTTTGAATCGGCCTCTTTATAACCAGCATCGCCAGGCTTCAAGGTACGGTCATACGTGATGCTGGTATCACCCATTGGATATGCCATTACGCCATCAGCCACTTCTTCCTCAGTGAATCGCTGGTTGAAACTATTCTCAAAGATTATGTTATCAGCCTTGAAACCATTACCATTCTTTGTAACAAGTACTGTGGCACCCCAACGAGCAGGATGCTTGATAAGCTTTGAGTTCTTGGTCATTGCGCGATCCTTATTGTAGTAGCCTGTTTCATCCAAACTGTAGTAACAGTAACCTATGCCGTAGTACCAAGTGATAGTTGCCTTCTCTTCGCCACTGGTCTTCAGTGTTACGTTGGCCATATCCACCTTTATCTGCTCCTTATAAGTCTGACCACTGGTAAGGGTAATAACAGGTGCTGAGATATTACCAGCCTTAGCTGCAACAAGTGCATCGCTGACAGAGTTATATACATTTGCCGTCATCGCAGCTGTATTGTCAACAGTGATTTCCTGCTGAGTAGCTGCAGGGATAGCTGCTGGATAGTATATGTTATGACTAACAGCTTCCTTCAATACCTTGAAGGTCTCTACTGACAGAGCTGACAATTCACCCACGCTTGAGCTAATGGTATATTTGTCAGGATCCAACGTTACAGCATAAGACGTGGCATTTGCCTCACAGTTAACCACCTCTTCATGTGAAGCACCTGTGAATGTAAGGGTGAAAGCCTCTGAAGGTGCATTTACTATTTCACCCGTCACTTGCTGTGGCTGAGCTACAACGATTGTTATCTCGCCTATGCTACCAGCTGCTGATACATTCACCTGTGATGGTGAAGAAACAACGTAAGGCACATCATCACTAAGGTCAACATCATAATTGCCTGCAGGTATCTTAGCACTGAATGCACTTGATGCTATTTCAGCCTTATATACCTGACCATTCTCTGCTGTCAGGAGCACTGAAGCACCATCAACGGCTCCACCTGCAATGGTTCCTGTGATATCATACAACTCTTCTGGCTCTATCTTTATGAAGCTCAGATAGCCGATACCCTTAGCAGTAAGTTCAGCAACACCGTCTTCGCTTGACACATAGTATTCGTTATACAGCTGTCCATCAACTGTGAAACCTGTTGACGAACCTACGTTATATATACCCCATGTGAGTTTTGAACCCGCATAAACAGGTACCTTAAAGAGTGTACCGTCATTACACTGTGCATAACTATCGTCACGTGAAGCATTGTTCAACTTACCTGAAGAAGTATTGATGACCAACGAACGTCCCTCAACAGTGTAAGTATATTCAGGTGACTTCTGCAGAGCAAACTCTGGAGCACCATTGCTCTTGCCGAAATTCCATATATTAGTATATCCATCTCCATCCAGCACATCTATAAAGGCTGTTCCCTCAATTGTGATAGTCTTTATATAGCCACCCGTGGTGCACTTGAGGGTCAGATTCTGATCCTTAGTAGATGTGTATGTCTGACCATTTGTATATTCCACTCCCTTTATAGTAAGACCTGTTGAGCCATAAAGGCTAAATGTTAGGGTAGCTCCCTGAGGAACGCCCTTAATATAAAGTGTTGTACCCTGGTTTATCTGTGCCCAGTCACCGTTAGGACCAACCTTGCCCTTCGTTGCGTCAACCTTCAGGTCATAGGCATTAGAGCCCGCCTCTGCTGTAGTCACAGGCAGATAGTCCACAAATCCTTCGATGTTCTTACCCTTTTCATCATGATATGCCGCAATAGCAGTAGCAAGGTTATATACAGTGGTATACTTAGTAACAGTACCATCCACCTTACCACCTATAACAACATTGCCGATAGCAACCTGCTTGTTGTTGGCAAGCTTACCTATGTAGATACGTATTACAGTCTCATCCGTAGTGCTGGTTATCGTGCTCAATTGTGTGAGGTCGTATGATTTTGACTCACTTGGTGTAGCTTCTGAGTTCTTGCGAATCGTTTCATTCGCTGATATAGAGGTAATTGTAGCACCCTGAATGCACTCTACCCAGATGTTTGGGTCGCCAGTTCCCACTTTTGTAATATCAAAAGACAGGGAGGCAGGAGTAGCCGTCATACCAGGATATGGTTTGAACTTAAACTCCACATAACTGTCATCCAACTGAGAACGGTCATTGGCAAGTTTTCCATCACCTACACGAGTAAACTGTGTAAATTTCTTGTCAAAATAAGTTGCTGTTGCTGTTGAAGCAATCTCAAGAGCACCACCATATCCCCATGATTTGCTTATAAAAGCATCATCTGGAACAGCTACAGCTGCACTCTCTGCACCATCAGCCATACTCCATGTAATACTGAAGTCTTCATTGGTGTACGACTGAGCGCTGGCACTTGCTACGAATAATACAAGCAAAGTGCATAGCAATGACATCTTCTGTAATAATTTTGTCATAAGTTTTAATTGTTTTTGATTAGTTGATAAATTAGTCTGTTTTGTAATTACATGCAAAGGTAACAATAAAACTCTTAAGTGAGGGGGTAACATTCGCGCGTATATTAATATTTGAATGAAATTTACCACATTTGAAACATAATTACACCTCACCGCCATATCTAATAAAGTCGATTTCATCGACATTTTCCAACTTCGGGCTTTTCAGCATATTATTCTTACTCTCTTGACACTTCTCTGCAACATAAGATTCTTTTTTACCTATACACCTTGATATATATAATACCTAGACAAGAAACTCTCAAACTAAAATCAAGCAAAAACAAAAAAAGTTCCACAAAAATTTGGCAGTATGAGAAAAAGTTCGTACCTTTGCACTCGCAAAAAAGCAAAGGCTTCCACGAGCCTACTTTGCAGACACTCGTTTTTTGCTTCGTGCGAACGAGTTTGTCACTCGCAAATCAACAATGGTGCCATAGCTCAGTTGGTAGAGCATCGGACTGAAAATCCGTGTGTCACTGGTTCGAATCCCGTTGGCACCACACAAAAAAAGCAGTTACAGAACATTCCGTAACTGCTTCTTTTTTTATAATCATTAAAGGATTCGCCTTACATATCGTAACCAGGATCTTTGGCAAGTTTTCCTATATTAGGCTTTATCTCCTTATCAAAGACTTCGTTCTTCCACTGCTCAGCAGGTATTTCCTCATAGCTAATGGAAATACTATCCTCTGAAGCATTAAGATGTTTCTGTGTTACATTGGTCAGATCAGCAATGAAATCTTTCATCTGCTGTTCGCTGAGGTGCTTAGGGTAGCACTTTACATTGATGTGTGGCATGATTTAATTAGGAATTAGTAATTATTATTTGTGAATTGTGAACTATGCTCCCTCTCCCTCAACATAGTTTTCCATAAACATGTGCTCTCCGTCGAATACGGCATAGGTAAAATGACTAATCCAATCGCCAAGAACCATCAGGCGCGATTGCTTTGAGAGCATGAGGTCGAGCTCTATATGTCTGTGACCAAACATAAAGTAGTCTATTTCAGGATGGGTCTTGAGGTAGTCTTTAGCAAAAAGTACGAGGTATTCTTTATCTTCGCCCATATAAGGAGGTTCCTTACCATCCTTACGCTTCATGCGCGAGTGCTTTGCCCAGACAAGTCCGAAGGCAACACCAAGGTCTGGATGCAATAAGTTGAACATCTTCTGACACAAACCGCTATGGAATATGCCACGGATGAATTTAAACTTCTTGTCTGGGTCGCCAAGTCCGTCGCCATGAGCGAGAAAGAATGTTTTATCGTGCAGTTCCACTGTGCATGGTTTCTTATGTAAGATCACACCACACTCCTGCTCCAGATAATCGTATGCCCAGATATCATGGTTGCCTGTAAAATAATGCACCTCCACACCCATATCGGTAAGTTCTGATATTTTACCGAGAAAGCGTGTATAGCCCTTTGGCACCACTTGTTTATACTCATACCAGAAGTCGAACATGTCGCCAAGCAGGTATATAGCCTCTGCCTTGTCCTTTATCTCGTCGAGAAAACGGACAAGTCTGCGTTCCTGCATCCTTCTGTGAGGTATTGCCAAAGAACCTAAATGTGCATCAGAGAGAAAGTATATCATGCTTCAACTATGAACTGTGAACTACTCAAAACCCAGCTCAACCCGTGCTTCTTCTGTCATCATGCTCTTATCCCACTCTGGTTCGAAGACCATATTGACATTGGCTGAGGTAACGCCCTTTACTGCCAACACCTTGGAGCGAACATCCTCAATGATGAAATCGGCAGCAGGACACGAAGGAGCTGTAAAGGTCATATCTATATCGAGTGCCCCATCATCAGCCAAATCTATCTTGTAGATGAGTCCGAGGTCGTAGATGTTTACTGGTATTTCAGGGTCGAAAACCGTCTTCAGCACCTCAATAATGCGCTGTTCGGTATCGTTTTTTTCTTCTTGAGTCATTGTTTTCTTTTTTCGCCCAAAGAGCTTCATATTTTATATCTTTCCTTGTTCTCTATATGAGTAATAATCGCCATCGGTTATGATGACATGGTCGAGAAAATGAAGGCGCATAGTGCGACAGGCTTCTGCTATTTTTCGAGTGAGCATATCGTCGTCCTTGCTGGGAGATATATTGCCACTGGGATGGTTATGCGCCAGTGCCACTACGGTGGCATTACTGAGAAGTGCCTCTTTCATTATCAGCCTTACATCGACTGCCGTCTCGGTTATTCCACCATGTGACAGTCGCATGGTCTTTAATTCCTTGTAAGCCTGGTTCATCAGTATCACATAACTCTCCTCTACGTCGAGGTCGCGCATACGTGGTGACAGATACTTGTATATATCCAATGCAGTCTTGAATGTCTTGCATTCAGGCATTGCCGAATTCTCACGACGTCGTCCCAATTCGCAGGCAGCAAGTATTGTTATCGCCTTTGCCTCGCCTATGCCGTTATAGTCCATCAGTTGACCGAGAGACATCTTGCTGAGCTTTGCAAGATTATTGTCGCAATCATTAAGCAGGCGTTTCATTAGGTCAACGGCTGTCTCTTTCGTACTGCCATTACCTATGAGAATAGCTAGCAGTTCAGCATTAGACAGGGCCTCAGCGCCGAGTTTCATCAGTTTCTCGCGTGGTCTGTCCTCTATAGCCCATTGCTTTACGCTTAGTTTCTCCATCACACCTTACTTATAGAATGTTTTCTCAAAAGCCTGAAACTCGTCCTTGCCAAGCACGCAACGCTTCCACCAAGCCTCTATAAAACCGAATCCATAGCCCATGAGTTGCACAAAGGCTGCTGCAATACTTATAAATCCAATCTTTACAGAGCGATTTTTTGCGGTGGAATCAGCGAAAATCAACGTTGAATAGAGTAAGATAGGCAACCAAGGGAGGGCAAAGAGCCAGAACCATTTGTACACATCATCATACTCCATAAGCACCCTGCCTACAGCAGAAATGAGTATGAGGGCTATCACTCCTACAGTGAACACCATAGGAAGAAGGTGAACCAGTTTCATAGTGCCTGGATGACGCTTCTCGAGGTTTATGCGTGCTATACCACTGTTATACACCTGACGGAAGAATTTCTTGAGGTCGGTGCGACGCTTATGCCACACCCATGCATCAGGAAACAGACGGCATTCGTAGCCAGCCTCCACTATGCGATATGAGAAATCTATGTCCTCACCAAACCTCATCTTCGAGAATCCACCCAACTGCTGGTACACCTCACGACGGATGCCCATGTTATATGAGCGAGGATAGAACTTATCAAGTTTTTTCTTACCTCCACGTATGCCACCAGTGGTGAAGAAACTCGTCATGGAGTAGCTTATAGCCTTCTGAACTGGAGTAAATGAGGGATGTGAAGCATCAGCACCACCAAAGGCATCGCAGGGATTAGCCTGCAATTCCTTGTCAACAGCCGCAAGGTAGCCATCAGGCAACACCACATCGCTGTCGAGTATTATGAGATAGTCACCATTTGACTTCTCAGCGCCGTAGTTACGGCTCTGACCTGGTCCGCTATTGGGTTTCATGAAATACCTTACAGGCAATTTATCGGCATACTTGTCGCAAACCTCCTTGCAAGGTACTGAAGAGCCGTCCTCTACCACGACCACCTCAAAATCAGGATAAGCCTGACGAGTGAGACTGGCAAGCAGTTCATCAACCTCGTCAGGCCTATTGTAAACTGGTACTATAATGCTATAGTTCATTCTCTATGGTTTACTCCTTGACACGCTGCAGGTAGCTGCCGTCACGGGTGTCAACCTGCACGAGCTCACCTTCCTCGATGAAGAGAGGCACACGTATTTCAACACCTGTCTCCAGAGTAGCAGGCTTCAGAGTGTTAGTTGCTGTATCGCCCTTTATACCTGGCTCAGAGTGAGTAACGCGGAGGATGGTCTTAACAGGCATCTCGGCATAGAGCACTGTGTCAGTATCAGCATCGCTGACAACCTCAACGATGTCAGACTCCTTCATAAACTCAACACCTGTTACGAGTTCAGCAGGGATTGGAGTCTGGTCGTAAGTCTCCTGGTTCATGAATATATAGTCCTCACCCTCCTTATAGAGATACTGGTAAGGACGACGAGTAATCTGAACTTCCTCCAGTTTCTCGCCGATGTTGAAACGACGCTCCAACACGCGACCGTCTGTAACGTTCTTCAACTTGATAATCATAATGGTGTTACCCTTACCTGGCTTGCGGTGCTGAAAATCAATGCAAACCCAAATGCCGCCGTCCATACGTACGGCAACGCCTTTCTTAATGTCCTGTGAATTAATCATTGTTTTTTTATCTTGTGTTATTTGTTGAAATTCTATACGTTATATTACTATGTACGCACAAAGTGATGCAAAGGTACAAAATAATTCATAATTCATGGTTCATAGTTTGCAGTTTTTCGACATAACGCGTTAAAAAATATTAAATAGCAAGACTCATTCCCTATTCAACTTTCTCTTTTCAACTATTATTTGTACCTTTGCACCTCGAATTGCGCAAATCAACAAAATAAAGATATCTGAAAAATGAAAAGAACATTCCAGCCACACAATCGTCGTCGCGTAAACAAGCATGGTTTCCGTGAGCGTATGTCAACAAAGAATGGCCGTCGCGTGCTCGCTAATCGTCGTGCACATGGTCGTAAGAAGCTCACTGTAAGCGACGAGCACCACGGAAAATAATACATCCGACGGTGTAACATGGCTTCGGATAAGCCATCAAGAAAAAGCAACTAACTATACTACATCAATGTACGGTTGGTTGCTTTTTTCAGTTATTTCGGTCATTTTTTCTCCAAATTATTTGCATAATCAATTTTTTTGTGCTATTTTTGCAACAAGATAATACAAAATAACAGCAAATTCATTATGAAACTAAAGCCAATGCAAAACCCCATGAAAAATGTTATTATAGACCAAAACGTCAGCAACTTGGCAAATGAGGCGCTCAACAACTATCATGCCTTTGCCTATTGTTATAAAGGATTCTGCGACATTGACTATAATGGACGCACCGTTACTATCCGGGGCAATCAGTGCGCTATATTCCTTAACAAGAGTTTCGTAACAGGTACACATCCGTCTCCTGATTTCATCTGCGATGTAATCTATATTGAGGAGTCATTCCTCAGGCAGAGCGGCCCGAGGAATCCTTACATCATACAGGGAACGCTGGCTCTGTATTCCAATCCTATCGTGGAACTCGAAGACTCAGATCAGGAACTCTGCATCAACCTTTTTGCCAACTTCATTAGGCGCCTCAACGGAACAAACCATAAGTTCTATAACGACATCCTGCGCGTATCGGCAAAGATGCTCATGCTCGACCTCTTTGATATCCACTCACGCACACATGTGAGTGAGCGATACACCCAGAAGTCTTCTGACATAATGCTCAGGTTTATTCAGATGCTCCAGGCACGCGAATACCGATTTAACCGTGAGGTTTCGTACTATGCAGACCAGCTGAACGTAGTACCTAAATACCTCTCTGAGATATGCAACAAGGTGAGCGGATACTCAGCATCCTACTGGATTAACAAGTTCACGGCACAGGATATCTATGAGTTACTGACTAAGGAAGGTATGTCGAGTGCAAAGATTGCCGAACTCTTCCACTTCACCAGCACTTCATACTTCAACCGCTATGCTAAGCGTTATCTCGGCGCTTATCCGTCAGAACTGCGTAATAAGTAGGCAATCGTGACATACATTACAGATAAGACTGTCTGCCAAATAGGGGGAAACACCCGTTGGCAGGCAGTCTACTTTTATTAAAAATAGTTTATTTATTTGTCTGTGTCAGCATAAATTACTACCTTTGCATATTATTTACAATAATATCCCCAAAGAAAAGCAGACATCATGATACAGGTAAAAGTAATAAACAAAGGCAAACAACCATTACCTAAGTATGCTACGCCACAGAGTGCTGGTATGGATTTGCGCGCCAACATCGAAGAGGCTTTCACATTGAAACCCTTAGAGCGCAAACTGGTTCCAACAGGACTTTTCATATCTCTGCCTGAAGGCTACGAAGCACAGGTGCGCCCACGCAGCGGACTGGCTTTGAAGCACGGCATTACTGTGCTTAACACCCCTGGCACCGTTGATGCCGACTATCGTGGCGAGGTAGGCGTGGTA
>JAEEVS010000039.1:0-17985 GCA_016290975.1 Prevotella sp. | reverse complement strand
GAATATGGCTATCTCATGGCTAATACAGAGGCTTCAGGCAACCTTGTAAGGGAGGATGGCGAGACATCAACTCGCAGTGACAACTTCTTCTACGTCAAAGCAACCATCGGTATGCCTCAGATGACGGAAGAGGAATGGAATATGCTGAAGGGTGCCTATCAGGAAATGGGCTATGGCGACGGTTGGACAAAGACATGGGACTTCGATGTTGAAAGACGTACGGTGGAGTCACTGCCTGGCGTTTCAATACTTGGAGGGCACGTTGTAAGTATCAACCTCAGCAATAACGGACTGACTGGAGAGTTCCCATTCTCATTGCTTGCATTGCCAAACCTTGAGACCCTCAACCTGAGCGAGAATCAGCTGACTGGTGACATAGGCACTGGCATGACTCAGTTCCTTGCTGACAAGAGTGAGTTTACAAGCAAACTGACAGCTGTCAACATTGCCAACAACCAGCTGAGTGGCAATATAAGCACGTTTGCCCAGCCATTGACAGACCTCATCACTCTGTATGCTTCAGACAACTGCCTGGCAGATGTAACACCTGCCATCAGCAGCAATGTTACTACACTGACATTGAAGAACCAGACCATAGATAGGGTGATAACAATTGATGTCAATAACCTTGATGCTGCTGCGGTATGGGCACAGATACCAACAGTTCTGCTCTACGACCATGCTACTCAGGGCTACGCAGAGAACATCAGACTGCTCTGTGAAGATACCGAGAGCGAGTGGAGCCTGACGCTGGATTGTACTCCTAACAGCATTCCCGTTTCAGAAGATGATTTTGATGGTCCTTCAGATAAGGTTATTACAGCATCAGTCGTTGATGGTACAGACCAGCCTACTGGCAGTGCACTGAAGGTGAAGTTCCTGTTCACTCCTACGGGCATAGGACGCATCATCAACGGCAGGTTTACCAGACCTGTGGATGTATATAATATGCAGGGTGCGAAGGTGGCTACAAAGGTCATTTCACTCGATGAACTGCCTGAGGGTACCTACATTATAGGAGGCAAGAAAGTGGCTGTGAAACGCTAAAATCTATTGCTAACTAAAAAAAATACAAGAAAAGGATGTCTGCGACTGGTGCGCAGGCATCTTTATTTTTGCCGATGAAACCGATAAAAATTGAACTTTTAGGGGGGGTAAAAAAGGGGCTTAATATTTTTTGTTTTTTTAAAAGACGATTTTGTAAATTTGAGAGCTCATATTTGAAAAAAAATATTACCTTTGCACACGTTCATAGTTATCACATTTTTTGTGAAAATGTTGAACTCCAAAAAAAATTCATAATCACTATCCTCGACAGCTGTGAAGCCATGCGAGGATTTTTTTATCTCACATCCCCAAACATCCCTCACAAATTTGCAATTTAAATATTAGTTGTGACTTTTGTGACTTTTGTGACTTTTGTGACTTGTCACTTTTGTCACTTTTGTCACTTTTGTCACTTCTGGGTACATATACCTTTCTCTATATCAAATAGCTGATGCTTAAATAGGAATCTTGCTTTGGGAAGAATAGCAAGAAACTGTTATACACGATACAACAACTAAGAAAACTTTTCTTTGTAAGAAAGAGAATTATATATAATTATCTTTCTTATTTCTTTTGTAAGTATATAATATATATATAATAAGCGCGTGCGTGCGCATCAAAAAGTCACAAAGTCACAAAAGTCACAAAAGTGACAAAAGTGACAAAAGTGACAAGTGACATGCTCCCAAATGTTAAAATGTACTATGCACACTTTTGCCATTTTGTGCAAAATGCCTATACCGAGAAACTATTTTTACAATAATTTTTATGTGCATCTAACCGCCTGATACTTAGCATGTTATTTGCTAAACATTTTGACAGTCTGTAGAGGCATTACTTCTGCACGCTGAGGCATTGCTTCTGCACGCTAAAGCAGCCCTTCTGCACCCAGATTTGACGCCTCATTTTTCAGACTTAGCCCCAAATGTTAAATTGTACTTTTTTCTTGCACTATTTAAGTTAATGTCGTACCTTTGCAAAAGAAAAAGAAATTAAAAACTCTTTGCCGACATGAATATAATCAAGCTCCTACATATCGTTATACTGATGTTGTGTTCCACACTTGTGAATGCACAGACCACTCCTGCTTTCTGCACAAAAAAGAATCTGTTTGACGCAGAGCAGAGAAACACATTGAGACTCAGCTATGCGCCAAAGGCAGAGACTGTGACTATATCTGGTAAATCTATAGTTTCATCACCCTCTTCAGTTCGAGGTTTTCATAGCCTTCAGGGCAGTGGGTAGAGAGATAGACAGTAGGATTGTTCTTAATGAACTCTCTTACCTTGTCGAGGGTGTCACGAGCTGCTTCTTTGTCTTCAAATACTATGCTGAGCTTGTTTGCCTTCAGGGCAGCATCGCAGTAGGTCACGTCGCCGTGGAACATATAGTACAATCCATCATTCTCAGCTATTATGATGCAGTTGCCATTAGTGTGTCCCTTAGCCTTTATGAAGTAAATGCCGTCAGCCACCTTTGTTGACTCAGGGAAGTTCTTATACGCTCCGTCCTTAAAGTCGCACACTATGTTGTCGCCCTCCAGCTTCATAGCCTCAGCATCTTCCTTGCCTATATAGACCTTAGCATTAGGGAAATTCTTCAACACACCTGTATGGTCTGGGTGCTTGTGAGTAACGAGTATCTTGGTCACCTGCTCAGGCTTATAGCCCAGTGCGGCAAAGGCATCCATATAGTCGGCTACCTTCTCGCCCATATACAGCGGAGCGCCAAGTTTCTTTGCTGGCACAGGGAAACTGCTGTCGAAGCCTGTGTCCACCAATATTACCTCCTTGCCCGTGTCGATGAGGAAGTTCTGCAAACTGCTGCGATAGATTATCTGCTCGTCAAAAGCATCCTTACCCTCCTCACCGCCAAAGGCGAATGGCTGGTTCATAAAACCGCCGTCAAACATTCTGATTACTTTAATCTCCATAGTTTCTTAAGTTTTAGTCTTTGCAAAGATATTCAAAAATTATGCAAGAGTGAGAATAAGGAGCGAAAAAGAAAATAAAAAGTAAAATTTTCAACATTCAATTTTCAATTTTCAATTTTTATTCGTACCTTTGCACCCGATATAGGTAGAAGCAAACCCTATTAAAAAAAACTTTGACGATGTATTACATTAAGAAAACAATGGAGATAGCTGGGTGTCACCAGCTGAAACTTTCGTACAGAAGTAAGTGCGAAAACCTGCATGGCCACAACTGGGTGGTGACCATACATTGTAAAGCCCAACAGCTCAATCAAGACGGAATGGTAATAGACTTCACACAGGTGAAGCAACAGATTCACGGCTATCTGGATCACGGAAACTTCAACGAACTGCTGCCCTTTAACCCTACGGCAGAGAATATTGCCAAGTGGATTTGCGACCAGATTCCTGAGTGCTACAGGGTGGAGGTGCAGGAGAGTGAAGGGAATGTTGCCATATACGAGGAAGATGAACGTTAACGAGAACGGGAACTATGAAGGTTAACGAGATTTTCTACTCACTGCAGGGTGAGGGCGTATATACGGGAACGGCAGCGGTATTCCTCAGACTGAGCGGATGCAACATGAAGTGCTGGTTTTGCGACACGAAGGGACACGAACAGGGCACGGAGATGACTGAGGAGGAGATAGCCGAGAGGGTGAGCCAGTACCCAGCGCGCCACATAGTGATAACGGGTGGCGAACCCACGATGCAGTTGAATGCCAGGCTGACCCATCTGCTGCATGAGAAGGGCTTCTTCATACAGATAGAGACTAACGGTGCCCTACCCCTGAAGGATGGCACGGAGGTGGACTGGATAACATGCAGTCCGAAGGGCAACGAGATAAAGATACAACGCATAGACGAACTGAAACTGCTGTTCATAAAGGAGTATCTGGAGAAATACAAAGAGGTGAAGGCCTCCCAACGCTGCTTGCAGCCGTTGGATAACGGGAACGATAACGGGAACGGGAAAGAGGTCATCTCCTACATTAAGGAGCACCCACAGTGGAGGCTCTCATTACAAACTCATAAACTAATAAATATTCCATGAACAATATATCACAAGAACAGGTAAGGGAAGCGATATGTACCATAATGAGGTACATAGGCGAAGACCCTGAGCGCGAGGGACTGCACAACACGCCTGAGCGCATAGTAAGGATGTATGACGAGATATTCCGTGGCTACAAGCCTGAGATGAAGCCTCGCATCAGCACGTTTACCAACTCATCGCACACTGACGAGATGGTGTTTGACTGTGGCGACTACTACTCCATGTGTGAGCACCACATGCTGCCATTCTTCGGCAAGTATTACTTTGCCTACATTCCTAACCCCGAGGGCAGGATACTGGGTATATCGAAGGTAGCAAGGGTGGTGGGCTACTGTGCTGCCAAACTGCAGTTGCAGGAGAAACTGTGTCGCGACGTGATAGACATGCTCTCTGAGGCGCTGACAAGAACCAAGACGGGCAAGCCGTTGCCACCAGCACTGGGCTTCGCCATAGTGATGAAGGGTCACCACACCTGTAAGTCGATGCGTGGAGTGAAGAACAAAGGCGACATGACTGTGTCATACTTCACAGGCGTGTTTGAGAAGAACCGCCAGCTGAGGAACGAGTTCTTCAATATGATAGCGATGCAATAAAAAGACCCTCTCCAGCTCCCCCTTAAAGGGGGAGAGACCAGCATGATAAGAAAGTAAACAAAAAAAGCTCCCGATATTGGGAGCTTTTATAGTTCTCGCCCTTTAAGGGAGAGTTAGAGAGGGTCTTCCTTATGGGAGAGAGATTGCCTCGTTAGGACATACATCAGCGCATGTGCCGCACTCTGTGCAAGCATCAGGGTTGATAGAATAGATGTCACCTGCAGAGATTGCCTCTGATGGACACTCGTCGATACATGTACCACAAGCGATACAATCTGAACCAATTACGTAAGCCATAATGTTAATGTTTTAAAGTTTATAATGTTTTTGTATAGATAATCATTTTTAGGTATCACGATACCCGGATGACTTTGCAAAGATAAGAAAAAGTTTTGGAAACTACCAAATTTTAGGTAGGTATTTTTTGAAAATAGATGAAAAATACCTACTTTCACCATCATTTTGTAGGGATTTAACAGGAAGAAATGCAATTTTTAAAATAAACATACGTTTAATAATTAGTAATTAGAAATTAGAAATTAGGAATTAGGAATTAGGAATTGAAGCATTATAGTAAGATGTTAAAAAGAAGGGCGTACAGAAGGGTGTTGTTACTTACATTCTTCATTCTACATTCTACATTCTTCATTCAGCAGGCAACAGCACAGGAGGCGAGGGTGCAGAACCGTCCCTACACCGACCTGAGACCGATGCACTTCGGCATTGTGGTGGGTACCAACCTGCAAGAGACGGAGTTCAGGAACGTGGGACTGACCACGCTGAAGACTGGAGAGCAGTCTGAGATATATTGCGACCAGGACTCATGGGATTTTGGTTTTAACGTGGGTGTGCTGATGGAGGCAAGGATAAGCCAGTATTTCGCCTTCCGCGCAGCTCCACAATTGTATTTCGGTACGCACAACTTCCGTTTCTACAACAAACTGCACCCAGAGGAAAACCGTGAGCCAAAGACGCAACAGCTGCGCACGGTGTATGTGGGAGCCAACCTCGACCTTATCTTTGCTGCCCAGCGATGGAACAACCACCGTCCTTACATCATGGCTGGCATAGCACCGATGATAAACCTGACCAACACCACTAACGACTACATACAGTTTAAGAAGTCGGAGGTGTTCCTGGAGGTGGGACTGGGATGCGACTTCTACCTGCCGTTCTTCAAACTACGTCCTGAGCTGAAGTTTATGTACGGACTGACCAATGCCTACGACACCAACCGAAACATTAAGGAGGACAACCCCATACTGCCTTACGCCTCAGCTGTGGACAAGGCTACAAACAAGATGATTGTGCTGTCGTTCTACTTTGAATAACGACTCTAAAGACCTTAAAGACCTTAAGGACCTTAAGAACAAAATAAAAAGGCTACCCAAACAGGTAGCCTTTATTGTTTTACTTAACCAGTATTACTAAGTATTTGCTTGTGCTCCAGAACTGTTGCGGGTTAGTGATTCGCAACACATACTGCTTCTGGGCATCAGGCTGCAGGGTGTAGGTGCCTGCAGGGTGAGTAGTGAGCAGCTCGGCATCCTTGGAATAGAGCTTGATCTCCTTCACATCGCGTATGTCAATCTTGGTGAAGTAGTTCTTGTTGAAATTAGCACGCAGCACCTTACCCTTGTGGTAGATGTTCTGGTTCTGCAACTCCTTCTTATTGCCAAAGACGTAATAAGCGGTGTTGAGCTGCTTGTCCTGAGTGTCGATGGTCTGCTGCTTCTGCTGAGTCTCCTGCTGCAGGTCGCCGATGTTGGTGTTGAGGTCGGCAACGGTCTTGTCGAGCTCGGCAATGTGAATATCCTTCTGCTCGAGCTCAGCCTGCAACTGACGGAGTGACTCGCTCTTGTCGTCGAGTTGCTTCATGAGTGTCTCAACTGTGCGACGCAACTGCTCAGAGCGTGTAGAACCCTCACGCACCTGCTGTTGCAACTTAGCTATGAGGTCGCGGTTATGCTGCATACTCTGCTGGATGTTGCGTATGCTCATGCGAATCTGGTCGCTCTTGTTAACCTGCTCGCCACTCTTCATGAGCGTCACGGTGTTCTCAGCCTGCTCTATCAGGCGGAAACCTTCCTGAATCTCGTTGAAGGTAGCCATCACATCATTGATTTCATTGTCTTTCTGCTCAATAACCTTCTGAAGGGAATCGATACGAGCATCGGTCTCGCTGAGATCGCTTGTCTTTTCATTCTTACATGCTACTACCGCCAAGGTAGCAAACATACATAATACGATTTTTTTCATATCTATAGAATTTCTATTGAAATCTTGAACCTTTGAACTCTTAGTTCAGCGTCACATCAAACTCGATGGTGTTACTTATCTGGTTGTTATCTGAATATACTGCTATAACGAAATGTGCCGTGCCTGTCTTCAGCGTCTTTTCAGCGCTCACGTATGCCGTGTAGCGTATAGCCTTGTGGGCAGCCAGACGCTCTACGAGCGTAGAAGGAGAAATGAGCAGGTGCTTATTGCCTGTAGTCTCCTTAACCACTGGCACCACGTTATTGACAGCCGCATCAGACATGTTTCTTATCTCGAAAGATATCTTCACGAGTTCACCCTTAGCTATGTGGGTGGTGTTCTGCTCGTTTATAAAACGTGCGTTCTCTATCTTTATAGGGGTGGTGATAACAGCAGATGTCTCAGACACCTCTACCACAGCAGCTGGAACGGTTGTGGTGACTGGTGTAGAACTGATGTTTATGGTTGGTGTAGAGTTTGTGGTTGTGGTTGAGACTGAACCTGTGCCTGTGGTTGGCGTAGGATTATTAGTGCTCGGAGTAAGCTCTATCCTGTCGTCATACACTGGGTCAGAGGAATAGCCGCTGGCATCAGAGCGACGTGGAGCGCCATACACATCGTCATTATCGTCAGGCTTGGCATTATTGATGCCCAGACTGCGATAGTGCTCTCTCACACTCTCACGCTCCTCACGTATAAACTCTGCCTCTGCCTCACGCTCCTTAGCCTCAGCAGCAGCACCTATAGCAGCACCAGTAGCAGCACCTGCAGCCATACCCACCAGCGTGCCCACGTTGCTACCACGATAGCCACCGCCTATGCCTCCAATGCTTGAGCCAATCACTCCGCCAAACATGGCACCTGTCATGGCTCCAGCGCCAGTGGTGGTACACGAACTCAGCACCGTAGTGCTGCAAGTAATAATTAAAAATGAAAAATTAATAAGTCGCTTCATTTTATACTTTATACTCTATACTTTATACTTTACACTCTAAACTACTTCAGTCGTTTCACACTGCCGTTCTTCTTAAACTGCAGGGTGCCTGTATGAAGTTTGTTTGCATTATGGTCGAATACGAACTCAGGATTAAACGCCTTGCCTGCTATGCGCGTCTCAAAGTGCACATGCTCAGTGGTGGCGCGCCCCGTTCTGCCCACTATGGCTATCACCTGTCCAGCCTTCACCATGTCGCCCACGTTAACCAGGTTCTTGGAGTTGTGGCTGTAGCGTGTCTCTATTCCGAAGGCATGGCGAATGGTGATGCACTTGCCGTAGCCAGAGAAATTGCCTGACTGAACCACCTTGCCATCAAATGCTGCATAGACCTTAGTGCCAGGACCATTCTTGATATCAGTGCCCGAGTGATGACGCTTGCCACCGAAGCCACTGATGACGTGGGCATGGTCAAGGGGGTAATGCCAGTCTTTTATCAGGTCGAGGTTAAGACGATACACACTATTGCCCCTGAAAGGGTCGTTGGTTTCATAGCCTATGTTCTGAGCCTTCTCAGCCCTCTCCCTCAACTGCTCGGGGGTGTATTTAGCCTTCACGGTCACCTTGCCAGCCTCTTTCTCGAAGGTGAGAATCTGGCGACGCAGGTTGTGACTCCTCACATCAATGATGGTGTTAGGATTTATACGGTTGCCATCAACCATCAGGCTTACAAGCACCGTGTGTGAACCCGTGATGCCCACCGTCTGACCAGCCTTTACACGGTCGCCACTCTTCACCATATTCTGGGCATTGAAGGCATAGACCGTCTCAAGACCGTTGTTATGGCGCACTACAACCACGTTGCCGTAGCTGGCGTTATATCGCGAAAGGCGCACCGTACCAGCAAACATAGCCTTCACGGCATCGCCCTTAGTGGTTTCTATCTCCATGCTTCCACCATCAGTAGCCAGCACCTTACCCACAGGCAAAGGAAAGCTGTATTCCTTATCGTCCATCTTGGTAAAGTCTATCTGAAACGCACTCGACTTACTGAACAGTCCCGGCGTCTCAATACTTATCTGCTGTTGCTCCAGTGCCGTAAAATTATCAGCCCTGCAAGCCGACAGCATACTGGCGAAAAGCAATCCTATTACAAAGAATTTCTTCATACCTGCGGGCAAAGGTACTAAAAAAAGGTGATACGGCGAAACACCGCACCACCTTTTTTATATATTTAGGGTATTTTAATAAGCTATCTTAGCACCATTTTCTACATAAACGCCACGCTGTGAGGCTTTCTGTACCTTCTTACCATCGAGCGTAAATGTACCCTTAGCAGCATTCCTGGCACCCTCTTCTGCAGTTACAGCCTCTATGGCTGTTGCTTTGTCGAGGGTTACCTCAGCTGACATCTCAGAGAGAGCACCATACTCGTTGACAGACTGAACGCTGACAACATCGCCCTCCTCGCCTGTGTAGCTTGCCTCGGTTGGGAAAGCTGTTGCTTTGCCGTTGACAGTCACTACATAACAGATAGCAAACTCGTCAGCCTCCCATGTGGCAACATTACCGTTAACAGCGAGCTGTGGTGTAGAGGTCTTCTCAACAATAGGCAGTGGGTTCCACTTACCTGTAGAAGGATCAGACGTTCCATCACCTGCCATCACGTTCTCAAGGGTGTATGTAGCAGCCTCTTCAGTGGTCAGGGAGTTCTTGGCATTCTTGTAGTAACGTGTTACACCACCCACTACCTCTGAGTAGTCATAATCCAGACCAGACTCTGTAGAATAGTAAGTGAGGCGTGACTCCTCTGTCATCTTGATGCCGTTCTTGTCAACAATGTTATATACTGCCCAGAGCGCTGGCAAACCACCCATAGTCTCTGCCCAGTAGAGGCCGTAAGGCTTGACATCCATCTCAGTGTTGAGGAACACGGTCTTAGGATAGTTATGCCAAGGACGACCCAGCCATACCTGACAGTTGTCACCATAGAGAGAAGAGATAATCTTGGTATTGTTGAAGACATAACCCCAACGTGTCTCTTTCTCGTGGTTTGGTGCTACGATGTAGCCACCTGTCTCACGGTTGATGTCCTGAATGGTGTTCTCAAGCCATATATCGCCATTGCCGTAGATATAGTCAACAGAACCCTCGAAGCGTGAGTTAATCCAGAAGTAACGGTTATAAACGCCATGAGAATAGAAGTCGTCCTGATAAGAACGGATGTTCATGTTATTCCATGCCACACGGTCGGCATTGGCATTGATACAGAGAGCCTGAGGACCAGCTTTCTTCTCCTTGGTCCAGTTCTCATTGTCGATGGTGATATTCTCCATGTAGAAGTCATTAGCGCCTTGCTGAACCTCAAGAGCAGCACCAGCATTGACGTGATACCATGCCTTTGAGCGGTTGTTCTTATCGCCACCATCCTGACGGTCGGTAGCTATGGTCACCTTGTCAACAGCCTGACCTATGATGTGTACGTTAGGTTTGTTGACATAGACAATCCTACAGTCGTCATAGGTTATAGTACCGTCCTCAGACTTACCATTACCCTTAATCTTTATTACCTCATCAGAGGTAGAGCCTGGAGTCTGGTCTTTGTAAACAGAACCGTAACTCTCGTCGAAGTATGGGTTAGGGTCTGAATAGTATCCTTCCTTTACATATATAAGGTATGGCTTCAGTGTGGTAGAAGGTGCTGCATTGATAGCATCCTGCAGGTAGCGATACTGTGCAGGCATGTCAGCAGTAGCAGCGATAGACTCACCATAGCCGAGTTCGAGTGTCTGGTCAACGATAGCATCGAAGGTGCGTGCAGATGGCTTCTGACGATTCATAACGGTAAATGAGAAGCCATATTCAGCAGCAGCATTGCCAGAACGGTCTTCTACATAACCTGCAGGCATGTGGAAGGTGTAGGTCTCGCCGTAGTTCAAGCCTGCATAATCGAAGGAAACAGAACGTGTGTTCCATACAGGGTCTATCTTCTCACCGTTAAGTGTAGCAAAGCCGTTGTTGATATTGCCTGCCTGAATGCGCTCGTCGTATGTTATGGTTATCTTACCTGATGCTGAAACGCCAGTAGCATCTGCAGCAGGGATAGAGCCTATAACCTGTGGAGCATCGCTGTCTGGAGCAACCTCTGCAGTACCAAGGATGTAAAGATTACCAATACCAGACTCAGAGTGGTCGGTGTACTTCAGTCCGAGGAAAGGACCCTTGTTAAACTGATAATCAGGGTTGAACACCTCATCACCAGTACCAGTGATTCGGATACATACCTTATCCTGACCTGCACATGCTGCAGGGAGGTCGAACTCGTAGTCAGTGATTGTGCCTGGACCACTGATATTGAGCGTAGCGCCATCAATATCGGTGAAGGTAGTGCCGTCAGTAGAATACTGTGCCTTATAGTTCTTGGTAGCAGCATTCTTGGCAGCCATCTGACCTGAGAACTTAGCAGAAGTGAAGCCCTTGGTAGAGAACTCATACTGCCATGCTATTTCCTTGGTGTTATAGCCATTCTGGTAGAGACCGTTAAGTCCTGTGCTGACAACACCGATACGGTTACGCACTACAGGTGTGCCACCTGTCTGGGTGTAGAGAATGGTACCATCGCTAACCTTAACAACACTTGCCTTGGTATTACGCTGGTCGTCCCAAGTAAGGTCGGCAGGGAATGGTGTGCCACTGTAATCGTAGCCCTGAACGGTAGATGCATCAAAGACTGCAATGAAGTCCTGCACCTCGTAGTTGGCAGTGATGGTCATATCGCCATTCACAGTAAGGGCGCGAGGGTTGGCTGTGCTGTTGTCTTCCCAGTTGGTAAATTTCAGAATCTTAGATGTCTCAGCTGTTGCTATGACTTCCTCACCCTCCTCATACTTATTGCTATGCAAATTAGGAGTGAGGGTTACAGAACCTATTGAAATATCTGCATCGTTGTTTACCTTTGTGGTGATGGTATATGTAGGTATGGTCTCAAAGACTGCTGTAACAGCCTTGTCTGCATCCATCGTTATCTGGTAAGAAGCATCGGTGCTGACAGTAGTGCCGTCAACCTGCCACTCCTTAAACTTATAGCCGAAGTTACGAGCTGTGGTGAGTGTAACAGTTGTTCCTTCCTTGTAGGAAGCACTCTCAGGAGAAGCAAAGATTTTACCTGCATCAGCTGGTGAAACAGTAGTGTCGAGTTTGTACTTGGTTGTTGGCACATCCTGTGTCAGTGTGGCTGTGATATTGAAGTCCTTAAGTGCATAGTAAGTAGCGCTTGAACCAGAATACCAAGGCATGAAGAAGTAGATGTCGCCTGTGAGTTCCTGAAGTGATGTGATATTGCTTACGTCAAGCTTATTCTGACATGCAACGCCACCGCTCTCCACGTTAGCAGCATGTGACTCAGACTCCCATAAAGGCATACCATCAGGACTTGCCTTTACAACAAACTTAGAAGTGAGCGTGTTCTTTACTCCATAAACATCAGAGAATATCTCTGAAACGCTCATGAAATAGCCCTCAGGAATGGTTACCTTGAAACCCCACTGAAAACCGTCAACATACTCGCCCTTTACAGCTGCACCATTGTAATAGTTACGAATAACAGTGCCACCTGTATAGGTAGGGGTAGCTGCACCATGCTTCAGTGTCTGACCAGTAGCAGTGTTAGGGAACGTTGCAGAACTCTGCTCGAAGGTTATGCCTGTAGGCGCTGTGCCCAACACCTTCTCCAAACCATCCTCGAATACTCCATCAGAAGCAAACTCACGTCCGATGCCGAAGGTTGCAGGCTCTGAGGTCTGGTTTGCCATAACCCCATGGATAGTAACGTCTGAGAGAGCCACGTATTTGCCTGATGCAGCAGCAGCCTCCTTCCAAGGATAAACACGAATGTAAATGGTCTCACCCTCTTCAAGGGTCTTCATAACGTCCTTAGATACTGCCTGGACGGCATTACCAGTCATCTTGGTCTTTTCAGCGATAAGGACTGCATCAGTAAAACTTGAGGTTGTAGCGTAGTAAGCATGTATGCCCAAGTCGCCAGCAGACACACCTGCTACGTTGAATGAGATATTGTCCATGTAGAAGGTCTTGCCCTCTGGAATAGTAGCCTTAAACTCCACATAACGGGTAGAAACCTCGTCAATCTCGCCACCTGGCCATGCTGTACCCTCTGGCATGAGACGCTGCATAGTCTTGCCTGACTCGCCAATGACAGCGTAGTTCTTTACCGTCATACCTGCAAAGGTTTCATCAGCAGCAATAAACATATCGTTCTCTGTTGCTGACACACCTGAGAGAAGTGGCCATACGGCAGAAGTCTCTGTACCTGTGCTGACAGGCAGTCCGTTAACCTTTACATTGAAATTCTTTACATTTGTCCCGTCTGAAACAGTAACAGTGCATGCCTGCTCACCTGTAGAACCTATCATCTTACGAACGTAGATAGTAGAGATAAGGGTTGCACCTCCGTAAGAGAACTCTGCTGAAGAAGCGTATGTAGTACCATCGGCTGAAACCTCAAAATCGTTGTCGGCTGTTACGATAACAGTACCTGTAGAAGGATTAAGACCAAAGGCGCTTACGCTTACCTCTCCCTTTGCGTATGTACCGATATAAGCCTCGCCCATATCGAGATTCTCAGGAGTGAAGGTCATCTCATTCTCTATGACAACAGCATCTGCGAGTTCCTGAAGCACTGCCTTCTTTGCAAGGCTGGTCTCGCTCTCAGCCTGGTCTTTCACCATCTGGGCAAACTTTTGAGCTATCAATGTAGCACCTATGAGGGCAGGGTGGGTTGAGTCATCCTTACAGAACACATTGGCTACGCAATACTCTTGACCAAGTGCCTCGTACAGTTCTGCCGTACCATCAGTGAGATTAACAAAAGGCACATCGTCATACTCTGCTGCAACCTGAGCCATCTGGTAGGTGTAGTCCATCTCATGGTCATCAGAGGTCTTGCCTGTATAGTCGATTACGTATGTATTTTTTGTCTTGTCAATATAATTGTACTTCTTCCAAAGGTTATGCCTGCCAGCAGCATTTATCTTTGTATTTCCTGCATCCTTGAAATAACCACGGCATATAGCACCTACAAGAATAGGCTTTACACCCATTGCCTTGGCCTCGTTGATGTATTTACGCAGATATTCCTTATATGTATTATAAGGTGTAGTACCACGATAATCTGTAGCTGATGCTGAAGCAGCATCACCCTTTCCATTGTAGTATGTCTTTACCTCATCACCATCTGCTCCGCCAGTCTTTTCATCGTTATGAGCAAACTGGATGATAAGCAAGTCGCCAGACTGCATCTGGTCAGAACCACCTGTGACAAGTGTGTTCCAGTAACCTGTCTCTTTGTAGAATGACTTACTTGAAGCACCAGACTTACCACGATTATTTACAACTATTTTAGTTGCGTCAATAAACTGTGGCAGCATCTGCGTCCAGCCTCGTTTGTCTGTACTACCGTCAGTGGCACGCTGTTCCTGCGTAGAGTCACCGATGGTGTGCAGTTTTTTTGCATTGATGCATGGCACACACATAAAGAGTGCGAGCATTAGCATAAGGAAATGTTTAAAAATTCTTTCCATGTTTTGTTAGTTGATTTAGAAATATTGTTTAATTTTTGATATAAACGATGGTAAATTTTCCGAGTGCAAAGTTACTGACTTTTTAAGACTGAGGGGTTTCAGTATTGAGCCAAAAAAGGTGCACTTTTATCCCAAAGATGGGGTAAAAATGCACCACAGGGGGCAGATTTGAACAAATGCCTGGAATATAGAACGGGCTGCTATTCCTGCATCTGCATACGATAGTCGCTTGGTGACATTCCTATAGAGGCCTTGAATACCTTAGAGAAGTATTTAGGGTCAGAGAATCCACACTTATAGGCTATATCGTTGATGTTTCGATTGCTCTTTGCCAGTTCGTGACACGCTTTCTTCAAACGTGCTTCCTTAATGAAGTCGGCAGGCGTAACGCCAAGGATGTTCTTCATCTTACGATTAAGACTTGAACGTGACGTAGCGGTAGCTTCAGCCATTTCCTCCACTCCTATACCGCTGTCGTCAAGATTCTTCTCTACAAAGTCCAACAGACGACGCATGAAGGCATCATCCTCTTCGTTAAGGTGAGAGACAACTGCTGTGGTTGACATCAGCGACAGTGCGCCGTCGTTAGGTGTCTCGCCCGTTTCGTCATCTGCTGTTCCCTCACTCAGTCTTTCTTCTTCAGCCGACTGTTGGGCAAAGAGCTTGAGGTAAGCCTGAAGGTTCTCCTCACGCTGACGGTCCAGATGGCGTATATATAATACGGTATAGGTGATGCCTACCACCAATCCTACGAATATGAGCACATAGAGAACGAAAGCGTACCACGTTTCCCAAAACACTGGTTCCACTATGATAACCACCTTACGGATATTGTTTACCCATAAACCTTCAGCATTTGTAGAGCCGACCTCAAAGATATAGGTTCCAGGCGAGAGGTTGTAGAGGCTTGTAGTACGTGACTCCTGAGGTATGCTCCACGATACAGAATCTTCGCTTTGCCACCAATCGGGTTCCCTGGTGATGCGGGTGATATACTTTATCTGTGAGTTCTCGGTATAATCGAGTGCTGCATAGTTGAGTGTTATGTCACGCTCTTTGGTTGACAGACGTATGGTATCATAATTGTCAGCAGCATAGTCCACTGGTCTGCCAGGAATGACATACGATGTGAGTACCATCTTTGGTACGTAAATACGCTGGTGGAAGGCTGTTTCAGGGATGGTTAAAACGCCAGACTCCAACGATAATAGCCATGTACCATTCTTTAATAATATTGGTTCAGCATCTGAAAAACGCGATTCCATCGAGAAAAACAAATCATTGAAGTTCTCTTTCACATTGGTATCTACGTTCAGTCTGGTAACCTGGTTGTTACACTGTATCAGTATCTCGTCACCCACCTCAGCCATTGCGAGAGCTGCGTCAGAACCCATACCGTTTGAGGTGTCGAAGTGACGGAAATCAAATCGTGTAGCCCTGAGGTCTTTTGTCTCAAGCATCTCCACGCCTCCACTCTCAGTAGAAAGGAAGAGACGGCCTTTACGGTCTATCACCATATCCATCAGTGCGCTACATGACAGACTCTTTGCTCTGTTAGCTTCTCTAACATGAACACGGAAACTCATTGCCTCAGGTTTACCCTTCAGTCCGTCAACCACTATGAATCCGTCTGTTGACGTAGCAAGCAGCAGAGAGTCGCCTACTATCTTTAACCTACGCAACTGGGCATTGCTCTGAGGATAGCTCTTCATCACATTACTGAAATTCTTAAATGTGAGAACTGGAGCCAAAGGTTTCTCCACAAGATTCAGTCCCCCACCCTGAGTGGCTATCCACAGTCTGCCTCGCTTATCTTCCTTTATATCGTAGACGTATTCGCTGTTTATCTTCGTACCAGCTTTTGACTCTGCTTGGGTGCCCTCGCGGAAGTTCTCCATCTCAAACGTTCCTTCTGATGTTTCCTTGGCACGGAACAATCCGTCTGGCTTACTTCCAAACCAGAATGTACCATTTCGCTGCTGATAGACAACATAGACAGCATGGCCGAAAGATGTATATTCCCTATGCAGTCTGCCGTCACTACCAAGATAGCCTATGAGGTTGGCTTCACTATCGAGCACTGTTACGCTTTTCTGGTTTCGTGTGGTAATCCATATCCTTCCCTTATAATCCACATATATGCACCTGACGATGTCTTTGGGTACAGCATCAAGTGGAGTGGTAGCCTGAGAGAGTGGCGAGAGTTTGTCTATGCCATAGGTGCACATCACCCATGCATTTTTCTGTGTGTCGTACATTACCTGGCGCACATCAGGAAATTCATATCCTCGTATGGTCATTTGCCTGCTCTCCCACACTGATGTGTCAAAATTCATCTTGGCACGATAGCGCTCCTGGGTCTCGGGGTCTATCTCCTCAAACTTGTATGTCTTGAGGTTAAACATCCACACTCGGCTGTTGATGGCGCAATAGATATTGCCGTCATCGCCTATAATCATATTCCTTATGCGGTCTGAAGCAAGGTTGTTTCCGTCGCCAGGCAGCGACTTGAAGATGGAGAACTCGTAACCGTCATAACGATTCAAGCCGTTCCATGTGGCAAACCACATAAAACCACGATCATCCTGCAATATCTTGGTTGAGTGCCACTGCGACATACCGTTGTGGTCGTCGTAGTGCACATGACGATAGCGAGTGTTGTTGGTCTCAACACCCTCTACCAACTTCGCTGCATTCTCAAGTTCAGGTTTGGTGGGCTGACTCTGCAACAAGGTTAGCGTCAATATTAGGATAATTGTAGTAGTTAGTAGTCTGTTCATAAAGTTCACTTTAACATGAAACCAGTTAGAATTCTGCCACACTTTACTGTGCCTTTCTGCTCTCTACGGGCTGAGAAGAAGCGTTCGTCAGTAAAGGTATCTATCGGTGAAACCGTGATATTTTGTTCTTTTATGCCTTTTCCTGTTAGCTGGAGCCTATTTACTTCCTTCAGGTCAATGTGGGGCTTCATCGGTGGTTGCTCCCCCACCCTCGTATTTGGCATCCATTGGGTTACATCGTCCATTTGGAATCCTGCATTACAGAATTGGTCGAGCACCTCAGTGCCTACTTCAAAACTCTCCTGCGAGATGCCTGGTCCTATGGCAGCAGTGCACTGTTCTGGCTTGGTGCCATAGTTTTTCGCCATTTCATCGATAGCCTTCTCCACTATCCTCAGCACTGTGCCTTTCCACCCTGCATGGATGGCTGCAGCAGCATGATGCTCTGGGTCATACACCACAACAGGGATGCAGTCGGCAGTACTTATGCCAAGTATCACCTGAGGAACGTCAGTCAACACAGCATCTATGCCCTCAAGGAGTTCCTTCTGCTGTGGGGCATCCAGAGTCAGGAAAGCTTCATTTATGCGATATATCCTGTCGGTATGCACCTGATGAGGATAGAAGAACCTTGCTCCTTCGACACAGAGTTCATGCTTAATCTTTGCTCCGTCTCTGCCTATCGTGCGGTCAGTGGTGTAAGTCACTATGTCGTTACCCAGATTATAGTATAACATCGCTCTT
>JAEEVS010000038.1:0-14684 GCA_016290975.1 Prevotella sp. | reverse complement strand
TAAGAAATAAATTGCTATCTTTGTGACGGAATGCAGATTCTAACCAACGTATTAAATACTTAAATTTCTAAAAACACTATGGCTAATTTACAGAATTTCTCACTTGAGGGAAAGAACGCTTGGATTACAGGCGCTTCTTATGGTATCGGTTTCAACATTGCTAAGGCATTCGTTGCTGCTGGTGTGAAGACTATCATCTTCAATGATATTAACGAGGCTGCTCTTGAGAAGGGCCTTGCTAACTACAAGGAAGCAGGCATCGAGAACGTGAAGGGTTACGTATGTAACGTATGTGACGAAGTGGCTGTTGCTGAGCTCGTTAAGAAGATTCACGCTGAGGTAGGTCAGATTGACATCCTCGTTAACAATGCTGGTATCATCAAGCGTATTCCTATGCACGAGATGAAGCGTTCAGAGTTCCAGGCTGTCATCGACGTTGACCTGGTAGCTCCTTACATCTGTGCTGCTGCTGTTATCCCAGAGATGATGGAGCGTAAGGAAGGTAAGATTATCAACATCTGCTCTATGATGTCAGAACTCGGTCGTGAGACAGTTAGTGCTTATGCTGCTGCTAAGGGCGGTCTGAAGATGCTCACTCGTAACATCTGCTCAGAGTATGGTGAGTACAACATCCAGTGTAACGGCATTGGTCCTGGCTACATCGCTACTCCACAGACAGCTCCTCTGCGTGAGCGTCAGCCAGACGGTTCTCGTCATCCATTCGATTCATTCATCTGCGCTAAGACTCCTGCTGGACGTTGGCTCGACCCATCTGAGCTCGGTGGTCCTGCAGTGTTCCTGGCTTCTAAGGCTTCTGATGCCGTTAACGGTCACATACTCTACGTTGACGGAGGTATCCTTGCTTACATTGGCAAGCAGCCATCTTAATGCAGAATTTACAGTGCAAAATGCATATTTAAGGGAGGACCCTACGGGGTTCTCTCTTTTTTTGTTTGAAAAAAATGCAAACATACCTTAAAAAATAGTCTACTTTCAACTTTTCTTTGTAACTTTGTGGCTGATTTAGACTTACCTCAACCCCGATAGGTGGGGGACTACATAAAAACAAGAGAATGAAACATATATTCCATATCGCTACTATAATGCTGACAGTATGCTTGTTGTATTCATGTATGAAAGACGAGACAACTTCAGTAGCTACGAGCGAAGATACAGCCATAACGGCATTCACACTGGGCACTGTCAAGGTAAACAGATATGTAGGCAAAAAGAAATATGCCAAGGACAAAGAGGGTAACCCAATAGACAGTTTCTATACCTACAGCTATAATGGAAGCAAAACGCCTGTGTATATAGAACATCTGGCTAATGATGAGGATGCTAGCAATAAGAGAATAGGACTGGTATATAACCTTGACTCTCTGCCAGCAGGGTCTCACATGAAGATGCTTGCCAATATCTCAGCAAAGAACTCTGGTACTATAAGATATCGTGACTGGAGTGCTGCCGACGATGCCACATGGACAAACTATAATGTAGGTGACTCTATAGTATTTGGCACAGACAATGTAGGTTCTAAGGAACTGAGATTCCGTGTGTTTGCCACACAGGGCGGCTACACCCGTGACTACAAGGTGAAGATTGTTGCACACATGGAATATGCAGACTCTTTCAAGTATGTTGCATTGCCATCACAGGAAATATTTGATGAGGCAAAGGCACTGAGAGGTGCTGCAACGCTTGACGGCTTGTTCGTACTGGTAGATAATGGAACTGACAGCAAACTGTATATGGGTACGGACATAGGTGCCACATGGGTAGAGAAGCGCACTTTCTCTTCAGATGCTACCATAACAGCTTATGAGGAAAGCCTCTATATTCTTGACGGCAACACGCTCTATTACGGAGACATTGACGAACTGAAGACAGCGGATGTGTCAGGCTATGACCTTGAGCATATCGTAGGAGCGTGCAATGATGAGGTATATGCCATAAACGGCAACGGAAACTTCATGGTGGCTAATATAGAAGATCTCGCTACGTGGAAGGTGGACGATATTTTCAGTAATTCAGAAAAGATACCTGTAGCAGACGTTCATTCGGCAACAGTAGTACAGAAGGCTAATAAAAGTGTTTCACGCATTACCGTGGTGGGTAATACATCAGTTGAAGGAAAAGACACCTGTGCAGTGGTGTGGAACAAAAACGTAGGTTCTGAAACAAATGAGAAATGGGTGTATAACGACTGCTCAGACGCCCAGCAGAAGAAATGTGCTCTGCCAGCGATGAAAAACCTCTCGGCAACGGGATACTACAAAGGATGGATTCTGGCAATAGGCGGCAGTGGACTGAATACCTCTACCAAGATAGAAACACCACCTTATGGTACTATATTCTGTTCGGAGGACGGAGGCACATCATGGCGCTCGCTGAAGGGACTCAAGATGCCTATGAGCGGACTTGACAGTAACAAGCCGGTAATGATATTGTCGGACGCAGGAGGATGGAGCGATTCAAACGACTTAGGTTATTTCTATATCATCTGTGCTGACGGAGGTTTGGTATATCGCTGCAAACTCAATAATGCTACATGGTATCCGTTAGATACGAAGGAATATACCGTTTTGGACAAATAAGGAAAAATTGAAGAGGATACGACACATATTATCAATGGTGCTGATGCTCCTTATTGCCACTACGGCAAAGGCGCAGGATGACGTGGAATACCGTATGGAACTCGGTGGTGGCGTCAATCTCACGGCTTATCAAGGTGATATGTCTGGTTCGCTTTTTGGCAATGCCCAGGTAGGCGGTTCAGTATTATTTCGTGCGATACTCAATCCACGTTCGGCTGTACGTTTCGGTTTGGGAATATCAAAGTTGAAGGGCGATGTAAGCAGAGCTGACACTCGTTTTCCCGATATCTCAGATTTACATTATTCGTTCAGCAATACAATGGCAGACCTCTCTGTAACGTATGAATACAATTTCTTTCCTTATGGAACAGGACGTGACTATCGTGGAGCAAAGCGCTTCACTCCGTTCATCTCATTGGGTTTGGGAATGACATATGTAAATAGTAAAAACGGTACTTACGACTATTCAAAGGGGCATGAGGCAGGTGACGACTTTGTTCCTGAGCATAATACAAAAAAGGGAGTCGTTACAGGCAATGTGCCAATAGGTGTAGGTGTGAAATACAAACTTGGTGCTCGTACCAACCTGTCATTCGACTGGCATCTGCACATTTCATTCTCAGACAATCTGGATGGCGTGGATGATCCTTATCGTATAGAGAGTACGGGATTGTTTAAAAATACAGACTGTTACTCGATGCTGACGCTTGCATTGACCTATAGTCTTTCACCTAAATGCTCAACATGTCATAAAGACAGATAATAATGATAGATAAAAACAATATACCACAGCATATAGCCATCATAATGGATGGCAACGGACGATGGGCTAAAGAGCGCGGACAAGTGCGCACGGCTGGTCATGTAGAAGGTGTTGCTGCTTTGCAGCGCATTACCGCAGACTGTTGCCGACTTGGTGTGAAGTATCTCACTCTGTATGCCTTTTCAACTGAGAACTGGAATCGTCCTGATGACGAAGTTGCGGCTTTGATGGGACTGGTATTGACACACCTTACCGAGGAACTGTTTGACAAGAACCACGTACGTATGAGAGTGATTGGCGACCGTTCACGTCTGCCACAAGCAGTACGCGAGAAGTTAGAATGGATAGAGAATCGCACAGCCTCTTACGATGTGATGACTGTGACGCTTGCCATAAGTTACTCTTCACGTTGGGAGATAACAGATGCAGTGAAGCAGATAGCTGAAGAAGTGAAGGAAGGAAAGATAGCTCCTGATGCTATAACAGAAGAGACTGTAAGCCAGCACTTGAATTCAAGTTTCCAACCAGACCCTGATCTGCTTATCCGTACAGGTGGCGAATTGCGTATCAGCAACTATCTGTTGTGGCAGATAGCTTATTCGGAATTGTATTTCACTCCAGTATATTGGCCAGACTTCAACAACGATGAACTGTTGAAGGCTGTGGAATATTATCAGACAAAGCAGCGTCGTTTCGGTAAAACCGGCGAGCAGGTAGAGGAGGAAGAGAGCAAATAGGATGACAGGAAGATATAACATAAGCGGTAATATGCAGAAGTTTATGTTGGTGTTGAGTGTGATGCTCATTCAACTTTTTGCCTTCAACCTTCAATCTGCATTTGCCCAAGATAAGATAGAAAACCCAGAGATATCATACGCATCGTCGGTGCGTATGATGAAGATTGGTGCACTGAACGTAAGCGGCGTGGATGGTTACGAGGACTATATGCTCACCAGTATCTCAGGATTGAGCGTGGGACAAGAGATAGCTGTTCCTGGTAATGAGATAACAGAAGCTGTGAAGCGTTATTGGAAGCACGGACTGTTCTCAGACGTAAGAATAGCAGCCGATTCAATAAAGGGTGACAGCATATACCTGCACATTTATCTAAAGACACGTCCACGCGTTAGCCAGATAAACTATATAGGCGTAAAGAAGAAGTCGGAGCGTGAAGACCTTGAGCAAAAACTCGGTTTGCTGAAAGGCTCTCAGGTTACACCTAACATGATATCACGTGCTAAGACCCTTGCTCAGAAATACTATGAGGACAAGGGATTTAAGAACGCAGAGATAAACATCACCCAGCGTGATGATGTGGCAGAGAAGAATCACGTGATACTCGACGTGGAAATAGATAAGAAGGAAAAGACCAAGGTACACCATATATATATAGAGGGCAACGAAAAACTGTCAACCAAAAAGATTAAAGGTGGTATGTTTGGCGGTGGTGCCTTAAAGAAACTCCACGAGGTAAACAAACTGGGAAGTTTCCTAAGAAGTAAGAAGTTTACACCAGAGCGATACTCTGAGGACAAGCAGAATCTCATAGATAAGTATAATGAGTTGGGTTATCGTGATGCTGTAATATTAAAGGACAGCGTGGCAACATACGATGCCAAACACGTTGACATCTATTTCAAGATATATGAGGGACAGAAGTATTACATACGTAACATCACTTGGGTAGGTAACACAGTATACACCACAGACTATCTTTCAGCATTACTGGGTATGAAGAAGGGTGATGTGTATAACCAGAAACTGCTCAATAAACGTCTGAGAGAGGATGATGATGCCGTAGGTAACGCATATTGGAATACAGGTTACCTATTCTATGACCTTCAGCCAGTAGAGGTGAATGTGGTAGGTGATTCCATCGACCTTGAGATGCGCATTCAGGAGGGTCCTCAGGCACACATTTCACATGTGCGCATTACGGGTAATACCAAGTTGTATGAGAAAGTTGTGCGTCGTGAGTTGCGTACCAAGCCAGGCGACCTGTTCTCAAAGGAGGCTCTGATGCGTTCTGCTCGTGAAATAGCCTCTATGGGTCACTTTGACCAAGAGAAGGTTAACCCAGATGTGAAACCAAACTATGAGGATGGCACTGTGGATATCAATTGGGATTTGGAACAGAAGTCTAACGACCAGATAGAGTTCTCTCTCGGTTGGGGACAGACTGGTGTCATTGGTAAGATAGGTTTGAAACTGAACAACTTCTCTATGGCAAACCTCTTCCGTAAGAAGGGTGAGCGTCGTGGTATCATGCCTGTAGGCGATGGTGAGACCCTTGCGCTCAGTGCACAGACTAACGGTACATACTATCAGGCTTACAATGCATCATACTCTACGGCATGGTTTGGTGGCAAGCGTCCTATACAGTTCAGTGTGGGTGTGTTCTACTCAAAGCAGACCGACGTAAACTCTAATTACTATAATACCAACTGGCAGAATAGTTATTACCAGTATTATTATGGAGTTGGTAGCAGTTTTAGTAATATAGAGAACTATTACGACCCTGATAAATCAGTGCAGATGCTCGGTGGCTCTGTAGGATGGGGTAAGCGCTTGCGTTGGCCTGATGACTATTTCCAGTTGTCGCTCACTCTGGCATATACCCGTTATATGCTACGTAATTGGAGATACTTCTTAGTACAGAATGGTAACTGTAACAATATCAACCTCAGTATAGCCTTGACACGTAACTCTACGGATAACCAGTTATTCCCACGCAGAGGTTCTGAGTTTACACTCAGTTTGACGGTTACTCCACCTTGGTCTTCAATCTTTAAGAAAGATTATGAGCATCTGGCAACAAACCGTTATGCTTCAGACTACTCAGAGCAACAGCAGGAGAAGTATCGTTGGATAGAATATCATAAGTGGAAGTTTAAGTCTCGTACCTTTACTTCGCTCACTAATGGTCAGAAGTGTCTCGTGCTCATGACACGTGCTGAGATTGGTTTGTTGGGACATTATAACAAGTTTAATAAATCTCCGTTCGAGACCTACTATATGGGTGGTGACGGTATGTCTGGCTATTCTACCAGCTATGCTGAGGAGACGATAGGTCTGCGTGGTTATGAGAATGGTTCTCTCACACCATCAGGTTCTGCAGGTTATGCCTATGACCGTTTCTCTGTGGAACTTAGATATCCATTCCTGTTGGGTAATACCACTATATATGGCTTAGGTTTTGTCGAGGCTGGTAATGCATGGCCTGAGGTTGCCGAATTCAATCCGTTCGATATGAAACGTTCTGCAGGTTTGGGCGTTCGTATTTTCCTGCCTATGGTCGGTCTGATGGGACTTGACTGGGCTTATGGTTTCGATAATGTATTTGGCAAGAAGGGTGGTAGCAATTTCCACTTCATCCTCGGTCAGGAGTTCTAATCAGTTCATAATTCATAGTTCACAGTTATGAGAAGGTTATTGACAATAATACTGATTCTTCATTCTTCATTCTTCGTTCTTCACTCAAGTGCGCAGAAGTATGCCTTGATTGATTTGGAGTATATACTGAAGAATATTCCAGCCTATGAGCGTGCCACAGAACAACTCTCTCAGGTAAGTAAACGTTGGCAGGCAGAGGTAGATGCCCTTAACACTGAGGCAGGCACTATGTATAAGAACTACCAGAACGAAGTGGTGTTCTTGTCTCAGGAACAGAAGCAGGTTAGGCAGAATGCTATAATGCAGAAAGAGAAAGAGGCTGCAGACCTGAAAAAGAAATATTTCGGACCAGAAGGAGAATTGTTCAAGAAACGTGAGAGTCTCATGTCGCCTATACAGGAAGAGGTATATAATGCAGTAAAGGAGATATCGGAGTTGCGTGGTTACCAGATGGTAGTTGACCGAGCAAGCAAAAGTGGCATAATATTTGCGTCACCCAAGATAGATATCTCTAACGAGGTTCTCCAGAAATTAGGTTATTGATCAGATAACAATTATATAATAATAAATAAGGTAAAAGAAAAATGAAAAAAACAATTATCGCCCTCGCTGCTATGTTTGCTGTAGCACTTGGTGCAAACGCACAGAAGTTTGGTCATGTTGACACACAGTCAATCATGCAGTCTCTCCCTGAACTCACAAAGGCAAATGGTGAGTTGCAGGCTAAGGCTCAGGAACTGGACAACCAGATGAAGGAGATGCAGGATGAGTTCCAGAAGAACTACGAAGCTTACGAGAAAACTAAGGCAACACTCGCACCAAAGGATCAGCAGACACGCGAGGCTGAACTTCAGGAGCAGTACTCAAAGATTCAGAATGCCGCTCAGCAGAATCAGCAGGAACTTCAGAAGCTTCAGCAGGAGAAGATGCAGCCTATTCAGCAGAAAATAATGACTGCTATACAGAATGTAGGTAAGGCTGGTCAGTACACATACATCTTCGAGGCTTCTGCTCCTCTTTATACTGGCGCAGGTTCTAAGGATGTTACAGCTGATGTAAAGGCTGAGATAAACAAGATTAAGTAAGGCGTTGCCTTCAGTATGAAAAAGGTTTTATTATCAATCATTATAATATGCTCTGTCTTCTGTACAGCCAATGCGCAGAAGATAGGGCATTTTAGTTATAATGCTATTCTGAATGGTCTTCCTGCTTACGTTTCTGGTATGCAGGATATAGAGCGTATGCGCAAGCAGTATGCAGATGAACTGCAGGCTTCAGAAAAGGAGTTCAGTGAGAAGTATGAACTGTTCATCGAACAGCAGTCAGACCTCGCACCTTCTATCAGCGAGAAGCGCAGGACAGAACTTCAAGACCTTTATGATAGCAACATTAAGTTCCGCGACGACTCACAGCGTTTGCTCAAGCAGAGCGAGCAGGACTTACTGACTCCCATCAAGGAGAAAATCCGTCAGGCACTCATCTCCATCGGCAAGCAAGGTGGCTACACCATGATAGTGAATACCGACAGTGATGCTTGTCCCTATATTGACGATGCTCTTACAGTAGATGTGACGGAGTCACTACTCCAGTTGCTGCGATAGCCCTCATGTATAGTTCTAACCTTTAATTCTTAACTCTAAACTCTAAACTCTCAACCTTCAATCTTCCCATGTCTCCCATCGGTGTTTTTGATTCTGGCTACGGCGGTTTGACAATACTTCAGCAGTTGCGCAAGCAGTTGCCTGAAAGAGATTTCATATACCTCGGCGATAATGCCCGTGCGCCATATGGTTCACGTAGTTTTGATGTGGTATATGAGTTTACGCGTCAGGCTGTAATCAAACTATTCTCTATGGGGTGCAGACTGGTTATACTCGGATGTAACACGGCATCTGCAAAGGCACTGCGCACCATACAGCAGCGTGATCTCATGGAAGGCTCGCCATCTCTTCTTGAACAGGGTTATCGTGTGCTTGGTGTCATTCGTCCTACAGTGGAGAT
Organism: Prevotella sp.; assembly: GCA_016290975.1. GTDB lineage: Bacteria > Bacteroidota > Bacteroidia > Bacteroidales > Bacteroidaceae > Prevotella. The sequence goes on along the minus strand of JAEEVS010000038.1, from coordinate 5,930 downwards.
AATTGGTTCGCTGACTAAGAGCCGTCATGTGGGTGTTGTAGCCACAGAGGGAACTGTGCGCAGTGAGAGTTACACCCTTGAGATTGCCAAGTTCCATCCTGACATAAAGGTTACAGGACAGGCTTGTCCTTTGTGGGCAGCCATAGTTGAGGCAGGCGAGAGTGAGAGCGAGGGAGCAGAGTTTTTCGTACGCAAGCGCATTGGTCAGTTGCTTGAGAAGGATCCTCTGATTGATACCATCATTCTTGGGTGCACACATTATCCCTTGCTGATGAATGCATTACGCAAGGCTGTACCTGAGGGCATAAACATTGTTGCACAGGGCGAATACGTTGCTGCCAGTCTTGAGGACTATCTTAAGCGCCATCCTGAAATGGATAAGGTATGCTCAAAGGGTGCAACCACGAGATTCTACACCACAGAGTCGCCTGAGCGGTTTAAGGAATGTGCAAGGATGTTTTTACACAAAGATGTCAATGTAGAACATATTGACTTGTAAACAATCGATAAAATTACAAAATGTCAGCGTAATTACCATTTTCCCGACAAAAGGTTTTGTAATATGAATAATTTTCAGTAATTTTGCAATCACTTTACGGGATAACGTCTCATATTTGAGAATGAAACAATGACATTTTAACTTATTAACAACAATACGACAATGGCAGAAGTATTAGACATTAAGGAACTCGATCAGGTGGTCGTTCGTTTCTCTGGTGACTCTGGCGATGGTATGCAGCTCGCCGGAAACATCTTCTCTACGGTATCTGCTACCGTAGGTAATAGCATTTCTACATTCCCTGATTACCCTGCTGACATCCGTGCTCCGCAAGGTTCACTCACTGGTGTATCTGGTTTCCAGGTGCATATCGGTGCCGGACAGGTTTACACCCCTGGTGATCAGTGCGATGTGCTTGTAGCAATGAATGCTGCTGCCCTCAAGACACAGTATAAGTACGCTAAGCCAGGTGCTACAATAATCATTGATACCGACTCTTTCGCACAGAGCGATCTTGACAAGGCTAAGTTTGAGACTACAGACTATCTCGGCGAGATGGGCATTGACCCTGACCGTGTTATCGCGTGTCCTATCACCCAGATGGTAAAGGATGCCCTCAAGGATACAGGCATGGACAACAAGGCGATGCTCAAGTGTCGTAACATGTTTGCCCTCGGTCTTGTTTGTTGGCTGTTCTCTCGTGACCTCGACCTCGTTGCCAACTTCCTCAAGGAGAAGTTTGCTAAGAAACCAGGTGTGGCTGAGGCTAACATCAAGGTTATTCAGGCTGGTTATGACTATGGTCACAACACTCACTCTTCAGCCACTAACGTCTATCGCATAGAGTCAAAGGTTAAGACTCCTGGTCGTTACATGGATATCACAGGTAACAAGGCTACAGCATATGGTTTCATCGCTGCTGCAGAGAAGGCTGGACTGAAGCTTTACCTCGGTTCTTACCCTATCACTCCTGCTACCGATGTTCTTCATGAACTCTCTAAGCATAAGTCACTTGGTGTTACTACTGTGCAGTGTGAGGATGAGATAGCTGGATGTGCCTCTTCTGTAGGTGCTGCCTTTGGTGGTGCTCTCGCAGTTACTTCTACCTCTGGTCCTGGTATCTGTCTGAAGTCTGAGGCAATGAACCTCGCTGTCATCATGGAGCTTCCTCTCGTGGTACTCGACGTGCAGCGTGGCGGTCCAGCAACAGGTCTGCCTACCAAGTCTGAGCAGACTGACCTCCTGCAGTGTCTATACGGCCGTAATGGTGAATCACCACTGCCTGTCATTGCAGCTACCAGTCCTACAGACTGCTTCTATGCAGCCTTCGATGCTGCAAAGATGGCACTCGAGCACATGACTCCTGTAGTATTGCTCACCGATGCATATATCGCTAACGGTTCAGGCGCATTCAAACTTCCTGACCTTGTCAAGATGGATGCTATCAATCCTCCTTACGTGCCAGAAGAGCTGAAGGGCACTTGGACTCCTTACATGCGTGCAGAGAACGGCACACGTTACTGGGCTGTTCCTGGTCGTGAAGGTTTCCAGCATATTCTCGGCGGTCTGGAGAAGGACGACAAGACTGGTGCTATATCCACAGCACCAGAGAATCACGACCTGATGACTCGTAAGCGTGCTCAGAAGATTGCTAACATAGAGGTACCAGACCTTGAGGTTATCGGCGATAAGGATGATGCTGAACTGCTCATCGTCGGCTTCGGTTCTACCTATGGTCACCTCCATTCAGCAATGGACGAGCTTCGTGCTCAGGGCAAGAAGGTAGCATTGGCACAGTTCCGCTATATCAATCCACTGCCAAAGAACACAGCTGAGGTACTCACCAAGTATCCTAAGGTGGTAGTGGCAGAGCAGAACATGGGTCAGCTCGCAGGCTATCTGCGTATGAAGGTTGACAATTTCGTGCCAGCACAGTTCAATCAGGTAAAAGGCCAGCCATTCGTAGTAAACGAACTGGTAGAGGCTTTCAGTGCATTAATCAAGTAAAAGGGAGATAAAAGATATGGAATTTACAGCACAAGACTTCAAGAAAGGACAGCCACGCTGGTGTCCTGGTTGCGGTGACCACTTCTTCTTGGCTTCACTGCACAAAGCAATGGCAGAGATAGGTAAGGAACCTTGGAACAATGCCGTTATCTCAGGTATAGGATGTTCTTCACGTCTGCCTCACTACATGGCAACATACGGCATGAACACCATTCACGGACGTGCCGCTGCTATCGCTACAGGTTGCAAGGTGGTAAACCCTGACCTTACAGTATGGCAGATTTCTGGTGACGGTGACGGTCTCGCTATCGGTGGCAACCACTTCATTCACGCTAACCGCCGTAACATCAACCTCAATATGATTCTTCTCAACAACCGTATCTACGGACTTACGAAGGGTCAGTATTCACCAACCTCTCCACGCGGTTTCGTCTCTAAGTCATCACCTTACGGCACAGTGGAAGACCCGTTCCGTCCAGCAGAACTCTGCTTCGGTGCTCGTGGTCACTTCTTCGCTCGTACCGTTGCTACTGACGGCGCTCACACTGTTGAGGTACTTAAGGCAGCTAACGCTCACAAGGGCGCTTCTGTTGTTGAGGTACTGCAGAACTGCGTAATCTTCAACGATGGTACTCACGCTTCTGTTTATAATAAGGCAGGCAGAGCTGAGAATGCTATCTACGTAGAGCATGGCAAACCCCTCATCTTCGGTAAGGATCGTGAGTTCGGTCTCGTACAGGAAGGTTTCGGTTTGAAGGTCGTTAAGATTGGTGAGAACGGCATTACAGAGAAGGATATCCTTGTTCATGACGCTCACTGTGAAGACAACACCCTCCAACTCAAACTTGCCCTCATGGGTAACGGAGACGGTTTCCCAGTAGCACTTGGTGTTATCCGTGATGTTGATGCACCAACCTACGACGATGCTGTCAACCAGCAGATAGAAGAGGTAAAGGCAGCCAAGAAGTATCACAACTTCGCAGAGCTCCTTGAGACCAACGACATCTGGGAGGTGAAGTAATCAGTATTCTACCTTGTCTTCCTTCTCCTGCCAGTCGCGGAAAGCCTGTTGTGCCTCTGTGCGCATCATAGGACGCATAGGAACAGAGCGCTGAGACGCAGGAATGGAAAGTTCACGATAAATGAAATTGTCGCCGAAGCCAATCGCTTCGGCGTCTTTTTTTGTGTTGCCATAGTATATGTCCTTAATTCCAGCCCAATAGATAGCACTGAGGCACATAGGACATGGCTCGCATGATGTGTATATGGTACAGCCGTTGAGTTTGAAGTCATTTACCTTCTGGCATGCAGCACGTATTGCACTCACCTCAGCATGGGCTGTAGGGTCATTATTTGCAGTCACCCTATTTACTCCTTCTGCGATGATTTCGCCGTTTTTTACTATTACTGCACCAAACGGTCCTCCACCATTCTTAACGTTTTCTATGCTCAGGTCAATAGCCCTTTGCATGAATTTCTTGTACTTCTCCATAATTCTTATCTCTAACCTATAACCTAACTCTTACTTCTCAAAATGCTGATAGTCTTTCAGACTTTTCCATGCACCTCCCCATTTGAAACCATGCTCTGTAAACAGTCGGTAGGGTAGTGATGTCCTTGTTATTTCAGGTTGTCGCTTTGCTCCTTTTGGTTTTATTACCTTTCCTTTTATATATGGATTGTCGAATGGGTTAAGGTCCACTGCCAATCCCATTCCGTGTTTTGACACCTTTGTGGTGGAACCAGTAATCATTCTGAAGTTAAAGCATGTGGTGTTGTTGGCTTCCATGCTCTTCTCGTCGTCGGCATCATAGTCATCTATGAGCACCATGCGCTCTATGGGGTATTGTGCCTTGTATAGTTTGCGGAATATGTCGATTAAATCGGCAGAAATGCTTTTGTTGCATACCATCTCGCCCACCTGAGTCTTTCCGTTCTTGTTAATATGTAGCACATGAAGGTATCGCAAGTCACTGCGTTTTATGGTACAGTTCTTGGGGAACGACTTGCCTTGCATTCGCTTAAAAACTTCATCAGGTATCTGCTGGGCATAGAAATACTTCTCCTCGTCAGCAGGCTTTACATTGATTATGTCGCCTGCCTTCTGCGCCATAACATCGGTGTGAAGAGGAGAGATTCCTGGTATTAGTGCCAGCATACACATTATTATATATATACGTGCGCGTGTCATAGGTTGTTTTTCTTTCATTCTATTGCAAAGTTAGGAATAATATTAAATAGCTTCGCTATCCATATGGTTAAAAATTGTTTAGAGTGTTAATCTTTTTTAATTGGTATATTTTGTAATGTACTTTTCTCCTTATATATTAGGTCATTTTAGGAAAAAGTAGTACCTTTGCACCCGATTTCGCTCAAAAGGCGAAGTGTGCCGTGTGGTCAACATGGTACGTAAAGCGTTGAAATTAAATACAATAAATAAAATAATAACAATTTAAAAACAAAACAAAATGCCTACAATTCAACAATTGGTAAGAAAAGGCAGAAAGGTACTTGTAGACAAGTCAAAGTCACCAGCTCTGGAATCATGTCCTCAGCGTCGTGGTGTATGTGTGCGTGTGTATACAACTACCCCTAAGAAGCCTAATTCGGCTATGCGTAAAGTAGCCCGTGTTCGTCTGACGAACTCAAAAGAAGTTAACTCGTACATCCCAGGAGAAGGCCACAACCTTCAGGAGCACTCTATCGTGCTTGTTCGTGGTGGTCGTGTAAAGGACCTTCCAGGTGTACGTTATCACATCGTTCGCGGTACTCTTGATACCGCTGGCGTAGCAAGCCGCACTCAGCGCCGTTCTAAGTATGGTGCTAAGCGTCCAAAGGCTGCTAAGAAATAGACCCTCCCCGTCCCTCCCTTAAAGGGCGGGAGGTTCTCTTAAAATTTAGAGGGTCGGGTTGAGTAAATGCTCCAGAGGGGGCGTTGAAGACCAAGTATTTTAACAACAACCACTTTTCATTAAAAACAAAACAAATGAGAAAAGCAAAACCAAAGAAGCGTGTGATCCTTCCAGATCCCGTTTACAATGACCAGAAAGTGTCAAAGTTCGTAAACCATCTTATGTATGATGGTAAGAAGAACACATCTTACGAAATCTTCTATGCTGCAATTAACACTGTAGGTGAGAAGATGAAGAATGAGGAGAAGCCAGCTCTCGAGATATGGAAGCAGGCACTTGACAATGTTACCCCACACGTTGAGGTAAAGAGCCGTCGTATCGGTGGTGCTACATTCCAGGTACCAACAGAGATTCGTCCAGACCGTAAGGAGTCAGTTGCAATGAAGAACCTCATCTCTTTCGCTCGTAAGCGTGGTGGTAAGGGTATGGCTGAGAAGCTCGCTGCTGAAATCATGGATGCATACAACAACCAGGGTGGTGCCTTCAAGCGTAAGGAGGATATGCACCGCATG
>JAEEVS010000037.1:0-6648 GCA_016290975.1 Prevotella sp. | reverse complement strand
CCCCACATGCCGAAATCATCGCTGGCACAGGCGCTGGTGGGTGAGAGTAGTAACATTACAAATAATGCGGCAATCAGCCGCATTATTTGTCTTGTCCTATTATTATTAGAGATATTAGACATGAGCGTATTCTCCATTCTTTATTTTCAGCATATCCTTAACGTCGCCACTTTCGGGACCTTTATAATAGATGCGCAGCACAGCCATATCACGCAGGAAATCAACAGCACCTACGCGTACGTTGGTAATCTTGAGTCCCAGACGCTGTTCCAGGTCGGCAATGAGTTCCTCTTTGCGCTCTGGCTTGATGAGTTCTATGCGGTCATACTGCACAATCTTTGAAGCCTCCGTCTTGAGTACACGTTCACAGATAGCTACGGCAATGATGACGATGATGTCGATGCATACAAGCTCGAGCAGAGGTGTGCCAACGAGCTGTCCAAACTCGTCAACGCCCAGTGATGAAGCCATAGAGTGAACTACAGCCAGGCAGATAACGACGAAGAGGTATGACATCTCGCGTACTGGCATAGCATCAGTGCGGTAACGCATGATGGAGAAGATACCAAACAGTCCGAGACCTACACCCATCGTAGCCTTTCCGCGATCCATACCCATCATCATGTAAACGAGGAAGAACAATGCTACAGAGATGAGCATGAACGTAAAGTAGAAGTCACGACGCTTAGCTTTCTTGTAATAAAGGAAGTGTACGATAACCCAGTTGGCGAACATGCAGACTGCAAATCGTATCAATGAGTCGCAAAATTCAGGTGAAAAGAAGTTTTCCATTTTGTCTTGTTGTTTTTATTGTTTATTTATTGTTTAATGTCATCTATTCCTGTCAATATCCTTACCTCAGTAACCTTTTGTTTGAAGCGATTGAAGGGTAAGTCCTTGTTGGTGAGTGCTGAGCCTATGCAGTATTTTGAGAATCCGTGTGGATGTATCTGTAGCTGTCTCAGCTTTTTGAGTATGGGCGAAAAGACATGACCGTCGCGTTTCAGTTCAATGATAACCAGGTCGTTCATGTCCATTTGCTCTCCGCTGACCAGGTTGTTGAAGTGTACGCCACTGTCAATGGTCAGTCGCTCTGTCATTCCTTTGTTTACCAGCGTGATGCGGGCGAAGTGGTTGTTGAGTGCTGGCTGCAGACTGTCAACGTCATAGTGCAGGTGCTTGCCAAGGAAGAGCCTTTTTTCATCATCCGTCAGGTCCATATCTACCACCTTGATGCGCTGCTTTTTGGTGCGCTTGTGGTTATTCTTGGTCTTCACCTCCATAAACTGCAGACCGTTTATGCAGTAGGTCCTGAAACGTATCTTCTGTCTGTTGGTATGTTTCCACTGATGCATGCAGTACATATTGAAGTCGTCAGTATCGTAGTATGTGGTGTCATACTCCAGATTGCGCTCTCCGTCAATTTCCTGCACGTAGTATTCATCGCATGCCATCTTCAACAGTTGCTTGAGCTTGTCCAGATTGGTAACGAATTTCGTATCAGTGCGATTCATGAGCTTCACGCTACTCATCTGGTCAAGTGAGATGGGCTCGAAAGTATTCAGAATTTCTTCCAGAGTTTCTTGCTTCATATAAATATCCTTAAGCTTTGCCTTAATGATTCTTTCCTATAAACTTCCCTTGGCGGGTAAACTTCAGATTATACTTGCTGTCTAACTCCACCTTGTAGCCGTAGCGGCCTTTCTCTATCTGCGATATCCCATTCTTAGGATAATGGGTCTTTACATACTTGTAGATGTTCTGTGGAATCACTGAGGCAGGCAGGGAGGTCCTCACGCTGCCGTCCATCTTAATCCATGTGCCCTTCAGGTTGAATTCTATATCTATGTCATTATCCAATCTGCACATATAGGCATCAGTCTCCCTCTCGGCACGCAATACCTTGGCATTAGCGAATTCTTTCTTTATAAAAGCCTTTGCTGCCTGTGGCAATCTCTCGGCAGGTATGGGATTGGAGTCTGCAAAACATACCACTGACATCATGAGTGCCAGAATGGTGATAAGGAAAATTTTTGTCTGTTTCATAAGTTTTTTCTTTTTTGCATAAATGCAAAGGTACGCATTATTGCTGATGTGGCAAAGGGATTTTGGAAAAATTAACACATGTAGTTCCTAAAATGGGAGAAATACGAAAAATGTTCCTCAAAAAAAATGTACCTTTGCAGGTTGAAACATTAAAAATGTATGTTCCTATGGATTATTTTTTTATCTCTATTAAGCTGGTCGGAACACTCTGCTTGCTGATTTTCGGCATGAAGATGCTGAGTGAGTCGCTTCAGAGCATGACAGGAAATCACCTGAAGAAGATACTGGCGCGAATGGCTGGCAACAGATTTACGGGTATGATTACTGGCATGATTGTTACTGCCTCTGTGCAGTCGTCAACAGCTACCACGGTGATGACGGTGTCATTCGTGTCTGCCGGCATGCTGACATTGTTTCAGGCTATTTCGGTTATCATGGGCGCCAATATAGGCACCACGCTGTCGGCATGGATTATGACGTTAGGATATAGCATTGACCTCTCGATAGTGGTTTATATGTGCTTCCTCGTAGGAATATTCCTCGTCTATATGAAGAGGTATCGCCATGTGGGAACGTTTCTTTTTGGCGTGGCATTTATGTTTATGGCGCTGGTTACGCTCAGCAAGACGGGCAGGGAGATGGACTTGGAGGACAACGCTGCCGTGATAGAATTCTTTTCTTCGTTTGACGTGAAGAACCACCTGACTATCTTTATCTTCTTTGCCATAGGATCTTTCGTTACGTGTATGATACATTCCTCAGCAGCCTTGATAGCCATCACTATTATGTTGTGTTCGTCAGGGGTGCTGCCGATATATCTCGGCTTAGCCCTTGTGCTGGGCGAGAATTTGGGTTCTACGGCAACGGCAAACATTGTAGCCCTTGGTGCGAATACTGATGCGCGACGTGCGGCTATGGCACATTTGGTCTTCAATGTATTTGGCGTGATATGGGTGTCAGCAACCTTCTATCCCTTCGTTGATATGGTGTGCAGCATCGTGGGCTATGACAATACCATGTCTGGGCAGACAGAGAAACTGCCAGTAGTCATAGCTATGTTTCATACCACCTTCAATGTACTGAATACTGCAATCCTCATTGGATTTGTCAAACAGATAGAGGCAATAGTATGCAAGATAATCCCAGAGAGGCATGATGCCGAGGCGGAATTTACCCTGCGATATATACAGTCAAGCATCGTGCAGACCCCTGAGGTGTCTGTTTTACAGGCAAAGAACGAAACAGCATATTTCGCTGACTGTATGCGTGAGATGTTTGACAAGGTGAAAGAGATGATGGGCGCCAAGGATGAGAAAATCCTCACTGACTTTGCCGAACGCTTGGCAAAGGAAGAGGAACTTGCCGACAAACGGGAGATGGCAATTGCTGAATTCCTTGCAAACACCTCTGACGAGCAACTCAGCGACGACTCAAGGCGCAGGATACGTATCATGATGCGCGAGGTAAGCGAGTTGGAGTCAATAGGCGACTCATGCTACAAACTGTCACTCAAGATGGTGGAGCGCCACACTAAGTCGGTTACATTCACGCAGTCGCAAGAAGAGGGCCTACAAGCTATGACTACCCTTGCCAGCCAGTCGCTCCAAACTATGTGCCTCATGCTCCGCGGTCCGCGTGACAGATACAATCTTGATGATATCTATGCCATAGAAAATGATATCAACAGCCTTCGTGATAGTCTGCATGAAAAGACCATCATGGAAATCAACGACCATCAGTGCAGCTATCTTGTAGGAACACTGTATATGGACATGATATGCGAGATGGAAAGACTCTGCGACTCCGTGGTAAATATAGCTGAGGCAAGGTATTCCCATAAAAAGAGCAAGCCGCATTTTTGACTCCAGAAAAATAATAGACGGTGTCTTTTCCTGATTTTGGTTGACAGTTTTTTGTCACTTGTGACTTTTGTGACTTTGTGACTTTTGTGACTTTGCCTATTTTTATTCTTGCAGTGGAAGATATAACAGAAAATCCTCAGTCGTAATACTCAATTTTCATTTCCTCATCTAAATTGAGGTCATCATGAAAATTGTCGTCATACTTATAGACCAGATTCAGTCCTCTATAGACTGACGGCACCTTCAGAGTATCCAGAAGGTGCCACTTTGGCTTGCCGAAGTCGTATGATGAACGGTCAAGGATAATTCGGTTTGAAGCATAATCGAATTGATAGTATCCACCTCCTATGCACTGGTCGCCAGGCTTTAGCAGGTCGCTGTGCATGTGCACCATGCCGAGACGAAAGTAGCCGTCCATCGTGATTATGAACTTGGGTTGGGTCATTCTTCAATCTGTCACCACTTCATTGAAATGCTCTTTACCCCAGGCTATCAGAGCAGTGAGTGCAGGCATCAGTGATTTGCCTGTATCAGTCAGTGAATACTCCACACGTGGAGGAACCTCAGGATATACCTCACGATGAACAAGGTGGTTATGTTCCAGATTCTTTAGCGTCTGAGAGAGCATCTTTTGGGAACAGTCTGTCATGAAACGCCTGATTTCGTTGAAGCGCATAATGCCAGTATCGCTTCTATCCAGAAGAAATAATACGAGCATAGACCATTTGTCGCCGAAACGACTTACTACCTGCCTTATAGGGCAAGCCAAATATTCTGCCTTAATATCTGCCATTTTTTTTAAGTTGAAAGTTGAGAGTTATCGTTGCAAAGGTAACAAAAAGTTACCAAGTAACGGCATTATACTATGTTAATGTGAGTTAAAAGCCTTTCCTGTTATGCCCGATAAACACACAATTCCTACTTTTTGGTAACTATCCCACCAAAAAGTACCTTCTTGTGCAGATGTTTTTTTCGTCGTACCTTTGCACCGTCAAACTGAATTAAACACTATAAATAAAAAAAGTAAAGAAAATGAAAAAGATTGAGACAATTAAGAGTGGTAAGAACTACAGCGCAGTAAGCGTAGGTAAGATGAGTGAGATTATTGAGCACGAGCTCCCTATGGGACCTGATGTGACCATTAAGGGCAAGGTGTTTGCAGGACAGGCTGTTGGAGCTACTGGTAGTGAATTCTCATTCCAGACTCTCGTACCTGGTCAGGACAGCGGTTTTCTGCACACTCACAAAACCCACGAAGAACTTTACTTCATTCTCAAGGGTGAGGGTCAGTATCAGGTAGATGGTGAGATATTCCCCGTCAGCGAGGGAAGTATCATCCGTGTTTCTCCTGATGGCAAACGTGCGCTGAAGAACACAGGCAACGAGAACCTCACAATGCTTTGCATCCAGTATAAGGCAAATGCCTTCACTGATGCCGACAGTCCGATGACTGATGGCAACATACTTCAGGAACCCCTCAACTGGTAAACTGCCATGATGCAGAAAGCACTTGATTTTTTACGTAGCCACAATGAGATTGCCTTCGCCACTTGCGAGGGCAATTTTCCTAAATTGCGTATATTCCAAATAATGAAGCAGGAGAACAATGTGCTTTACTTTGCTACTTCTGCAGAGAAAGCAGTGTGGAAGGAAATTGTTCATAACCCCAACGTGGAGGTGTTAGCCTATGCTGACAACATATCTGTTCGCTGCTCTGGCATGGTAAACTTCTATGTGGAGGATGATATTAAGCAATGGATATACTGTAACAATCCTGTTCTCCCTCGTCTGTATAGCAGTTATGACCAATTAGTTTATTTCTGTCTGCCCATAGCCGAGATTGACTACTTTGACCTTGCACCTACGCCTCCCATATTCAGTCATTTTGACCTAATGGCAGGCGATATGGGCAAAGGATTCATTGGTGAAAGGTTCAAAAAATAAATTTTTGAATGTTCAAGAAAAATTCTTACCTTTGCACAGAAGTTTAATATAATGGACAAATTCGAAGAAATACTCCGCAAGGACTTGCATCAGTATCTCCTCTAAGAGAAGAAAAAATATAAAAATACTATGACTATACAAGAATTTAGAGATTACATGGCATCGGGTAAGCCTGTTGTTGGTGGTGGCGAAGTTCACATGATGTTTCATAAGCTGTCGCAGGAGGCTTTGCGTATAACTGCTGAGATTAACGGTAAATATCATACTCCGAAGGAACTGCATTCACTGTTGGAACAGCTTTGGGGACGTGACGTTCCTAAGAGCGTAGGGCTGTTTCCCCCATTCCATACCGACTGCGGAAAGAACACCATCGTTGGTGAGCATGTATTCATTAACATGGGGTGTAAGTTTCAGGATCAGGGAGGCATAACCATCGATGAAGGGGCACTCATAGGTCACAACGTCGTGCTTGCCACCATCAACCACGACCTTGACCCAGCTAAGCGTCAGAGCATGAGCTATGCCCCCATCCACATAGGCAAGAATGTATGGATAGGAGCCAATGCCACAGTGCTGGCAGGAGTAACCATTGGTGACGGCGCCGTCGTAGCCGCTGGTGCTGTTGTGACTAAAGATGTTGAGCCAAATACCACGTAGGGGGCATTCCTGCCAAGGTGATTAAAAAGATAGAGATAAAAGAAAGATAAATCGGGATTTATTGGAACTTATGATTATTGATTTTAACAAGATAGAAGAACTAGCATTCCCTGGTATGAACGGGGGAACAGGGCTGATG
>JAEEVS010000036.1:0-46416 GCA_016290975.1 Prevotella sp. | reverse complement strand
TTTTTTATTTCTGCAACTTTTTGCGCTTACTTATGGATATTTTTTTTAACTTTGTACCCATAAATGAGGCAAATAATATAATTAACAATTACAAACCAAACGAATTATGAAAAAGATTTATGATTTTAAGGCTCTCACGAGCAAAGGTAAAGAAATTGATTTCTCAGAGTTTAAGGGGAAAGTGCTACTGATAGTCAACACAGCCAGCAAGTGTGGATTTACCCCCCAATTTGCAGGACTGGAGGAACTTAACCAAAAATACAAGGACAAGGGACTGGTAATCATCGGCTTCCCCTGCAATCAGTTCAAGGAGCAAGACCCTGGCAGCGATGCACAGATTGAGGAGTTCTGCCAGTTGAACTATGGTGTGACATTCCAGATTATGAAGAAGACTGACGTGAACGGTCCAGCTGCTGAGCCTATCTTCGAATATCTGAAGGCTCAGGCACCCACCGAGGAGTATAAGGGTCTGAAAGCTAAGGCCACCCACACATTATTGAAGACACTGAGCAAGAGTGTAGAAAAGGACAGCGACATCTTGTGGAACTTCACCAAATTCCTTATCTCCAAAGATGGCGAGACCGTTAAGCGTTATGCTCCCACTACAGACCCGAAGGAGTTTGAGAAGGACATCGAAGAGATGATTTAAGGTGACAAGGGACAAGGTGACAAAGGACAAAGGACAAGGCAAAAATAATAAAAAGTAAAAATGAAAAAGATTTTATTTAGCATGGTCCTGATGCTGATAGCAGCAAACGGATTTGCACAAGACATCTTTGGTACATGGTTAACAGAAGCAGGTGATGCAAAGGTAGAAATCTACCAGAGCGGCAACGTAGTCAATGGCAAGATTGTGTGGCTCGCCAAAGGTCCTGATACCAAGGACACTCACAATTCTGATGAGAAACTCCGTAGCCGCAAACTAATGGGAGTACATATCCTCAGCGGTCTCACCAAGAAGAAAGACAAGTGGGAAGGTGGAAGGATTTACAACCCCAAGAACGGTAAGAACTACAAGTGCTCCATCTGGCTCGATGGCAACAACCTCAAGGTAAGAGGCTACATCGGTTTCCTCTACGAAACCCAGACTTGGAAGCGTAAGTAATTTTTTTTGAGGTTTTTTCTTGCAAGTATTATTTTTTTTCCTTACATTTGCAAAAAAATTAGAGTTAGTTGAGAAGAAATATATGTTTAACTTTTAATCAATCTATTAATTATGCAAGCATCACAAATTGGAGAGTTCGCTGGTATTCTATGGCGCAAGTTAGAGAGTGGCGGTAAAATGAATCTTGAACAGTTACAGAACGAGACTGGTATGGATTTGCCTGAGACTTTTGCGGCTATCGGATGGCTGGCTCGTGAGAACAAAATCAGTTTTACTAATGAGGACGGCGTAACTAAGGTCAGTCTTTATCAGGAGCATTACTACTAAGAGTTTTGTGATGACACGACTGAGCTGATGCCTGAGAGTGCATCGAAGGGTGCAAACTGGGCCGCACGGTCGTGCATGGACATGGGCTGATGTCTGGATGACACATGGTGCGGATGGTTGATTATGTCTGCGTAGTCAAATGGTTCTGCGTCGTGGTGTTCCATATATGTTCTATATCTTTGGAGTTTACTAAGCTTTGTGACCTCCGATTTGGGTGTTGCGCTCTATGGCTGTGGCACCATCAGCGAAGTTTAAGCCTCGAAGTATTGCATTCTTACCATAGCGCTGCTTAATCATAAGCTGCGCTTTTTGTATTCTCTGCTCTTTGTCGAACTGCTGCTGTTTGAGTTTCTTCTGTCGCTCTGCTTTTTCATAATCCACAAACAGATCGAGTTGCTGAGGGGTATTGGTTTTGAGGCTCTCCTCTCCCACTACGTTATTCACGGTGACGTTGAGCCGGCGAATTAGAAGGTGGGGGTTGATTATGCTGTCGAACAACTGGCTCACTGCGTCAATGAGTTGTGATGACGATGAGGTGTGCTGCTCCAATTTAAGCGACTTATGGGCTTGCTTGGGCACCAGTCTGCCATAATGATCTTTTACTATTTCGCCCTGATAATACTGGGCTACAGAGGGATTGGTGAGGCTCTCTCTGTCGTAGCCTATGGTGAGAACCACCTGGTTTGCCACCTTATGCTTGGCAAAGAGATTGAGTGCCATTGCCTCAGCCATCTCTCGCGCCACCACGCGTGCCTGCTTGGAGGTAAACGGACGTGTGAGCACCTGTCCCTGACTATAGGAGTGGCGCTCAGGATGGTAGTTCTTGATATCGCTGATGGTGCATGGTTCCCACCCCCAAGCGTGGTCAATGAGCAATTCGGCATTGATACCAAAGAGACGGTAGAGCAGTTCCTCATTCTGCTCTGACAAGCGTGCTATCTTGCCCATGGTGTCTATACCATAGGGCGCAAGGCGTTCAATAGTGCCTCGACTGACGCGCCAGAAGTCTTTGAGTGGACGGTGGTTCCACAACTGTTGCCTATAGGACATCTCGTCGAGGCTGGCTATGCGTACCCCATTCTCGTCGGCTGTCATCTTCTTTGCCATAATATCCATTGCCACCTTGGCAAGATAGAGGTTGGTGCCTATGCCTGCCGTGGCAATGATACCTGTATTGCGGAGCACATCTTTTATCATCTTCATAGCAAGTTGAGGAGCTGTCATCTTATATGTTTTAAGATAACTGGTGACATCAATAAACACCTCATCGACGCTATACACGTGAATATCTTCTGGGGCTATGTATTTGATATATATATGATAAATGTCACGACTCACCTCTATATATCGCGACATGCGTGGCGGAGCTACGATATAGTCTAAATTGAGGTCAGGATGCTGCTGATTAACCTCGCGCACTCTCTGCACCACCTCGAAGAGACGCGCCCTACCCCCTATGCCGTAAGCCTTAAGCGATGGCGACACAGCCAGACAGATAGTCTTGTCGGTGCGACTGGCATCAGCCACAACGAGGTTGGCGAACAGAGGGTCTAATCCCCTGTCCACACATTCCACTGAGGCATAAAAAGACTTGAGGTCAATTGCTATGTATTGTTTCATCACTCTCTAAAGACTGTTGGTCATCAATGTCGTTAAGAGATTGTTTCGTTTTGTTTTCTTGTGCCCCTGCCTTGATAAGCTGACGGGCTGCTGTTATGATGCTTTTACCACTGTCGGCAGTGGTTATTTTTAGTGTGTCTATCTTGTCTAATGTAGATTTCACGCTGCTTTCCACATCCTGAAAACGCTTGGTGAAATCCTGTACCCTGTCTATTATGGTGTTGGCTGCCTTGACCATGGTCTGCTGGTTCTTGAGCTGGCGCACCTGTGTCCACATCATCTCAAGCACCCGCAGATTCATATACATGGTCTGAGGTCCAAGTATGAGCACTCCTTGGTTATATGCCTCGCGCCATAGAGTGGTGTCATTAAGCAGGGCAAGATTGAGCGCGCCCTCGATGGGTATATACATGATGGCGAAGGAGAGACGGTTGTAGCCATCAGGCAGATATTTGGTATATTCCTTCTTAGCAAGTCGCTTCACCTGTGCCTTGACGCTATCGATGTGTGCCTTGAGGTAGTCGCTCTTCTCCTGACTACCGTCCTCGGCATTCATATATCGCTCGTAGTCAGTGAGTGACATCTTGGAATCGACCACCACATGACGGTTGTCAGGAAAATGCAGTATGAAATCAGGTATCAACCCCTTGCCGTCATCACCCTTAGCCAGTTTACCATTCTTATCGCGTAGGGTTGCCTGAGTATCAAACTGTTCTCCCTCTTTGAGTTCGAGGTCTTCAAGTAATTGCTTTAGTTTCAGTTCGCCAAAATTACCTTGCACCTTCACCTCGCCTGTCAAGGCACGTGTGAGGCGGTCTGCCGTTTCGCCCAATGATGCGCTTTGCTCCATATTGAGGCGTATGGTGGCATCGAGACGTGTGAGAGCCTCGCGCTGCTGTTCCTTAGACAGGTTGAGCGCCTGCTTCATCTCGTTAAGGCTCTGAGTGAGTGGTGTGATGATTTTAGACACCTGCTCGCTGTTGCGCTCGCCGAGTTCCTTCTGACGTTCCTTGAGCACTGCCTCAGAGGTGGTCTTCATCTGTTCGCGAATGAGGTTGAGCTGAGAGTCAATCTGCTCCTTGTTCATCTCGCGCAGGTTCTGCAGCTGGGCAGCAGAGTTTTCCTTCAGCGAGGCTATCTGTCGCTCGTAAGAAGATTTCACCTCGGCTAACTGATTCTCATAGGAGCCCTTCAGATCAGTAATCTGTTTCTCGTAAGTCTGCCTTACCATATACAGAATAATGACCAGAATGAGGACTATTGCTATGATGAGAAATATTTCCACTAATTAAATATCGTTAGTCAACGAGTGTTGAGGAACGCACGCGAGATAGGGTTTCAGGTGTCATCTCGAGGAACGATGCTATGAACACCAGCGGAGCACGGAGCACCACCTTAGGCATCTGCTTACAGATGCGGCGATAGCGGTCTTGTGCCGTCTCGAAGCGTACGAGGTCTTCATGTATCTGACACTCTATGAGCGCCTCCTCCAATATCTTACGATATAGAATCTGGATATTCTGGTTGTGGAGAGCCACATTCTCAAGACGACGCTTAGGGATGGCGTAGATGTAGCAGGTCTCGAGTGCCTCGATAACCTCGCTGGAGGGCGTTTCGCGAAACAGACTCTCTATAGACATGAAGATGGAGCCGTCAACAGCCAGATTGCTGGTCATCTCTTTTCCGTTCTTGAAATAATACTGACGTATGAGTCCTGTGTGAAGGTAGTAGATGTACTCTGCCACCTGGCCTTGTGACAGAATTTCGACGCCCTTCTTAAACTTCATGGGAATAAGAAGATTCTCGAGGATGTCAATCTCCTCGTGCGTCATCGTGCTGAATCGACGTGACAATTCGCGTGCGATGTCTCTAACTGGTACTACTGGTTCTTTCATATTTTTTTAAAGCGGGTTATGATGTAATAGTTTTCAAAGTGGGTTATATCGTAATCTTATTAATCAAGTTTCAAAACCGCGAGGAACGCCTTCTGTGGCACCTCAACATTGCCTATCTGCTTCATGCGCTTCTTACCCTTCTTCTGCTTCTCGAGCAGTTTGCGCTTACGGCTCACATCACCACCATAACACTTGGCTGTAACGTCTTTGCGCACGCACTTGATGGTTTCGCGAGCTATAATCTTAGCGCCTATGGCAGCCTGAATGGCTATGTCAAACTGCTGGCGGGGAATAAGCTCCTTGAGTTTCTCACACATACGACGGCCAAATGCTACTGCATTATCGTTGTGAGTAAGGGTTGACAGGGCGTCAACTGGTTCGCCATTGAGCAGTATGTCGAGCTTGGCAAGTTTGGACGGACGGAAGGAGTCGATGTGATAGTCGAAAGAGGCATAGCCCTTGGAAATACTCTTGAGCTTATCATAGAAGTCGATGACTATCTCGCCCAGCGGAATGTAGAAATGCAGTTCCACACGGTTGCCGCTGACATACTCCTGCTTTATCAGTTCGCCACGCTTGTCCAGACAGAGTTTCATTATCGGACCGATATAGTTGGCATCAGTAATGATGGTAGCCTTGATATAAGGTTCCTCGATATGGTCTATCATGGTCTGATCAGGCAGCCCTGAGGGGTTGTGCACTTCCTTGCTGTGTCCCTGTTTGTCATACACCATATATGACACGTTAGGCACGGTGGTTATGACATCCATATTAAACTCACGGTCAAGGCGCTCCTGAATAATCTCCATGTGGAGCAATCCGAGGAAGCCGCAACGGAAGCCGAAGCCGAGTGCCACAGAGGATTCGGGCATGAAGGAGAGAGAGGCATCATTGAGTTGCAGTTTCTCGAGTGAGGCACGCAGATTTTCATAGTCGGCAGGGTCGATAGGATAGACACCTGCAAAGACCATTGGCTTAACCTCCTGGAAACCCTCGATAGCCTTGTCACACGGACGGGCTATATGCGTAATGGTGTCGCCCACCTTCACCTCTTTGGCATCCTTAATGCCTGAGATGATGTAGCCCACCTCACCAGTCTTCAGTTCCTGACGGGGCACCATATCCATCTTCAGTACACCCACCTCGTCAGCTACATACTCCATGCCCGTATTGAAGAACTTCACTTTGTCGCCCTTGCGTATAGAGCCGTTCTCAATCTTGAAGTAGGCTATGATGCCTCGGAAGGAGTTGAATACTGAATCGAAAATCAGAGCCTGCAGTGGTCCGTCGGCATTGCCTTCTGGAGCAGGGATGCGCTCCACTACCGCCTTGAGTATCTCTGGTATGCCCTCACCCGTCTTACCGCTGGCACGAATTATATCTTCTCTGTCACAACCTATAAGGTCTATTATCTCGTCCTCCACCTCGTCAGGCATTGCGGCAGGCATATCTATCTTGTTGATGACAGGTATAATCTCAAGGTCGTGATCAATAGCCATATAGAGGTTAGAGATTGTCTGTGCCTGTACACCCTGAGTGGCGTCAACCACCAGCAGAGCGCCCTCACATGCTGCTATACTGCGACTCACCTCATAGGAGAAATCCACGTGTCCTGGGGTGTCAATGAGGTTGAGCATATATTTATCATCATCCTGCTCATACTCCATCTGTATGGCATGGCTCTTGATGGTGATGCCTCGCTCTTTCTCAAGGTCCATATCGTCGAGCATCTGCCCCTCAGTTATCTGTATGGTATTAGTGTACTCCAGCAGTCTGTCGGCTATCGTACTCTTACCATGATCTATGTGGGCTATGATGCAGAAGTTTCTTATATTCTTCATAAACATAATGTTTCAACTTGCAAATTTAATTCTTTTTTTTGAAAATGACAAATATCAATTACATTTTTTTACATTTTTATTGCTACATTCGCACAAAATAGTTACTTTTGTAGCCAAATAGAAAACATGTCAGTAAAATCAAACATAAAAGGAGGAGTTATTTCCATCATAATGGCACTATCACTGGTCATATTCGCTACCAATTCATGCACAGAGAAGCAGTCGCTTGAAGAGAAGGCTGTGAACGACGTGAAGGAATATAACCGCAGATATTGCCCTACTCCAGCCGTAAACTACATACGTACTGACAGCATCACTTTTGATGCCAAGAAACGCTGTTTTACATACCACTGCTCATTCTGCGATCTACTTGACAACCCCGATGTTGTAGCATTTAATAAAGACAAGATTACCAGAGTGTTACATTCGTCGGTCAAAAACTCTACTTCAATGAGGACTTATATAGAATCTGGGTATCGTTTCAGGTACGTTTGCCACTCTGACCAATCACCCCAAACGGTGCTCTTCGAGCTCAACATCTGACACCTTATTATCATAAAAAAAGTTTTTTTGGAGCAACATAAATTTGGTCAATTCAAAAAAAAGACGTACCTTTGTGCTGTTTTTTCGAAATAACACTTATATAACCATATAAACGACGATGAATATATCTTACAAATGGCTCAAGGAATACGTTGATTTCGACCTCACACCCGAAGAGGTTTGTGCAGCACTCACCAGCACAGGACTGGAGGTTGATGCCCTTGAGGAAGTTCAGACAATAAAGGGCGGACTGAAAGGTCTGTATGTGGGAAAGGTGCTGACATGCGAGCCTCACCCAGACAGCGACCACATGCACGTTTGCGCAGTCGATCTTGGACGTGAGGAAGCAAGTCAAATAGTATGTGGTGCACCTAACGTGGCTGCAGGTCAGAAGGTGATAGTAGCCGACATGGGCTGTGTGCTCTACGACGGCGACAAGGAGTTTAAGATAAAGAAGTCTAAACTCAGAGGCGTTGAGTCAAATGGCATGATATGCGCTGAGGATGAGATAGGTGTGGGCAACGACCACTCAGGTATCATCGTACTGCCTGAAGACGCAAAGGTAGGCACCCCTGCTGCTGAATACTACAATCTGGAGAGCGACTGGCTCATAGAGATAGACATCACAGCCAACCGTGCTGATGCCCTCTCCCACTATGGTGTGGCACGCGACCTCTACGCATGGCTGAAAGCTAACGGCAAGCAGACCTCTCTGCACAAGCCTGGCTGTGAGGCATTCAGCGTAGATAACAACAACCTGCCTATCGACGTTGAGATACAGAACGCGGAGGCTTGCCGTCGCTACGTTTGTCTGAGCATTACTGACTGCGAGGTGAAGGAGTCACCTGAATGGCTCAAAAACAAGCTCAACATCATAGGTCTGCGTCCTATTAACAACATCGTTGACATCACCAACTACATAATGATGGCTTACGGTCAGCCAATGCACTGTTTTGATGCTGATATGGTTAAGGGCAACAAGATTGTGGTGAAAGACCAGAATGCTGGCAAGAAGTTCATCACCCTCGACGGCGAGGAGCATATACTTGGCGAGCACGACCTCGCTATCTGTAATGCCGAAGAGCCAATGTGTATTGCTGGCGTATTTGGCGGCAAGGGCTCTGGCACATACGAGACCACCAGGAACGTGGTGCTCGAGGCAGCTTATTTCCACCCAACATGGATTCGTAAGTCTGCACGTCGTCACGGACTCTCTACAGATGCCTCATTCCGTTTTGAGCGTGGTATAGACCCTAACATTGCTATCTATGCCATGAAGCAGGCAGCTATATTGTGTAAGGAACTGGCAGGCGGTAAGGTGAGCATGGAGATAAAGGATGTTTATCCTAACCCAATAGCCGACCCAGAGATGCGTCTGGACTATGCTTATGTGGACAACCTCATCGGCAAGAAGATAGGCAATGACAAGATTAAGTCTATCATCGAGAGCCTTGAGATAAAGATTAACAAGGAAGACAACGACGGTCTCGACATCAGCGTACCAGCCTACAGAGTGGATGTTCAGCGTCCTTGCGACGTGGTGGAGGACATCCTTCGCATATATGGCTATAATAATGTGGAGATTCCTACCCAACTAAAATCTACCCTCACGGTTAAGGATTTCGAGGACCAGCGTCATAAGCTGATGAACCTCGTGGCTGAGCAGCTGGTAGGCGCTGGATTCAATGAGATTCTCAACAACTCGCTGACCAAGAAGGCTTACTATGCCGACCTCAAGAGTTATCCTGAGGACAAGTTGGTGAATATAGTCAACCCACTGTCAAGCGACCTTAACGTGATGCGTCAGACTCTGCTCTTTGGAGGTCTGGAGAGCATCATGCGCAATGCTAACCGCAGAATGCCTAACCTTCGCTTCTTTGAGTTTGGCAACTGCTATCAGCACTTCAACGAGAAGGCTGACGACGAGAACCCAATGAAGGCTTACTCAGAAGAAAGTCATCTCGGCTTATGGATTACAGGCAAGCGTATAGAGGGTTCATGGATACATGCCGATGAGGACTCAACATTCTACGAACTCAAGGCACACGTTGACAACATACTGCGTCGCATAGGTATGCCTGAGGGAATGCTTGTGACAGAGCACACCGACAACGACATCTTCTCTAACGGTTTCTGCATCAAGAACCGTGGAGGCAAGGTGATGATTGAGATGGGTGTGGTGAGCAAGAAGATTCTCAAGCAGGCTGAGATAAGCAACAGCGTTTATTATGCTGAGATAAACTGGACAGCTATCACCAATGCTGTGAAGAAGGCTGAGGTACACTTTACCGAGATACCTAAGTATCCTGCCGTTTCGCGTGACCTTGCTCTGCTGCTCGACAAGAACATTGAGTTTGCCGAGGTGGAGAAGATTGCTAAGCAGACAGAGAAGAAACTGCTGAAGAAGGTAGAGCTATTTGACGTTTACGAGGGCGACAAACTGCCTGAGGGCAAGAAGTCATACGCTGTAAACTTCGTGCTGCAAGACCCTGAAAAGACTATGGGCGACAAGCAGATTGACGCTATCATGCATAAGCTTATAGCCAACCTCAAGAAGCAGCTCAACTGCGAACTGAGATAACAATCAGAAAATACTCAGAAATATCATACAACTTTCAATTTTCAACTTTCAATTTTCAATCAGAAACAATGGGAAGAGCATTTGAATATCGTAAGGCAACCAAACTTAAGCGTTGGGGCCACATGGCAAAAACATTCACCCGTCTGGGCAAGCAGATTGCTATAGCTGTGAAGGCTGGCGGTCCTGATCCAGACACTAACCCTACTCTGCGTTCTATCATCGCTACCTGTAAGCGTGAGAATATGCCTAAGGACAACATAGAGCGTGCCATCAAGAACGCTATGGGTAAGGACCAGTCTGATTACAAGGAGGTAACATACGAAGGATACGGTCCTCACGGAATTGCCGTTTTCGTTGACACCCTTACAGACAATACCACCCGTACCGTTGCTGACGTTCGTTCAGTATTCAATAAGTTTAACGGCAACCTCGGAACCACAGGTTCACTGTCTTTCCTCTTCGACCACAAGTGTGTGTTCACATTCAAGAAGAATGACAGCATTGATATGGACGACCTGATTCTTGAACTTATCGACTTCAATGTTGACGACGAGTTTGATGAGAACTACGACGAGGAGAAGGACGAGACCACAATCTCAGTATATGGCGACCCTAAGTCGTATGCCCAGATTCAGAAGTTCCTTGAGGAGAAGGGCTTTGAGGATATCGGTGGTGAGTTTACCTATATCCCTAACGACCTCAAAGACGTAGATGCCGAGCAGCGTGCCACCATCGACAAGATGGTTGAGAAACTCGAGGAGTTTGACGACGTGCAGACGGTATATACCAACATGAAACCAGAAGAGGAATAACCCCCACCTTATTATATAGCATCAGTCAGGCTTTAGAACAGGCCTTTCTGGTGCTATTTTCTTTTCTTATTTATCCACCTTACAACCAAAACCACACCTAAACACTTATGAGACAATTACTTTCCCTTATCCTTTTGTCTGCAATATCACTGTTTGCCAAAGCCGACAACTGGAACGACGCTCTTTATAAGCAGATTGAGTCACGCATTGTTGCCCCAACATTCAAGGCAAAGGAATATAAGGTAACGAAATATGGTGCTTCACCAAAGGCTACAGCAGAGAAAAACCAGAAAGCCATCAACAAGGCTATCGAGAAATGTTCAAAGGCTGGAGGCGGAAAGGTCGTTATACCTGCTGGCGAATACCTCACTGGTGCCATTCGTATGGAGAGCAACGTCAACCTTGAGTTGCAGAAGGGAGCAAAGATAATCTTTGCCTTCCAGCCAGAGCTCTATCCTAACGTCGTAACACGTTGGGAGGGACTGGACTGCATCAACTACTCTCCCTGCATCTATGCCTACAAGGCACAGAACATAGCCGTAACGGGTGAAGGCACTATCGACGGCAATGGCAGCAACGACACCTGGTGGCAATGGTGTGGTGCCAAGAAGTACGGATATGAGGAGGGCAAGACCGTAGAATGCCAGAACCACATACCATATAAAGGTATAGAGAAATATGAGAAGAACGCTGAGGGCAAAGCTCTTTCTAACCGTCAGGCTCTGCAGAAGATGATGGACGATGGTGTGCCTACCGACCAGCGCGTGTTTGGCATGAGTCACGGCTTGCGTCCTCAACTCGTTAACTTCGTAAATTGTGAAAACATCCTCATCGAGGGTGTCAAGATGGTCAACTCACCTTTCTGGGTGATGCACCCTCTGTTCTCTAAGAATATCACCATACGCAGGGTGACCGTTATCAATGAAGGTCCTAACGGCGACGGTTGCGACCCTGAGTCTTGTGAGGATGTGCTGA
Organism: Prevotella sp.; assembly: GCA_016290975.1. Classification (GTDB taxonomy): domain Bacteria; phylum Bacteroidota; class Bacteroidia; order Bacteroidales; family Bacteroidaceae; genus Prevotella. Next base: position 34,717 of record JAEEVS010000036.1, on the reverse strand, counting down.
TTGAGGACTGTATCTTCCACACTGGCGACGACTGCATAGCCATCAAGTCTGGACGCAATGCCGACGGCCGTCGCACCCCTATCCCATCACAGAATATCATCGTCAGAGGCTGTTCTATGGAAGACGGCCATGGTGGTGTGGTCCTTGGCAGCGAGACATCAGCAGGCGTGAAGAATGTCTTTGCCGAAAACTGCAAGATGGACTCCCCTAATCTCGACAGGGTTTTGCGCATCAAGACCAACTCTTGCCGAGGTGGTGTGACAGAGAATATCTATATGCGCAACGTAACCGTAGGCCAGTGCAAGGAAGCCGTTATGCGCATCAACCTCAACTACGAGCCTCGCGAGGCTTCACCACGCGGTTTTATTCCTGTAGTGCGCAATGTGTATATGAGCAATGTGACCAGTCAGAAGTCTCGCTATGGTGTGCGCATCGACGGACTCGAGGACCAGTCACAGATTTACAATATCAACATCACCGACTGCGACTTTGAGGGTGTTACCGATAAGCCTATCATCTACTCAGGACGTTCTCACGACATACATTTCAACAATCTCGTCATCAATGGCAAGAAAGTGCTGGAGCAGCCTCCTTTCAAGCGCTATTCTGAGTGGATGGCATGGAGCGAGATGCAGAGAGTGCCTAACCCTATACACCTCGACTTCAACAACGCCCAGAAGCGTCCTAAGGGCAGGTGGAACTATGGCATAGGTCTGGAGTTAGAGGCTATCTTCGACTGCTACAAAGCCTATGGCGACACCATCTTCTCTAACTATGTGGCAAAATACCCTGGTCTCATGGTGCATGAAGACAGTTCGGTAGAGGGCTACGACTATGACGAGTTCAACCTCGACAACATCCGTCCTGCACGTCTCTTGTTGCAGTATAACCGTCTCTTCCCTCAGGATAAGGTGAGCAAGGCTCTGCCTGTCTTCTTCAAGCAACTCGAGAACCACCCTCGCACCAAGGAGGGCGTTTGGTGGCACAAGAAGATTTACGCTAACCAGGTATGGCTCGACGGCATATATATGGGTTTGCCTTTCTACACTCTCTCTGCTCAGGAACTCAAGGGCAAGAAGCAGGCAAAGAAATACTATGACGATGCTGTTGACCAGGTAACCAAGACCTTCCGTCGCACCTATGATGCCAAGACTGGTCTTTGGAAGCATGCTTGGGACGAGACCCACTCTATGTTCTGGGCTGACAAGCAGACAGGACTCTCTAAGCACACCTGGGCAAGGGCTATGGGTTGGTTTGTTATGGCTATGACTGAGATACTCGACGCTCTGCCTCAGGACTATGCCCGTCGTGGTGAGGTAATCAATATCCTTCACCAGGCTATGACAGCTGCTGTGAAGTATCAGGACAAGGACAGCGGACTGTGGTATGACGTGATGGATGTTACCTCTGACAAGAACTATCTCGAGTCCACTGCATCAGCTATGTTCACCTATGTCCTGCTCAAGGGCTCCCGTCTGGGCTATCTGCCTGAACCAGAGTTTAAGGCTGCTGGCGTAAAGGGTTATTATGCTATCCTTGAGCGCATGATCAAGGTTAACCCTGACCAGACCATCTCGCTCACCGACTGCTGTGCTGTCTCTGGTCTCGGTCCTGACAGCAATCCTAAGCGTGACGGCACTTTCGAGTATTACATGTCTGAACCAATACGCGACAACGACCCTAAGGGCGTAGGTCCGTTCATTTGGGCTGCTCTCGAAATGGAGAGATAAAAATTTCTAATTCATAATTTCTAATTTCTAATTAACTCGTGGCAACAGTTGACGACAAGAAAATAATCTTCTCGATGGTGGGAGTCTCTAAGATAATCCCACAGAATCAGAAGCAGGTATTAAAGAACATCTACCTCTCTTTCTTCTACGGAGCAAAGATTGGTATCGTAGGTCTTAACGGCGCAGGTAAATCTACGCTCATGAAGATTATCGCCGGACTCGACGATAAATTTCAGGGCGAGGTGGTATGGAGTCCGGGCTATTCCGTGGGCTACCTGCCTCAGGACCCTCCGCTCGATGAGTCAAAGACAGTATTAGAAAATGTACGCGAGGGCGTGAAGCATGTCTATGATGCCCTCAAGGAGTATGACGAGATAAACGAGAAGTTTGGTCAGGAGGAGTATTACGGCGACCCTGACAAGATGGACAAGCTCATGCAGCGTCAGGCTGAGGTGCAGGACATAATCGACTCCACCGATGCCTGGAATATGGACTCCAAACTGGAGCGCGCCATGGCTGCTCTCAACTGTCCTCAGCGCGACAGTCCCGTAACCACCCTCTCTGGTGGCGAGCGCCGTCGTGTGGCTTTGTGCAAACTCCTTCTGCAGAAGCCTGACGTGCTCCTGCTCGACGAGCCTACCAACCACCTCGATGCTGAGTCTATCGACTGGTTGGAGCAACACCTGCAGCAGTATGAGGGCACCGTCATAGCTGTTACCCACGACCGTTATTTCCTCGACGATGTGTCTGAGTGGATTCTCGAGCTCGATCGTGGCGAGGGCATTCCTTGGAAGGGCAACTACTCTTCTTGGCTCGACCAGAAGACCAAGCGCATGGCTCAGGAGGAGAAGACAGCCTCTAAGCGTCAGAAGGCTCTCCAGCGTGAGTTGGAGTGGATTCGCATGGCTCCTAAAGCTCGTCAGGCTAAGGGTAAGGCACGTCTTAACTCTTATGATGCTATGCTCAATGAGGAGACCAAGGAGCGTGAAGAACGCCTTGAGATATTCATTCCTAACGGTCCTCGTCTTGGCAACAAGGTTATCGAGGCAAAGGATGTCTGCAAGTCGTTCCCTCAGGCTGACGGCACTGAGAAGGTGCTGATGAAGAACCTCAACTTCATGCTTCCTCCTAACGGCATCGTGGGTGTGATAGGTCCTAACGGTGCAGGCAAGACCACCCTCTTCCGTCTTATCATGGGACTGGAGACACCTGATTCAGGCACCTTCGAGGTTGGCGAGACCGTCAAGCTTGCCTATGTTGACCAGCAGCATATCGACATCGACCCTAAGAAATCTGTCTATGACGTTATTTCTCAGGGTGTTGAGACATTCCGCATGGGAGGTCGCGATGTCAACGCTCGTGCCTACCTCTCACGCTTCAATTTCTCTGGCAACGACCAGGGCAAACTCTGTGGTGTGCTCTCTGGTGGTGAGCGTAACCGTCTGCAACTGGCTCTCGCCCTGAAGCAGGAGGGCAATGTGCTACTTCTCGACGAGCCTACCAACGATATCGATGTCAACACCCTCCGTGCTCTTGAGGAAGGTCTCGAGAACTTTGCTGGCTGTGCTGTTGTCATCTCCCACGACCGTTGGTTCCTCGATCGCATCTGTACCCACATCCTTGCCTACGAAGGCGATGGCAACATCTTCTTCTTCGAGGGCTCATACTCTGACTATGAGATCAACAAGGCTCGCCGCTTGGGCACTGACGAGATAAAGCGACCACGATATCGCAAACTCATGGAGGACTAATTATCAAATAAGAATTGAAGGAGTCAGAGAAGTTAACGTGGCTTGCAGCCACTTAGAAGTTACAGACATATGCTCAGACTACTGTTCAATATAAAGGTAATGTCTTTAACTCCTAAGCGAGCCATGCGAGCGATAACTCCTTTAACTCTTTAACTCCTAAACTTTTAAACCCTTGATTTACCCTGATAACTTTGAAAAGAAGATAGGATTCTCTGAAATCCGCAAGATGCTGCGAGGCAACTGTCTGTGCACCCTCGGATGGGAGTGTGTGGGCGATATGGCGTTTATGGACAATTCTGAGCTCATCAACACCCGCTTGGCAGAGATTCGCGAGTTTCGCAGAATACGCAAGGAGGAAGACGACTTTCCCCTCAACTTCTTCTTTGATGTCAGGCAGAGCGTTGCCCGTCTCAAGTTAAAGGGTACCCACATGGAGGAACAGGAACTCTTCGACCTCATGCGATGCCTTATCACCATTGCCGAGATAAAGCAGTTCCTTGCCCCCAAGGATGAGGGCGACGCTCCCTCCTACCCCCATCTTCATGCCCTGTCTAAGGAGGTGCTCACCTTCCGCGACGATATAAGGAGCATACAGGCTATACTCGACAAGTTCGGCCATATCAAGGACCAGGCATCCTCCACTCTGTTCCACATCCGTCTCGAACAGAAAAAGATGGAGGGCAATGTCTCTCGCACTCTCAATGCCATACTGCGTTCGGCACAGGCTGAGGGTCATGTAGATAAGGATGTTACCCCCACCATGCGCGACGGAAGACTCGTCATACCCATCCAGCCAGCCATGAAACGCAAGATTCAGGGCATAGTGCACGATGAGTCAGCCACTGGCAAGACCCTCTTCCTCGAACCCACCGCAGTGGTGGAGGCTAACAACCGTATTCGTGAACTGGAGGCTGAAGAGAAACGTGAGATAATACGCATTCTCACTGAGATGAGCGACAAACTGCGCCCTGATGCTGATGGCATTTTGGAGTCGGTTAAGTTCCTTGCCCAGATAGACTTCATCCAGGCTAAGGCACAACTCGCCGAGCAGTTCGACGCCTTCGAACCCGAGGTGCTCCCCTATCCCCACATCGACTGGATTCGCGCCATCCATCCCCTGTTGCAGGAATCCCTTCAGCGTCAGGGCAAGAGTGTGGTGCCGCTTGATATAGAGCTGAGCGCGGAACGAGATAGTTCAAAGGTTCAAGACGCTTCGCTAGTTCAAGGGGTTCAAGACGCTTCGCTGGTTCAAGAGGATAGTTATCGTAGTGGCGGAGCCACGTATCGTAGCGAAGCGTATCGTAGCGAGCATAGCTCGCGTATCGTTCCCGTTCCCGTTAACGTTCCCGTTCCCGTTATCCTCATCATCTCTGGTCCTAATGCAGGAGGTAAATCCGTCTGCTTGAAGACCGTCGGCTTGCTGCAGTATATGTTGCAGTGTGGACTCTCCATCCCAGTGGGCGACCGTAGCACCTGTGGCACCTTCCGTAACATAATGATTGACATCGGCGACCAGCAGAGCATCGAAGACGACCTCTCCACCTACTCATCCCACCTTCTCAACATGAAGACGATGATTCGCCATGCCAACGAGCACACCCTGCTGCTCATCGACGAGTTTGGCACAGGCACCGAACCCCAGATAGGTGGAGCCATAGCCGAGGCCGTCCTCCGTCAGTTCTGCGCCCACAGCGCCTGGGGCATCATCACCACCCACTACCAGAACCTCAAAGACTTTGCCACGAGACAGGAAGAAGTTCCCGTTCCCGTTAACGTTCCCGTTTCCAAAGTCCTCAACGGTGCCATGCTCTACGACCGTCATGAGATGAAGGCACTCTTCCAGTTGCAGACAGGTCGCCCAGGCTCTTCCTTCGCCATCGAGATAGCACGCAAGACGGGACTGCCTGAGGAGGTTATCAAGGATGCTTCCGACATCGTGGGACAAGACTACATACAGTCTGATAAATACCTGCAGGACATAGTGCGCGACAAGCGTTACTGGGAGCGCAAACGTGAGACCGTTCACCAGCGTGAGAAGGACATCGAGAAGACCATCACGCGCTATGAGTCATCAGTTGAGGAGATAGAGAAAGAGCGCAAGGCTATCCTTCGCAGAGCCAAGGAGCAGGCAGAGGAACTGCTTCGCGAGGCAAACCGTAGAATAGAACACACCATCCGCGAGATACGCGAGGCAGAGGCTGAGCGCGAGGCTACCCGTCGTCTGCGTGAAGACCTCAACGACTTCAAGTCTGAGGTGCAGACCATCGACAGCACCCAGACCGATGCTGCCATCGAAAAGAAGATGCAGCAAATCATCGCCCGCAAAGAACGACAGGCAAAGCGAAAGGCGGAGAAAAAAGACTCACCCCTAACCCCTCTCTTGAATAGAGGGGAACAATCACAAAATGCCTCATCAAAATCTTCGCAGTCAGAAAACGCATATTCCTCCCCTCTCTCCAAGAGAGGGGCTGGGGGTGAGTCTCTCGCCCCCAAGCTCGCTGCCCTGCTCGACCACTGGCAGGGAGGAGGCGAAATCAAGGAAGACAGCAGACTCAACAAACCTCAACCCTCTCCTCTCTACCAGAGAGGGGCTGGGAGTGAGTCCACCCGTCAGGTCATCGATGCCCACAAACAGAATTTCCGTCAGGAGATAGACGTTCGCGGTTTGCGAGGCGACGAGGCACTGCTTGAGGTTCAGCACTTCATCGACGATGCCATCCTCATAGGTTCCCACACCGTGCGCATCCTCCATGGCAAGGGCAATGGCATCCTCCGCGAACTCATCCGCAACTACCTCAATGCCCTCCCCAACGTCATCGGCTGTCGCGATGAGCACATACAGTTCGGAGGCTCAGGCATCACCGTCGTTGACCTCGGATAGTTCTCTATTCCTCGCAAAGACTAAGGACTCCGAGTAAAACAAAGATCACAACGCGAGTAACGTGAACGTTAACGGGAACGGGAACACCCCTTGACCATAGTATTCGTTTTCGTAGCGAGCTCTGCTCGCGTTTCGTAGTGGCGTAGCCACGTATCGTAGGCGCTTGCGCCGTATCGTACTCGCTGCGCGAGTTCTGGTTTTTTAATGTTTTTCCTGACAAGGGCATAACCTGACGTTAGGAGGGTGCAGGACTGCAAGGGATATGGGCTTAGGAGTTTGGCTCATAAAGAACATGTGACAGGAAGGACTGCGAGAGTCTGAAAGACTTATGACCTTGACAGGGGTTTTTAATGTTTTTGTTAATCAAAAAAAGATAATGAAGAATTTCTAACTACTAAAATCAAAAGTTATGTCTGAACAAGCAAAGAAGAATTGGAGCGTTATCATCAACGCTATTCTAACGGCAATATGTACTATACTGACTACCTCCAGTTGCGTAAACCACATGTAAGTGACTAAGTGACTAAGGACAAGGTGACAAGGGACAAGGTACAATTATTTTGAGACGCGTCGTTTTAGGTTGGACTGCAATTGGCTAATGCTGGTTGCAGTCTTTTCACCTTGTTCACCAACAGGAATAAAAAAAAACATTTTGGCAAACCTGCCAAAATGATATTTGGAACCAGATACCTGTTTCAGGTATGTCGTTGATTATTTATCGTCATAATGACCATAAGCGATCAGCCTACCCTCTTCAATAAATCATCCAATGTCTCATTTGGAAGCATTTCGATTCCTTTGCCATCAGGGGCTTCGAATTTGAACTCGTGAGTGACGCTCACGAGTTGCACTCCTTCTTTATTAAACTTCTTTTTCAGCCAACGCCAATAGTTACCAGCTGACGCCTACGAAAACGAAGACGAAAGCTGCGCTACGAAGACGAAGATACCCTTAGAGTAATATTTACACCGAACTTTACACCGAACTTTACACCGAACTTTACACCGAACTCCTTTCCAAACTTTACACTGTTGTCCTAGTTGTCTTTAATAATACTTTCGATCTTTGACTTATTGATACAAACGGGGGCTACAGGGCTCTGGGTAGTGTGACGAGAATGGTGGGCAGATGGTCTGTGAGGGTGGCATGGATACCTGCTCCGTAGGCGAGGGTGGCATCGGCGATTTCTCTAACTATCTGACGCATAACGAGGTAGTCGGTGTGAGGGGTGTTCGGAGTGAAGAGAGTGAGGAGGCTCTCAGGGGTGATGTCACTCTGATTCATGGTGAAGGCAAGGGTGACATAACGGGGATTGGGCGCAGAATCTTCTACTACCCTGACTTCAGGGGCTGTGCCTGAGTTATGACGCTTGAGCAGAAGCTGAAGGTAAGTGAGGAGCTCTTCGTTGGCGAGGACGGAGAGGTGAGAGGGACAAGGTGACAAAGTACTAGGTGACAAAGTACTAGGGACTAAGGGGTGAGAGGTTAGAGTTGAGAGGTCTATCTTCTTAACGCTGAAATGGCTCTGCTGGGCTTCGCCTCCTACCATCTGACGGCTGAGGAGGGTGTAGAGCTTGGCGTAATAGGCTACGGTATCGTCAACTTCCTTGAACTGGCTGTCGCCTGCATCGAGCAACTGACGAATGCGTGTGGGGTAATACATGGTCTCATGCTTGATGGTGCTGAGCTGGTTGCTTACGATATTGTTCTGCACATGGATGCGGTCATAGGCTATCTGGGCCTTGACAATCTCTTCCTCCAAGAGGGTTTGCTGACGACGGACTTCCCTTCGCTGACGGAGCAACGGACGCAGGTAGGTGAACCACATGAGGGGCAACAGACTGGCTATGAGCAAGAGAACCACCACCATGGCAATGTTGGCTATGAGTTCGCCCTGCTCTTTCTTCTTGCTATAGTCGGGCAGGGTCTTATCAGCTGTAGCCTGCTTATAGAGCTGGGTGTAGAGGTAGTTATAATACTGATAGCGATGCCACTGGTGCAGGGCAAGGGCTGCTACTGCTGTCTCGTTATAGATGGAGAGGAAGGTGACCTGCTTATCTTCAGGCACATCGAGAGAGTTGTGGGTGAAGGTCTTGCAGGTGTCGGCATAGAGTGAAGCCTCACGGAAGCGACCTTCCACATTACACTGATAGAGCGAGTCAGCATAGCGTTCGATGTCGTCGCCTGGCTTAGCGAAGGCACTCTGGCTGACTGACATGACGAGCAGCATGATGAACATCTTCAGCACTGAAGGCAGCGTGAAGGTGATGGTGGTGCCTTTGCCCACCGCTGACTGTGCCTCGATGTGACATACGGAGAAGATGCTCGAAATCTTACGATAGCGGTCGATGATGCCTCGGCAGTTCTGCAATCCGAAACCATAGCCTCCCCTACCCTCCTGAGCCTCGTCTTTGAGGGGTTTGACCTCGAAGAGGTGTTCGAGCTGGGTGGCTGTCATGCCTTTGCCAGTATCGGCAATGGCGATGGAGAGGCTGTTAGGCTGAGGGGTGATGGTGATGGTTATCGTGCCCTTGCCAGTGATAGCCTTGCGGGCATTGTCGATGAGGGTGTTGATGATGAAGAGTGTGAGGCTCTTGTCGGCTCGTACCAAGGTGGACTCTATCCCCTCGCTGACGCAAGGGGAAACGGTGGCAAGGGTTATGCCCTGCGCAGCGAGGTTCTGACGCGACTGCTCAACGATGGAGAGGATGTCGGATATGGGGAAGGTCTCAATCTTAGGACTTATCTTGCCCTGATTGAGTTTTATCCACTGGGTGAGCATGGCGTTCTGCTGCTCTATGTCGCGGGTTATCTCACGGGCATAGTCGTTATCCTTACGGGCAACAGCATGGCGCAGACGCTCGATGAGGGACAGCATACCGCTTATAATACTCACGCGCGCGCGTTGCTCCACCATGGCTCGCTGGGCGTCGCTATACTGAAGGCGAAGGATGGAGAGCTGGTCGCGAAGGGTGTCGAGGTCGTTCTTCTCGCCCTCCTTGGCACTCTTGCGATGGCGCAGGCGCACAAGCACCACGGCAATGATGCACAATAGGAGGAAGACGGCAAAGGCGAGAGCCACGAGCATCCAGATGCGATGGGTGGTATTCTCGAGGGTTATGATGCGAGCCTCATACTGACGGTCCTGACGGGTGGAGTCCTGCAGGTCGAGATACTGGTTGCGATAGTGGTCGCTCATAACCTTATCGTCGAGGGCTGCATAGGACATGGACATCTGTTCGCTGACGCTCGCCTTGAGGTCGGGCATGGAGTCGATGGCAGGATTGGCGAGTGCATTGTTAAGGCACTGCAGCGAGGTGTAGGCATCGCCAATGTAGAAATAGCAGGTGGCAAGGTTGCGCCAGGCATTGGCTGTGTAGTAGTAGTCTTTCTGCTTGAGAAAGATGTTGAGCGCCCGCTGGGCAAGGTTGCCTGCAAGGAGCGAGTCGGCAACGCCATCCTCGTTGATATATCGCAGCGAGGCAGGGTCAAACTCCCTTATCACCCCCATGATGCTGTCGATGAGCAGATACTGGCTGAGCCACTGCATGGAGATAGCCTTATACTTATCTACCCCGTTGCGCGAGGCAAGGATGTAGCTCTGCGTGAGGCAGTCGTAACCCTGCTCTATGCTCTTGCGGTTCTTGCGGATGGCATAGGGATGGTAGCCTGCCTGCCCCTGATGCACAAGGTAGTTGAGCCACAGCATGGTATCGACGTTGAGGTTGAGTGATTTATCTCGGGCAAGACTGTCAACAACCCTGACAGCCTCGCGACGGTTGCCTATCTGGAGCAGGTAGTCAGAATAGATAATGTTATAATAACCCTTGGAGAGCAGAAACTGGTGCAGTTCGGCATCGGAAAGGGAATTCTGACGTGAGGAGTATTTCTCGATGAGTTTCTCGGCATTATTCTTATGCAGATAGAAATTAAGGTTGTCCGCCTTGCGCTGACACTGGCGCATGGCCTTCACTTCGCGCTGAAGGGCGCTGAGATTGTCGGCATCGCTATGCCTGCTGCATGCCCCACTCACGATGAGCAGGGAAAAGAAAAGGCTCCACATGACCATGAGCCATGCAGAGCCGTTATGCTGGAATGTTATAGAGTTTTTCATCTATCACATTCTTTAGTCTGGTAAATTAAGCGCGAGCCTCAGCGCAGTAGCCGAGAGCCTCCTTACACTTATCAGTAACGTACTTCCAGTCGCCAGCAGCAACCTTGTCCTTAGGGAAGAGCTTAGAGCCCATGCCTACGCAGAATACGCCAGCCTTGAACCACTTCTCGAGGTTCTCCTTCTCAGGAGCCACACCGCCAGTAACCATGATCTTAGACCAAGGCATTGGAGCCATCATACCCTTGATGAGGTTAGGACCTACAACGTCGCCAGGGAATACCTTAGTGAAGTCGCAACCTACCTCCTGAGCCTTACCAATCTCAGATGGTGTGAGGCAGCCTGGGCAGTATGTCACGCAACGACGGTTGCAGACAACAGCGATGTCAGGGTTGAAGAGAGGACCTACAACGAAGTTTGCACCCAGCTGGATGTAGAGAGATGCTGTAGGAGCGTCAACAACAGAACCAATGCCGAGAGCCAGCTCAGGGCACTCCTTGTTAGCCCACTTAGAGAGTTCGCCGAACACCTCGTGAGCGAAGTCGCCACGGTTAGTGAACTCGAAAGCGCGAACACCACCCTCGTAGCAAGCCTTAATAACGTTCTTACAAACTTCAACGTCCTTGTTGTAGAAAACAGGAACCATAGGTGCCTCGGCAATCTTAGCCATCACCTGAAACTTATCAAATTTTGCCATCTTTTTTGTGAATTAAAAAAGTATTAAGGTCCTTAAGGACTAATGATTAAACAATCTTTTTAGCGCTGAACGCGGCCGTTAGCGTTACCACCAGCGAGAGACTCTACCTCAGCAACACCTACGAGGTTGTAGTCACCATTGATAGTGTGCTTGAGAGCTGATGCTGCAACAGCGAACTCGAGAGCCTCGCCCTGAGTTGGCTTGGTGAGCAGACCGTGAATAAGACCACCAGAGAAAGAGTCACCACCACCTACGCGGTCGATGATTGGGTTGATCTCATAACGCTTAGACTGATAGAACTCCTTACCGTCATAGATAAGAGCCTTCCAGCCATTGAATGTAGCAGAGAATGACTCACGAAGTGTAGAAACAACATACTTGAAGCCAAACTGCTCCTTCATCTGCTTGAAGATGCCCTCGTAACCAGCAGCGTTAGTCTCGCCACCCTCTACGTCAGCCTCAGGCTTGAAACCGAGACAGAGCTCAGCATCCTCCTCGTTACCGATACATACGTCAACATACTGCATGAGAGGACGCATGATAGAGATAGCCTTCTCAGAAGTCCACAGCTTCTTACGGAAGTTGAGGTCAACAGAAACTGTTACGCCGTGACGCTTAGCAGCCTCACAAGCCAGCTTGGTGAGCTCAGCAGCCTTGTCAGAGATAGCTGGGGTGATGCCAGACCAGTGGAACCAGTCAGCGCCTTCCATGATAGCATCGAAATCGAAATCAGATGGATCAGCCTCAGCGATAGCAGAGTTAGCACGGTCGTAGATAACCTTAGATGGGCGCATAGAAGCACCTGTCTCACAGTAATAAAGACCTACGCGATCACCACCACGAGCGATGAACTTAGTGTTAACACCATAACGACGCAGAGAATTGACAGCAATCTGACCAATCTCGTGAGCTGGGAGCTTAGTTACGAGGTAAGCATCGTGACCATAGTTAGCACAGCTTACTGCTACGTTAGCCTCACCACCACCAGGGATGATACGGAAAATGTCTGTCTGAATGAAACGGTCCTGACCGTTTGGAGAAAGGCGGAGCATAATCTCGCCCAAAGTTACTACTTTTGCCATGTTAATTTGTTAGATTTAAAAAATTATACAAAATTGTATTTGATTAGATACAATACTACATAGTGCGTGAAACAACTAGTGTACAAATTTAGCAAGTTTTTTTCATTATCCAAAGAATTTAAGCGAAAAAATAACTTTTTTGTGCTATTTTTGCAAAAAATATGGCTGTGTGTTCGCACAATTCACATTTTTTCTGTATTTTTGCAACTTGATATGCAACAAGCATAAACAAATAACATAAAACAAAAGCAACTCAATAGAAACACTCAGGGATTAACAAAAGAGCATTATGCCGTACGAAAGACTAACCATAAAGGATATAGCAGAGAGAGCAGGAGTATCTACAGGCACAGTGGACCGCGTGATACACAACAGACCTAACGTGTCGAAGAAATCTCTGGAAAAGGTCAACAAGGTTCTGTCTGAGATAAACTTTGAACCAAACATGTATGCGAGCGCGCTTGCCAACACACGTCGTTACGACTTCTTCTGCCTCATTCCGAAGCACGAAAGCGAAGCCTACTGGCAGGAAGTGGAGGAAGGACAGAAAAAATGTTGCGACACCAGACGAGACTTTCACGTACATATTAATATTAAGTATTACAAGCGTAACGACGACAAATCGTTTACAGAGCAATACGAGGCGATACTTGCCGAGAATCCCGACGGCGTGGTGATAGTGCCCACAAAGCTTGAGACCACACGAGTGTTTACCGACATACTGCACAAGGAGGACATACCATTCATACTGCTCGACTCCTACCTGCCTGACCTGAACCCACTGGCGTTCTACGGACAGGACTCATTCGCCAGCGGATATTTTGCAGCCAAGATGCTGATGCTGCTGGCAGCTCAGGAGAAAGAGATACTGCTGATGAAGCAGACGGTGGACGGCGAGAAGTTGCCGTCTAAGCAGCAGGAGAACCGTGAGGTGGGCTTCATGCACTACATGAAGGAGCACTTCCCCAAGGTGAAAATCAACACCCTGGACCTCTCGCTCCTACAGACCAAGAAGCAGCATACCGTGCTGATGGAGAAATATTTCAGCCAGCACCCTGACACCCACCACTGCATAACGGTGAGTTCGAAGGCACACATAGTGGCTGAGTTCCTGCTCAAGACACATCGCTCTGACGTGCAGATAATGGGTTACGATATGGTGGCTAAGAACGCTGAATGCGTGAGGAAGGGAAGCATATCATTCCTCATAGCCCAGCACGGATATCAGCAGGGCTACTACAGCGTTGACGCACTGGTGCGCCACACCATACTGAAAAAGAACGTGACACCTGTAAACTACATGCCTATCGAGATACTCTCAAAGGAGAATGTGGACTTCTATCGAAGAACCCAGATTTAAGGACAAGGGACAAAGTACAAGGTGACTAAGGACAAAGTACAAGGGACAAGGTACAAAGGACTAAATACAAAAACATTATATATCACTAAAAAAAATCCAAGACTATGGAACAGGCATTTCTGAAAATCAACCCTGCGGACAGCGTAGTAGTTTGTCTGCAGCCTCTGTCAAAAGGTACCGTAATCAACGTTGACGGCAAGGATGTAACACTGCTCGAAGACACACCAGCAGGTCACAAGGTGTTGCTTACTGACAAGAAAGAAGGCGAGAACATCATCAAATACGGATACCCTATAGGTCACGCCAAGACTGACCTGAAGGCTGGCACATGGGTAAACGAGAACAACCTGAAGACTAACCTCGCAGGCACTCTCGAATATACATATAACCCTGTAAACGAGAGACTTAACATAGCTAAGGAAAACAGAACCTTTAAGGCTTACAAGCGTAAGAACGGCGAGGTGGGTGTGCGCAACGAGATATGGATTGTACCTACCGTGGGTTGTGTGAACGGCATAGCAGAGGAACTGGTTAAGCGCCTGAAGGAAGAGACCCAGATGAAGGGTATCGACGACATTCACGCCTGGCACCACAACTTCGGTTGCTCACAGCTCTCTGAGGACCACGAGAACACCCGCAAGATACTTCGCGACATAGCTCTGCACCCAAATGCTGGTGCCGTACTGGTGCTCTCATTAGGATGTGAGAACAACCAGCCACACGACTTCATGAAGACCCTTGGCGACTACGACCAGGATCGCATAAAGCTGCTCATCACTCAGGAAGTGGACGGCGACGAGGTAGAGGCTGGCATGGAGATACTCCGCGACCTCTATAAGAAGGCAAGTCAGGACGTGCGCGAGGAGGTGCCAGTAAGCAAGCTCCGCGTAGGACTGAAGTGTGGTGGCTCTGACGGATTCTCTGGCATCACCGCTAACCCTCTCGAGGGCGAATTCAGCGACTGGCTGGTGGCTCAGGGTGGCACATCAATACTGACAGAGGTGCCTGAGATGTTTGGTGCCGAGACAATACTGATGAACCGTTGTGAGAACGAGAAGCTGTTTGACCAGACCGTTTCACTCATCAATAACTTTAAGAACTACTTCCTCTCTCATGGAGAGCCTGTGGGCGAGAACCCATCACCAGGCAACAAGGCTGGCGGCATCTCAACACTTGAGGATAAGGCACTGGGATGCACACAGAAGTGCGGACGTGCTCCTGTAAGCGGAGTATTGGAGTATGGCGACCGTTTGCAGACAACAGGTCTGAACCTGCTCTCTGCTCCAGGCAACGACCTCGTAGCCTCTACCGCTCTGGCTTCAGCAGGTTGCCACATGGTGCTCTTCACCACTGGTCGTGGTACACCATTCGGCACATTCGTTCCTACCATGAAGGTATCAACCAACTCTAACCTCTACAACCGTAAGAAGAACTGGATAGACTTCAACGCTGGTCAGTTGGTTGACGGCAAGACCATGAAGGAACTGGTGCCTGAATTCATAGACAAGGTGCTGGCTATCGCTTCAGGCGAGGAGAAGGCTAAGAACGAAATCAACGGCTATCGTGAGATTTCTATATTCAAGAACGGAGTAACTCTGTAATGAAAGCAATAAGTCCACTAATATTTTTTATCATAGTTTACCTCGCAACGTCAATCGTTGCGGGGGATTTTTATAAAGTGCCTATCACCGTGGCATTCATGCTGACGGCGATATTCGCTATTGCTGTCTCTAAAGGACATTTCAACAACCGCATACGAAAATTCAATCGTGGTGCAGGGCGCAAGAACCTCATGACCATGCTTTGGATATTCGTATTGGCTGGCGCCTTTGCCAACTCAGCTGAGAAGATGGGGTGTGTGGATTCATTCGTCAATCTCACCCTCGCCATAGTGCCTGCCGACACCCTGCTGGCTGGACTGTTCCTTGCTTCGTCACTGATATCGCTCAGCATTGGCACAAGCGTAGGCACAATAGTGGCACTGACCCCTATAGCAGTGGGCATAGCAGGCGCCACGGGGCTCTCTGTGCCTATGCTCACAGGCATAGTGGTGGGCGGTTCGTTCTTTGGCGATAACCTCTCGTTCATTTCTGACACCACCGTGGTGGCTACCCAGTCGCAGGGATGCTCCATGAGCGATAAGTTTAAGACCAACATCTATATAGCCTTGCCTGCAGCCCTGGTGGTGATGTTCATCTACGCCATCATAGGCAACAACGTCACCCTACCCTCTGAGCCTCAAGTAGATAGCATTCTGAAGATAGTGCCCTATCTGGTGGTGCTCATCGTGGCTATCGTGGGAGTAAACGTGTTCATAGTACTCACCATAGGCATACTGCTGACAGGACTGCTCAACCTCTTTATGCCAAGCATAAACGGCGAGGGCGAACTGCCTCTCTACGCATGGTTTGGCAACATGGGCGAGGGCATCAGTAATATGGGTGAACTGATTATAGTATCGTTGTTGGCTGGAGGCATTCTGGAACTGATTCGTGCCAATGGCGGAATACGCTATATTATAAATAAGGTGATACATCGCATAGACAGTCCACGCAAGGCTGAGCTGTCTATTGCCACACTGGTGAGCCTGGTGGATGTGTGCACAGCCAATAACACCATCGCCATCATCACCGTTTCAGGCATAGCAAAGGAAATATCAACACGCTTCAACCTCGACCCACGACGAGTGGCAAGCATACTCGACACCTTCTCGTGCATCATGCAGGGCATCATACCTTATGGCGCTCAGTTGCTTATGGCTGCAGCTCTTGCCCACTGCAATCCGCTCGACATAATTCCGCATCTGTACTACACCTATGCCCTACTCATTATGTCACTCCTATCCATAGCGTTAAGGTTTCCAAGAAGCAAGAAGGCGTAAAAATTCTTCATTCTTCGTTCTTAATTATTTTTTGTAACTTTAGATAAGGTTCTTTACACTCGGCAATCTAAAAATAAACAAGATTTATTTTGTAGTTTGCTCTCGTTTTTGTACCTTTGCAGTCAAATTCAATAAAGACTGATTATGTTGAAAGAAAAGATAGAGGCTCTCACCTCCGAAATAAACAACCTTACAGCAGCCACACTCGACGAGATTGAGGCTCTGCGTATTAAGTACCTTTCACGCAAGGGTGCCATCAACGACCTGATGGCTGACTTCCGCAATGTTGCTCCTGAAGAGAAGCGCGTCTTTGGTCCGCTGATTAACCAGGTCAAGGCTCTGGCATTTGACAAGATTAACGGTCTGCGCGACCAGCTCACCACTCAGGAGAGCAGCGACGAGGCTATCGACCTCACTCGCACCCCCTACCCTGTTCAGCTTGGCTCACGCCATCCGCTCTCCATCGTCAAGAACGAGATAGTGGAGATATTCCAGCGTATGGGCTTTACCCTTGCTGACGGACCAGAGGTAGAGGACGACCTGCACATCTTCACCAAGATGAACTTTGCTGCCGACCACCCTGCACGTGATATGCAGGACACCTTCTTCGTTGAGGAAAGCAAGCTGGGCGATGTGACTAAGAACATCCTTCTGCGTTCACACACCTCAAGCGTACAGGCTCGCGTAATGGAGAAGCAGCAGCCACCTATCCGTGTTATCTGCCCAGGAAGAGTATATCGTAACGAGGCTATCACAGCTCGTGCCCACTGCTTCTTCCACCAGATAGAGGGACTCTACATAGACGAAAACGTATCATTTACCGACCTCAAGCAGGTGATGCTCACCTTCGCTCGCGAGCTCTTCGGTCCTGATACCAAGATACGTCTGCGCCCATCATACTTCCCATTCACGGAGCCATCAGCAGAGATGGACATCTCTTGCCACATCTGTGGTGGTGTAGGTTGCGGATTCTGTAAGCACACTGGCTGGGTAGAGATCCTGGGTTGCGGAATGGTTGACCCTAACGTGCTCGAACTCTGTGGCATCGACTCAAAGAAATACTCAGGCTATGCCTTCGGTCTCGGTGTGGAGCGCATCACCAACCTCAAGTATCAGGTTAGCGACCTCCGCATGTTCTCAGAGAACGACAAGCGTTTCCTCGAAGAATTTACTGCAGCAAACTAAGCTCGATTAGAGGTTAAAGATTAAAGATTGATTATAAATAAATAGGTCTGTGAAAGAATCACAGACCTGTTTTTTGTTTCTATCCTTTACGCGTATATTAATATAAGGAACGCGAGCAACCACCCTACCACAAGGCTCTGAATGATGCGATCTTTAAGCAGCACCTTGGTGGGGTCGCCTGTGTCTTCATCTACTATGGCGAGTTGCATGTAACGCAGCAATCCCATTATAACGAAGATACTTGTGAGATAGATATAGGGCGAGTTAAACTGGGCAACAACATCATCATCTACGGTGTACATGATATAGCAGACGAGCATTACGCTGCCTGTGATGGTGAGTGCCTCGTTGACAAAGGTGAGGTTGTAGCGACGAGTGTTATTGCGGGCTTGAACGCCTGTGCGCTCCAAACGCAACACGTCGTCACGACGCTTGGCTATGCCCAGGAACAGGGTGAGCAGGAAGGTCATCATGATGAGCCACTGACTGACGTCGATGCCTGTTGCTGCACCTCCTGCCTGTATGCGGAGGATGAAACCAATGGAGATGGTGCAGACATCAATAATGGCATAGCGCTTGAGATAGGTGCAATAGCCTATCTGCATAAACCAATAGATAACTATGACCATGATGGTGGAGAGACGAAGCGGTTGGCTGTCTATCAAAAACAGGGTCGCAATACTCAGGGCTAAGAGCAGGAGCATTATGGCATAGGCTGAGGGGATGCTTATCTTGCCGCTTGCCAAAGGACGATTGCACTTGACGGAATGGCGACGGTCGTCGTCAACATCTATGATGTCGTTTAGGCAGTATATGCTTGAGGCTGCAAAGGAAAAGGCAAAGAATGCCACCAGCGTATTGAACATCAGCTGGATATCAAACATCTTCTCTCCAAAGAATATTGGAAAGAAAACGAACAGGTTCTTAATCCATTGGTTAGGACGGGTAAGTCTGAGGAGGTTGTAAATCATAAGGGGTTAAAGGGAGTTAATGATTTATACGGTTTATCACCAGTTTATACATCATGGAAAGCACGAGGGTGGCGATGATATAGAGCAGCAAACCGTCGAGTATGTCGCCACCACGAGATATAGGGATGAATATCTTACGTGTAACAGGGTGTGCCACGAAGATGGCTGCTGAAAGTGCTCCAAGCCATATCACAGGTCGCAGGCAGAGCTTAGGCAGGAGTTTGACAAAGGAAACATGAAGAAGCACTATGAATACTGGTACAAAGAGCCAGAGCCAGAAGTTGAGCGAAAAGAGCATCACACAGAGTGGTGAGAGGAACAGCATCAACAGCATAGCGCCTCGGGTGTAGAAGGGTTTCATGCGATTGTCATTTTCTACTCGAGCCAATAGCACTCCTAAGCCGAATGGCAACATGCCCCCAATACAGTTATAGCGCAACCAGTTGAGGGTATTGCCCTCAGGATTGCCGTAACAAAATGCCTGAGCTATAGTACATATCACTATCAATGCCATCGTCCATCCCCAATGCCTCTTATACATTATGAGACGATAAATGATGTAGAGCTGCATCATGAGACCAAAGAACCAGTATGGTCCAGGCCATATAGCATGGTCGGGGTCAGGAAAGAAATTGACCGTCATGGTGAGCATACCAAGCAGTTCTGTCCACGACCAATGATGATGACCAGGCGTAATCCAATCGACCATAGCAAAGACCACAAAGCCTAAGAGCATCATAGGGAAAAGCTTCATGAAATGATGCTTAACGAAGGAGAATGCTCCGCTTCCGAATCCGCTAAACGCAGGCAGAGATTGGTTTTCATATTTCTTTACCAGTCCATAACCTGAGAGGAAGAGGAAAATGGGCACTCCGTAATGACCAAAGAAAGAGAACAGGTGATAGATAAGGTTCTCAGAAGGATTGCTGAGTTCCACCATCATACGATCAACATTATGCTGTATGAACTGATACTCGTTCTCCTTCACCATAGGACCTAACCAATGGAGATAATTGTGCATAAAGATGCCCACAATGGCTAAGCCGCGCATTGCCGAACACTGTTCTCTACTTAATAGTGTCATAATCTACGGTATTCTTAATTATTCTCTTTCTGTCAGCGTTATACTGAGGAGAGAGCAAGTCATATTCAGGACGGTAGTATTTGCTGTGGATGCCAGCCAGTCCGAGCAACAGGTGGGATGTGGCATCAGTCATATACTTCTTGCCTTTGGCACGCTTTATAGCTCTGAACACCTCAGGGTGGTTTCTGCGATATTTAGGAGTGCAGTATATCCACATAGGAATTCGGAACTCCTCATCAGCCAAGCGCTTGGTGATGACGGCATCGTGCATTCGACCGCAGAAGTGACGGGCTCCTGGTCCGAAAACTTCCTCACCATGATCTGGCATATAGATGATAACAGCATCCTGCTTCTTGAAACGCTCAACAATCTGGTTGACCACCGAGTCGTTATACCACACGGCATTATCGTAATCAGCCATCATCTTACGACGCCTTGCTGGCATATCCATATCGTTAGGATAGGTGTCAGCACCCCAACGCTTCTTGGAGTTAGGACAGCGGATGCGATAGTTCACATGCTGACCCATAAGGTGGAAGATGAAGAGGTTTGGCTGAACGTTAACGATATCGTTAACGTTTAAGTTATCATAATCACTGAGCAAGCCCTCATCGAAGACATGGAGCTTATCGTTGCGCACATCAAACTGCTCAGCAGAGAGTTTCTCATTATTTATAAAGAAACCACCTGAGAAATCATAGACAGCCTCCTTAGCCTGAGGTAGGAACTGGTTGGTGAGGAATGTAACCTTATAGCCAGCCTTGCGGAACATCTGGCAGAAAAGCGGATAGTCGCACCAGTCGGCTGTATCGCCCACGCAATAGGTGGTCATAAGGTGCTTGAAGACAAAGCTGGTAAGATTCCAAGGTGCTATGGCATCATCGAGTTTGGTGAGCAAGCCTGTTTTCTCAAGTCTCACCTGATTAGGCATATTCTTCTTTTCATAGCCATAGAGCTGGGCATGACGCTTATTAAAGCTCTCGCCTATAATCAGCACTATATTGGTGCTCTTCATATCGCAGGAATCAACCTCAGCCTTATCGAGCGTAGCCATCAGATTATCCAACTGACGGGCAATCAACTGGTTGCTGCGAATAGAGAAGGCAAGTCGCATAGGAGGCTGATACATCTCAGTATGAGGTCTGTAAGCCAAAGAGTGCTCCACCTCGCCTATCGTCTGCTTCGACATGGTTTTCTGATAAAGAGCCTTGTTCTCGTATGCTCCAAAATAAGCCGAAGCAACAAGAGCCGCAACAATCAGTATGTCGATAAGCAAAGCTACATATTTCTTCATCCTCATCTTTGGCATCTTAAACTTCAGCATACGGCATGTCAGCACCATAATAAGATGACAAAGAGGAACGAGCAGTATTATGCCCACCTCGCTGAGGAAAATGTCAGGAGAAAGATAATTCTGAAAAAACTCCGTAGCCTCGTTACTATTGGTTTCGCCCACAAGCAGAAGCATGGAGGGGTTTATCGTAGTACCAAACTTAACAAAGCAGAACGTGTCTATCACATAGAGTGGATAGAGGAAGCAGTATATCACAGCCTTGACCAAAAGGCGGAGCCTAAACCTCCTAATGCGTTCAGGAATGAAACAAACCAATGCCGACAACAGATAGACATCCAAAAACAACTCCCAAGGAGCGTTCTCGTACATCTGAGCACCTTTCCAATTAGGAATGGTGACAATACTGCTCACAATACCAAGCAGGTACATGAACAGGAAAAACCTTGTGGCTATCGGTTTTAACAATATCGGCATAACACATGCAAAATTAGGCAATTTTTCTGAAAACAAAAAATAATCAGATTAAAAGATTATGAATTTGAAAAAAAATATGTACTTTTGTACCATGAGTATATCAAACATACAATTAGGAAACATCTCCAAATATCGTGGAGAGTTGATGGGCTTTGCCATCATTATCGTGATGCTTTTCCATGTGTCGCTGTCAAAGACGAGTCCCTGGTTCGGACTGAGACGCATGGGCAATCTGGGTGTTGACATCTTCTTCTTCCTCTCTGGCATCGGACTGTGGTATTCATGGAGCAAACAACAGCTCTACGGAAAGTTCTATATGAACAGAGCTTTGCGCATATACCCTGCGTGGCTGATCATAGCAGGATACTTCTACCTAAGCCATTTCCACGTGGGAAGAGCAAGCTATGCCCTACCCTTCGGAGGCACTGGTGATGCTACCTTGAACAGCTACATAGACCTTGCTGGCGACATCCTCATCAACTGGGACTTCTGGCTACATGACGAACTGACATTCTGGTATGTGCCAGCCACGATGATGATGTATCTCTTTGCCCCACTCTACATGCAACTGCTACGCAAAGACCGCATATTTCAATGGTTGCTCGTGCTACCACTGATGTGGTGCATCATTATGATGTATGTAGTGCCCGTGCACAAGGCTGTTGGACATATCGAGATATTCTGGAGTCGCATACCTATATTTATGTTGGGACTGAACTGTGCTGAAGCCGTTAAGCAAGGCGTAACCCTGAACAAACGCACATGGTGGATGATAGCCTTCTTCTTTGCTCTAAGTCTGTGGTCATGCGTATGGCTGGAGCAGTATCGTCACGGCAAGTTCCCACTCTACACGGAGAGGATGCTGTACATAGTATTGGCTATGACAACCATACTTATTATGGCTAAGGCTTTTGACGCAATGGCAGAAGGCAAACTATCGTTTGTCAACAAGTTCTTCAGTTGGGTGGGTGGATTCTCACTTGAAATTTACCTAGTACATGTGGAGTTTATACTAAAACCCATAGAGCGACAGCACTGGGGATATTGGCCTTCATTCTTCCTTACCCTGGCAATTTCACTGCCAATAGCATGGCTGATACATAAGATTTGTACTATAATAATAAATAAGGTAAAGATTTATATCTGATATGATACGAGTAGGAATGGGATATGACGTCCACCAGTTAGTTGAGGGACGCGACCTCTGGCTTGGAGGCATAAAGATAGAACACACTCATGGTTTGTTAGGTCATAGCGATGCCGACGTTCTGATTCACGCTATATGCGATGCCCTGCTTGGAGCAGCAAACATGCGTGACATAGGCTATCACTTTCCTGACACTGCAGCGGAAACAGACGGCATAGACTCTAAAATTCTGTTGAAGAAAACTATTGCCCTTATATCCACTAAAGGCTACAAACTGGGCAATATAGACTGTACGGTATGTGCTGAACAACCTAAACTGAACCCATATATAGAGAAAATGCGTGAATGCCTGGCAAAAGTTATGGATACCGACCCTGACAACGTAAGCATCAAAGCCACGACAACAGAGAAGCTTGGGTTCACAGGAAGAAAGGAAGGCATCAGTGCTTATGCCGTTGCCTTGATAGAGAAATAAAAGTCTATCCTTACGACATAAAAAAACTATGACTAAAGTTTTAGCCATAGTTTTTCGTTTATATATATTTGACATTATTTCCTTATTGCCGATACTACTACTGCAGCCATTGTTGCAATCGTAGAACCTATGCCAACCCACATTGAAGTCTTTGTAGGATCTACTGTTGTATGACGTTCTGGTAATACTATAGAGCATCCAGGTTCAACCTTCGCACCATCCTTAATCATCTGGGCACTACCATTCTGATAGACTATATAAGCCCATTTGCGGTTAGCACGACCACGTGCGCCACCTTGTTGCATAAAGTATTTTGCGCTCTTGCCCTTGACATAAGGAACTGTATTCTCGTATGGTACAGCACCTGTTATTCTGACAGTATTGTTAATCTCTTCAACTATCACACGATCACCGTCACGTAACACAAGATCATCAACGCCACCAGGATTCTTCAGTGCTGACTGCAGATTTACAGCTACTCGATAAATATCCTCATGAGTATATTTTTCTTGCAAGAGAGAGTCAGCGAAGAGATATTTCTCATCTGCACCTGTAGAAGTAGTTGTAGCGTAGGTATGGGCACGATCTGCACGATTAGTGATAAGTGTGTTGGCACGACGGCGAAGTTCTTCTTCATTCATCTTGCGTAATACATAAGTGCCGTTAGTAGCTGCACGTGGAGTCAGACCGCCAGCCATCTTAAGAACATCGCTTACGCGTGTCTGATCCTTAACGATACCATAATAACCTTCTGAAACCACTTCACCCTCAACCTGGACATTAGACTGTTCAGTATATCCAGGTGCTTTGGTTACATATACCTCATCGAAAGGCTGAAGTTTGAAACCTGGTTGACCCTCAACTACAAAACCGTTTACCAAGGTCATCTCAAAGGATTGTGAACGAGCCTCCTGACCTGAAGCACCCTCATTAACCTGAGAGAGAATGCGTCTGTTAACCCTAACCTTATTGGATGCACCATTTTTCAGTCCGCCAGCCTGAAGTACGAAGTCTTCTACCGTCATACCATCAGCATACTGATAGGTACCTGGATAATACACCTCACCATAAATCTTCAGTTTGCGTTCATCTGTCAAGTCTTTACGTGAAGGAATGAAGAGTACATCCTCATTACACAAAGGAATATCAGGCTGTGTTCCATCCATAACGCCCTGAATATCTATAGAAATGACCTCAAGTGTACGATCTGCCTTCAAACGATGCATAACAGCATGCTGGGTGAAAGCATCCTCACGTAATCCGTCTGCCACCTCTATAAGTCCCTTAACCGTTGTCACCTCTCCACCTAACTGATATAGTCCTGGACGGAAGACTGCTCCCTTAAGTTCTATGGTATTTGCATAACGAGGAAGGATAGAATCAACACTTACAGAGTCTTCATCGCTGACACGGAATGAAGCCATATCAAATTCTGTTACGTTAAATACACCATATTCCTTACCATTCTTACGAACGAGACGTACACTCTTGGTGTAGGCATCACCTGTGAAGCCACCTGCATACTTGAGAAGAGTCTGCACGCTTTCAGTCTTCTTCATCTCATAATACATAGGACGCTTCACCTTACCTGTGATATTAACCAAACAGTCATAAGTGCCTACTACGATAACATCATTATCAGCAAGACGGACATTTCCTGTCAGTTTGCCATTGAGAATGTAATCATAAATATCCACATTTGAAACCAGTCGTCCTGCACGATACACTTTTATATTACGCAAAGTACCTATCTCGCTGGTACCACCTGCCATATAAAGGGCATGGAACACACTTGCAAAAGCCGAGAGAGTATATGTGCCTGGAGCTTTCACCTCACCCATCACGTTAACCATTATGGTGCGTGTCTGTCCTACTGTTAGTTTGATGCTTGAGGAAGAGTAACGCGAACCAAGCGTAGAGCGCAGGCGAGCATTTGCCTGACTGACAGTAAGTCCGCTTACCTGAACAGGACCAAAGCCGTCGATATTTATGAAACCATCAGGTGTGACTGTTGCCTGTACACTCTTCTGTGATGCTCCATATATATCTACAAATACTGCATCACCAGGTCCTAACACATAGTTGTGTGGTGTAGCAATATTCATGTTTGGTTCGAAGGACAGGTTCTTATTATTGAATATATCACGTCCGAAAACCTTCTTGCGATTTTTTATCTTCTCCTCAAGCAACTTTTCCTTATATGACAATGAGTCTGGCATAAAGTCATTAAGCACACTTGCCATCTCTTCTTCTTCACTATAGCCTTCGCTAATTCTGCTTGATGTGCCCCCATAAAGCTCATTTAATCCCATACTATTCTCATTACCAACCACTCCACCACGTTGTGAAGAAGCATTGGCATTACGAGAACGGTCAGAATCTTCAGCAACCTCAGAACTTCTGGTCGGTGCCATAGATGATTTACCCATATTCTGGTAGGTGCGACGCAGTTTCTGCAACCTCGTAACACTGACACCCTTCTGCATCAACTTGGTTACAATCTGGGACTGCGAAGTGCCTTTTTTCTGTTCTTTCTGAATAAAAGAGATTATTTGCGAGTCAGACATTGACTGGGCTATTGCACCATTAAAACTAATCAATGTCACTAAGGCTATAAGAAGAATTCTTTTCATTTCTATGGTTTATATTTTTCAAGTATAACGTGATTTATGTTCTATTTATTGCACAAACGATTGCAAAGGTACGAAAAAACGTTCAAACAAACAAATAATTTGGTCAATTAAGAAAATATTCTTAATTTTGCACACCAATATGATAGACGTAAAGAACATATCAAAATCTTTCGGCAAACTACAAGTGCTGAAAGGAATAGATTTACACATTGACAAAGGAGAAGTGGTAAGTATTGTCGGACCAAGTGGTGCTGGCAAAACCACCTTACTACAAATAATGGGTACACTCGATAAAGCCGATAGCGGAACAATACGCATTAACGACATTGATATCAACAATTTATCATCCAACAAGTTGGCTGACTTCCGCAACAAAAACATTGGATTTATTTTCCAGTTTCATCAGTTGCTGCCTGAATTCACTGCTGAGGAGAACATCCTCATTCCAGCCCTTATTGCAGGAACAAAAAAAAGTGAGGCAAAGAAACGCGCTAAAGAGTTGCTCTCCTTCCTTAACCTAAGTGATAGAGCCAACCATAAACCCGCAGAACTATCGGGTGGAGAAAAACAACGTATAGCTGTTGCGAGAGCACTTATTAACAGTCCTGCAGTAGTATTTGCCGATGAGCCATCAGGTTCACTGGATTCACAAAACAAAAAAGAACTGCACCAACTTTTCTTTGACCTCAGAGACAAATTTGGTCAGACCTTTGTAATAGTCACTCACGATGAGGAATTGTCAAAACTGACTGACAGAACCATACATATTGTTGATGGTACAATAAGTTTACCTAACACAGAAGAATTATAGACTTATGGCACATTTGAAATTAGGACAGAAAAATACGCTGAAAGCTGCGTGGAAGGTAGATTTCGGCATGTACCTTGAGGGTGGTGGCTATGAAGGCAACATTCTTTTGCCTGAACGTTATGTGCCTGAAGACCTTGAAGTTGGTGACGAAATAGAGGTGTTCCTGTATCTTGATAATGAGGAAAGGCTTGTAGCCACTACGCAAGAGCCAAAGGCTATGGTTGGCGATTTTGCTTATCTTGAAGTGGCATGGGTCAACGAATTCGGAGCCTTCCTTGACTGGGGACTGATGAAAGACCTCTTTTGTCCGTTCCGCGAACAAAAGCGCAGGATGCAGCAAGGACAATCATATATTGTACACGTGCATATAGATGAAGAAAGCTATCGCATTATGGCTTCAGCTAAGGTGGAGAAATTCATAGAACCCCTGCCTGCAGATTACACACTTGGTCAAGAAGTAGACTTGCTTGTATGGCAAAAGACCGACTTAGGCTTTAAAGTCATCATTGACAACAAATATGCGGGGTTACTATATGACTCTCAAGTGTTTACACAACTGCATACAGGCGACAAGGTGCGTGGCTTCATTTCTAATATACGCCCAGATGGCAAGGTTGACTGTGCTTTACAGAAAAGTGGACGCGAGCATACTACCGATTTCTCAGCCAAACTGCTAAAATATCTCGAATCACGAGGTGGACGATGCTGGCTTGGCGACAAAAGTTCAGCAGAAGAGATTAAGGCACAGTTTGGCGTGAGCAAACGTACATACAAACAGGCAATAGGCAATTTATATAAGCGCCACCTTATAGAAATAACTGAAAACGGCATTGTACTTCTATAATTTGCCTTGAGAAACTTGATTTAAATTATTAAAAAACTTTAAAATCGGATTGTCTAAAATGTAATCTTTGGTCAATTCGGAAAAAAGTAGTACCTTTGCACACTGTTTGGAATAAGTATCACTTAACGATCTTAAAAAAGTAAAAGATAGAGATGTCTAAAGTTTGTCAAATCACCGGCAAGAAGGCAATGATCGGTAACAATGTTTCTCACTCTAAGCACCGCACAAAGCGCAGCTTCGATGTGAACCTCTTCTCTAAGAAGTTCTTCTATGTAGAGGAGGACTGCTGGATCAGCCTCAAGATTTCTGCTGCTGGCCTGCGTATGATCAACAAAGTTGGTCTTGATGCAGCCCTTAAGCAGGCTGTAGCAAAAGGCTACGTAGATTGGAAAGATATTAAAGTAATAGGAGAATAAGCACCATGGCAAAGAAAGCAAAAGGTAATCGTGTACAGGTAATTCTGGAGTGCACCGAGATAAAGAACAGCGGTTTGCCAGGTACAAGCCGTTATATTACAACAAAGAACCGTAAGAACACTCCTGAGCGTCTTGAGTTGATGAAGTATAACCCAATCCTCAAGAAGATGACTCTTCATAAGGAGATCAAGTAATTGCGTTTCAAGGATTAACATTTTAAATTCAAATAATTAACTATGGCTAAGAAAGCGGTCGCTACCCTCCATGAAGGCTCATCGGACGGTCGCGCTTACACAAAGGTTATCAAGATGGTAAAGAGCCCTAAGACTGGCGCTTACATCTTTGACGAGCACATGGTTCGTAATGAGGAAGTTGACGCATTCTTCAAGGGATAATAAATCTCATAGAGAATTGCATTAAAAAAGATAGAAGGTTGCATTCGTTTAACTAAGCGTTTGTAACCTTTTTTGGTTATTCAGTATATCACAACAATCCTAAACACCATTAGCACAATGGACAATTTCAAAGTCGTAATAGTAGAAGACGTGCCACTGGAGATGAAAGGCACCGAAGGACTGCTTCGGGCTGAAGTGCCTGAAGCTGAGATTATAGGTACAGCACAAACAGAAGCTGAATATCTTAAACTGATGAAGACGGCTGAACCTGACCTGGTTCTACTTGACTTGGGATTACAAGGTAGCACTACCATCGGTGTAGAACTCTGCCGAAACACTAAAGCCGAGCACAAGAATGTAAAAGTGTTAGTATTCACTGGCGAGATACTCAACGAAAAACTTTGGGTGGACGTACTTGATGCTGGTGCAGACGGTATAATTCTTAAGACTGGAGAAATGCTTACCAGAACAGACGTAATCAATGTAATGTCTGGAAAGAAGTATGTATTCAACCAGCCTATAATGGAGGTTATCGTCAACAATTTCAGGAACAGCATATCAGGAGAGATGCTGAGACAGGAGGCAAGCATCGGATATAGCATTGACGAATATGACGAACGTTTCTTACGTCATCTGGCATTAGGATACACCAAAGAACAGATAACAGGTCTTCGAGGAATGCCTTTCGGCGTTAAGAGTCTTGAGAAAAGACAAGCCGACCTCATACAAAAACTCTTTCCTAATGGACATAAGCAGAGTGTCAATGCGTTAAGGTTAGTAACGAGAGCTTTCCAACTACACATATTAGACCCTCAAAATCTCGAGGCAGACGAAGAATAAAGATTTTTAGTTATAATTTCATAACAGCACAAAAGAAAATTACTCATTTTCTTGGTTAATTACCATAAAATGAGTAATTTTGCATTCAATCTGCGCGCACACGTGCGTGTACGTACATATAAAATTATGTACGCAATAGCAAACTCGAAGAAAACGATTAATAAAAATAACAAAACCATTATGAAAAATAAACTTCGCAGCAGTGTCTGCACAGAAGGTCGCCGTATGGCAGGAGCAAGAGCTCTATGGGTTGCTAACGGAATGAAGCACGAACAGTTTGGCAAGCCTATCATCGCTATAGTCAACTCTTTTACACAGTTTGTTCCTGGTCACACCCATCTGCATGAAATCGGACAGATTGTAAAGAAGGAGATTGAGGCTCTTGGATGCTATGCAGCAGAATTCAATACCATTGCTGTAGATGATGGTATTGCAATGGGACATGACGGCATGCTCTACTCTTTGCCATCACGCGATGTAATTGCCGACTCTGTGGAGTATATGGTTAATGCTCACAAGGCTGATGCTATGATTTGCATCTCTAACTGCGATAAGGTTACACCAGGTATGCTGATGGCAGCAATGCGTCTTAACATTCCTGCTGTCTTTGTTTCTGGCGGTCCTATGGAGGCTGGTCAGTATAAGGGTGAGAACGCAGACCTTATCACAGCCATGGTTAAAGGTGGTGACCCAACAGTTTCAGACGAGGAACTTAAGGAGATAGAACAATGTGCGTGTCCTGGATGTGGAGCATGCTCTGGTATGTTCACTGCCAACTCTATGAACTCACTCACTGAGGCTATCGGTTTGTCATTACCTGGCAATGGTTCAATACTTGCAACTCACGTAAACCGTGTACAGCTCTTTAAAGATGCAGCAAAACTCATTGTAAAGAATGCTTTCGCATACTATGAGGACGGCGACGAATCTGTTCTTCCTCGTTCTATTGCTACCCGTCAGGCTTTCCTTAACGCTATGACTCTTGACATCGCTATGGGTGCATCTACTAACACTGTTCTCCACCTCCTTGCTGTTGCACAGGAAGGCGAAGTTGACTTCAAGATGTCAGACATTGACGCTCTTTCTCGCAAGGTTCCTTTCCTCTGCAAACTGGCTCCGAACTGGCAGAAGTATTCTATTCAGGAAGAGAATCGTGCAGGTGGTATTCTCGGCATACTCGGAGAATTGGCAAAAGGCAATCTGCTCGACCTGTCTTGCAAGCGCGTAAATGGTGCTACTTTGGGTGAAGACATCAAGAAATACTCTATTACTGGTGACACCATTGGCCCAGAGGCTTCACGCATCTATCACTCTGCACCCGGACGTAAGTTCTCTAATGTTATGGGATCACAAGACGCTCAATGGGAAAGTCTTGATACAGACCGAGTTAATGGTTGTATCCGCGACATTGAGCATGCATACACAAAGGATGGCGGACTTGCAGTACTCTTTGGCAACATCGCACAGGATGGTTGTGTAGTAAAGACTGCTGGTGTAGCACCTGAGTTATGGCATTTCGAGGGTCCTGCAGTAGTGTTTGATTCTCAGGAAGATGCCTGCGATGGCATTCTCGGTGGCAAGGTTAAGAAGGGTGACTGTGTAGTCATCACCCATGAAGGTCCTAAGGGTGGTCCTGGTATGCAGGAGATGCTCTACCCTACTTCATACATCAAGTCTATGCACATGGGTAAAGAGTGTGCCCTTATTACTGACGGACGTTTCTCTGGTGGCACATCAGGACTGTCTATCGGACACATCTCTCCTGAGGCTGCGAGCGGTGGTAATATCGGCAAGATCAAGGATGGCGACATCATCGTTATTGATATCCCTTCACGTTCTATTAACGTAAAACTCTCTGATGAGGAACTTGCTGCACGTCCACAGCAGCCTCTAAAGCGTAACCGAGTTATCAGCAAGGCTCTGCGTGCGTATGCACAGTCTGTATCTTCTGCCGATAAGGGTGGTGTAAGAATTATCGATTAAAAAAAATACAAAACATATTCTATAGGGACTATAGTTATCACATACGCTACAGGAACTATAAAAAAGGAAAAGAATGGAAAAGATTACTGGTGGAGAAGCACTGATGCTTTCACTAAAGGCTGAGGGCGTAAAGACCATCTTTGGCTACCCTGGAGGTGCCATAATGCCTACATACGACTCCCTCTACGACTATACACGTGGTGAGAAGAAAGCCTTCGACCACATACTGGTACGCCATGAACAGGCTGCTGCACACGCTGCTGAAGGATATGCGCGCGTAAGTGGCAAGGTGGGTGTAACACTCGTTACCTCTGGTCCTGGTGTGACTAACACTCTCACTGGTGTTGCAGATGCCATGATGGACTCTACACCTATCGTTGTCATTGCTGGTCAGGTTACTACCAGTGTACTCGGTAGTGATGCTTTTCAGGAGGTTGACCTTGTTGATGTTGCACAGCCTATAACCAAGTGGGCTTACCAGATACGTTCTGCAAAAGACGTAGCATGGGCAGTAAGCCGTGCTTTCTTCATTGCGCGTTCTGGTCGTCCAGGTCCTGTTGTCCTCGACTTCACTAAGAATGCACAGACAGAGTTAATCGACTATGTTCCTGCAAATGTTGATTTTATACGCAGCTACGTTCCTTATCCTACACCAAAAGAGGAAGACCTCAAGGCCGCTGCTGAACTTATCAATAATGCCAAAAAGCCTATGGCACTCGTAGGTCAAGGTGTAGAACTCGGCAACGCACAGGAAGAACTTCGCATCTTCCTTGAGAAAGCCGACATTCCTGCTGGTCGTACTCTGATGGGACTCTCTGCCCTACCCTCTAACCACAAGCTCAATATGGGTATGCTCGGTATGCATGGTTCTTACTCCGTAAACCTGAAGGAGCAGGAGGCAGATGTGCTGATAGCTATCGGTATGCGTTTCTCTGACCGTGTAACTGGTAATCTTGAGCGTTATGCTAAGCAAGCAAAGATTATACACCTCGACATCGACCCTTCCGAGATTGACAAGTGCGTAAAGACCACCGTTTCCGTAATAGGAGATTGTAAGCAGTCTTTGCCTGCTCTTACCGCCCTCGTCAACAAGGCAGACCACTCTGACTGGAAAGAGTCTTTCCAACCTTTGCGCCAGAAAGAGATTGAGAAAGTAATCACTCCTGCAACAAAACCTACGGAAGGTCCGCTGCTCATGGGTGAAGTTGCACATGCCGTTGCCAAGGCAACTAACTCAGAGTCTGTACTTGTAACCGACGTAGGTCAGAACCAGCTTATGTCTGCACGCTACTTCAAATATCATAAGAACCGTAGTATCATCACCTCTGGTGGCATGGGTACTATGGGTTACGGCCTGCCTGCTGCAATGGGCGCTACATACGGAGCTCCTGAACGCACTATATGCTGCTTCATGGGTGATGGTGGTTTGCAGATGATGATACAAGAGTTTGGTACCATTATGGAGCACCAGATTCCTGTCAAGATGATTCTGCTCAACAATAATTATCTGGGCAACGTAAGGCAGTGGCAAGACATGTTCTTCAACCACAAGCAGTCATTCACCCCAATGACTAATCCTGACTTTGGCAAGATTGCAGAAGCATACGGCATCGCATTCCGTCGCTGCGCCGAGCGTGCAGATCTGCAAGATGCCATTAAGGAGATGCTTGACACCGATGGTCCGTTCCTTCTTGAGACAATCATTAAGCCTGATGCTAATGTTGAGCCTATGACAGCACCAGGCAAGGCTGTAGATGAAATGATTTTGAACATAGATTGCTAAAACTATAATATTCTATAGATTATCAAAATAAAATGAGCGATAACAACAATAATACACTTTACACTCTGCAGGTATATACCGAGAACATGGCTGGTATGCTCAACCAGATAACAGGCGTGTTCACTCGCAGGCAGATCAATATCGAATCATTGAACGTTTCGCCTTCTTCTATCAAAGGCATACACAAATACACCATCACTGCATTCAGCGATGAAGAAACCATAAAAAAGGTGGTGAAGCAGATTGAGAAGAAGATTGATGTGGTAAAGGCACACTTCTACACCAGTTCCGACATATTCCATGTTGAGGTAGCACTTTTCAAGCTTTCTACCGATAAGGTTATGGCTGACCCTAATATCTCACGTGCCATACGTCACTCTGCAGCACGCATAACTGAGGTTAACTCTACTTTCTGCATCGCTGTATGTGAGGGTACTACATCTGACATTCTCACACTTTTCCACGAATTGCGCAAGACACCTGAATGTGTGCTCCAGTTCACGCGTTCAGGACGTATTGCCGTTACACGCAGTTGTCAGGAAGAAGTCAGCAAATTCCTACACGAAAGAGGAGAAGAAATATGATGACTGAAGACCCAAAGACATCCCCACTCTACTACACCTCGGCAGATGCTTTCCATTGCGATTTCTCCAAGCAGCTCTGCATCGGTCATCTCGGCAATGCCTTGCTGAATGCTTCCGACATGCACTCTACTGCTCGCAATTTCGGAATGACTTACCTGTGGACGAAGAACAAGACATGGGTGTTGTCAAGACTTGCCATCGAACTTGAAGACCTTCCTGTTGAGCACGATAAGTTCATCATCGAGACTTGGGTGGAAAACGCAATGAAGTTCTTTACTAAGCGTAACTGGGCTATCTACTCTGAGGACGGAAAGAAAGTGTATGGCTATGCCAAGAGCATCTGGGCAATGATAGACACCCAGACACGCGAACCACAGGATATACTCGCCATGCACGACGGCAAGATTCTTGACTATCTCTATCCTGAAAAGGAATGCCCTATAAAAGATGTATCGCGCGTAAAAACTCCTGCGATGACAGACTACACTGAGTTCAAGGTGATGTATAATGATCTCGACGTAAACTGTCACCTGAACTCAATGAAGTACATCGACCACGTGATGGACACCTTCCCTATCGACTATCTTCGCAACTATCAGGTAAAGCGTGTTGAGATAGCCTATGTGGCTGAAGGACACTGGGGAGATACTCTGCGCATCTATCACATGGCAGACGGTGAGCAACACTACTTCCGCATTACGCGTATGGAGGCAGATGGCAACGAGACCGAACTCTCAAGGGTGCTGATGGGCTTCAAGGCGAAAAAATAAAGCTATCGAAATAACGAAATATCGTAATATTAATTTTATTAAAAACTTAAACAACAAACAAAATGGCAAAAATGAATTTTGGTGGCGTTATCGAAGAGGTAATGACACGTGAGGAATTCCCACTCGAGAAGGCTCGTGAAATCCTTAAGGACGAGACCATCGCAGTTATTGGTTATGGCGTACAGGGACCAGGTCAGGCTTGCAACCTCCGCGACAACGGTTTCAACGTAATCGTTGGTCAGCGTCAGGGCAAGACTTTCGAGAAGGCTAAGAACGACGGTTGGGTACCAGGCGAGACTCTTTTCTCTATCGAGGAGGCAGCCGAGAAGGGTACTATCGTTATGTGTCTGCTCTCTGATGCAGCTGTAATGTCAGTATGGCCTACTCTCCAGAAGTACCTCACTCCTGGTAAGGCTCTCTACTTCTCTCATGGTTTCGCTATCACTTGGAACGACCGCACTGGTTGTGTTCCTGCTAAGGACATCGACGTGATCATGGTGGCTCCAAAGGGTTCTGGTACATCACTCCGCACCATG
>JAEEVS010000035.1:0-7132 GCA_016290975.1 Prevotella sp. | reverse complement strand
ATGGTTAACGGACTTGCCTCACACGTAAGAAACGTACTCATGGCTACCGACCCACAGACCACAGAACTGATAGAGGCAAGCGACTCAGCACGCCAGAGGTATGCTGAACAGGCTAAGCGCTGCAAACCTAAGTTCCTGTATCAGGCACTGAAGATACTCAACCAGTGTGACTTGGGCTACAGACAGAGCAGCAACAAGCGTCTGCTCGTGGAACTCACCCTGATACAGGTGGCACAGATAACACAGGAAGACAACGGAGCCAGTTCGGGGCGTATGCCCTGTAAGAGACTCAAATCCCTGTTCAAGAAACTGTTGAACGAGGCTCAGCCCAAAATGGCAGCACAGGTGGCCAAGGCTGACACAACTCGTTCAACCACCCCTGATTTGCCTGCTAACGACAACGCCACATCTTCACAGACTGGCGATACTACTCCAGATACTCCTAATAATACGCCTAAGAAAGGCATAAAACTTTCAGGCATAGGAGTATCTCTACACAATATGATGCTCAAAAAAGAGGATAACAAGAAGAAGGAAGACCTCTCGCTGGGCGAGGCTGCTAACGAATCTTCCTCTTTCACAGACGACGACCTGCGCAGAGAATGGCTCTCTATGTGCAACAGAATGATGGGCAACCGCCAGTTCAACGCTCTTGCCAAGCGCATGATGAATGCGAGCATCAAGACAACCGAAATGCCTCATGCCGAGGTGATAGTGGAAAACACCCTGCTGCTTAACGACATACAAAAAATTCTGCCACGCATCAAGGTTACCATGGCTCAAAGGCTGCATAACGGCAACCTCGACCTTACCCTGAGATTGGCAGAACCACACGAAATAGCCAAACGACTCACTCCGCAGGAATTCCTGCAGAAACTTACCGAGACCTATCCGTCGTTTGCCTCGTTTAAAGACGAAATGAAACTGGAAATAGAGAGATAGCTCTATTCAAACAACTTGTTAAGTTGCTTTATAACACTACTTTGCAAGCGATCCATTATTATTGGCTTGGTAATGTAGTCTTCAGCACCCATCGATATACCCTTTGCCACATCGTCGTTAGAATTCAACGCCGAAAGAATAATCACAGGTATAGACTTGGTGTCGTCGCTGGCGCGCAGACGACGGAGCACCTCAAAACCGTCCATACGCGGCATCATAAGGTCAAGGAGTATCAGGTCTGGTTTATCAGCACCTATCTTCTCCATTGCCACAACGCCGTCCTCAGCCTCGCTGGTGTCAAAGCCCAGTGGCTGCAGCATCTTCTTTACCAAAAGCACGTTGAGCGGTATGTCGTCAACAACGAGAATCTTTACCTTCTTTGGGTCTATTTGAGGGTTCAATACTTCTTTCATATCATAACCTTATTTGTGAATATTATCTGAACGAATCGGTAAGCAGCTTTATCTCCACCTGTGGCGATATGCGCTCGTACAATATATTATATACAGCATCAA
The DNA here is from genome assembly GCA_016290975.1 of Prevotella sp. Lineage (GTDB taxonomy): Bacteria > Bacteroidota > Bacteroidia > Bacteroidales > Bacteroidaceae > Prevotella. The sequence goes on along the minus strand of JAEEVS010000035.1, from coordinate 5,675 downwards.
GTATAGGCATGTTAACGTGCATGTGCTGATTGATTTCCTTCATACACTTGGTACCGAAATAGCCCTCGGCTATCATCTCCATCTCTATCTGTGCCGACTTTACAGAGTAGCCCTTGCCTATCATAGTGCCAAAAGTACGGTTACGGGAGAAGTTGGAGTAACCCGTAACGAGCAGGTCACCCATATAAGCCGAGTCTTCCATTCTGCGCTCTATGGGGTGTATGCTCTCCAAGAATCGTGACATCTCCTGCAGGGCGTTTGACATCAGCACGGCATGGAAGTTGTCGCCATACTTCAGTCCTGAACATATTCCGCCTGCTATGGCATATACGTTCTTCAATACCGAAGCATACTCTATGCCTATCACATCGTCAGACACCTTTGTCTTCACATATCTGTTGGCAAGCACATCTGCAAAAGCCTGCGCCTTCTCTAAGTCTGAACAGCCTACGGTGAGGTAGGTAAGACGTTCGAGTGCCACCTCCTCAGCATGTGACGGACCACCTATGCAGGCAAGGTTGTCAGTAGGCACATCGAGCACCTCATGGAAATATTCCGAACAGCAGAGGTTCTCGTCAGGCACTATACCCTTGATGGCTGTAATGACAAACTTTTCACGAAGTCTCACCTTGAGTTTCTTAAGGTGGTTCTTCATGTATGGCGACGGAGTGACAAACACCAGTGTGTCGTATTCCTCAGCTATCTTGTTAATGTCTGAGGTGAACTCTATCTCGTTGAGGTTGAAGTGTACAGAGGTAAGGTAAGCAGGATTGTGTCCCATGCGCTTGAAGTCGGCTATGCGATCATCCCTGCGCATGTACCACCCCAACTGGTGGGTGCTGTCAAGGATTATCTTGGCGATAGCTGTTGCCCAGCTACCACCACCTATTACTGCTATTTTACCACAATCGAACACTTAATCTCAATTATCAATTGTCAATTATCAATTAACTTTCTCAATCCAAGTTTGGATATCGTCAACAGAAGGCTTCTGCATGTCGAGTTTGTATTTCTTTACTATCTCGCCAATCTTCTGCTGCAAGCCCTGCGCCTTCTCGTCCTTGATGTTCTGCACCATATTAAAGCCAGCCTTTCTGAGTACAGGCACCCACTCTTCGCTCACGCCTATCTCAGCCCATTCAGCCTTGCTGCTTTGTGGAGTCTTAGCCTCAGGCTTCATCTGTGGGAAGAGCATCACCTCGCCAATAGCAAACTTACCTGTCAGCAGCATCACCAGACGGTCGATGCCTATGCCTACGCCGAATGTAGGAGGCATGCCATACTGCAAGGCACGCAGGAAGTCCTGGTCTATTATCATAGCCTCGTCGTCACCCTTATCAGCAAGCTTCATCTGCTCCACAAATCGCTCTTCCTGGTCTATTGGGTCGTTCAGCTCGGAATAAGCATTAGCAAGCTCTTTGCCATTTACCATCAGCTCGAAGCGCTCCGTCAGTCCAGGCTTAGAACGGTGCATCTTGGTAAGAGGCGACATCTCCACTGGGTAGTCGGTGATGAAGGTAGGCTGAATGAAGGTTCCCTCACAGGTCTCGCCGAATATCTCGTCAATCAACTTGCCCTTACCCATTGTCTCGTCCACCTCTATGTCGAGTTTCTTAGCCACCTCGCGTATCTCGTCCTCTGTCATAGGATAGAGGTCGTAGCCAGTCTTCTCCTTGATAGCGTCGAGAATAGGCAGACGACGGAACGGAGCCTTGAATGATATCACCTTGCCGTCAATCTCCACCTCAGGCTTACCGTTTACGGCTGTACATATCTGCTCCAGCATCTTCTCCGTAAAGCCCATACCCCAATTGAGGTCCTTATAGCTTACGTAGAGCTCCATACAGGTAAACTCTGGGTTGTGGGTCTTGTCCATACCCTCGTTGCGGAAATTCTTGCCCATCTCATAGACACCCTCGAAACCGCCTACTATCAGGCGCTTCAGGTACAGCTCCGTAGCGATACGCATATACATATCCTGATTAAGGGCATTGAAGTGGGTCATAAACGGACGAGCACTCGCTCCTCCTGGTATATTCTGCAATATAGGGGTATCAACCTCTGTATAGCCAGCATTATCGAGGATGCTACGCAGAGTACGTATTATGGTGGCACGCTTCAGGAATGTCTCTTTCACACCTTCGTTCACCACGAGGTCAACATAACGCTGACGGTAGCGCAACTCTGGGTCGTCAAACTTATCATAAGCCACACCATCCTTATACTTCACTATAGGCAGTGGCTTGAGCGACTTACTCAGAAGGGTCAGTTCCTTAGCACGGACAGATATCTCGCCTGTCTTAGTACGGAATACGAAACCCTTCACGCCTATGAAATCGCCGATGTCAAGGAGTTTCTTAAACACCTTGTTGTATAAATCCTTATCCTCGCCAGGACACAACTCGTCTCTCTGCACATACACCTGTACCCTACCCTTAGAGTCCTGTATCTCAGCAAAGCCAGCCTTACCCATGATGCGTCGTGACATCATTCTGCCAGCAATTACCACGTTACGGGAGTTCTCCTCAGTAGCCTTCACGCGTACAGGGTTGCCCTCCTCGTCCTTCACCTGCTGACCGTTCTCGTCAGTCTCAAATGGCAGGTCCTCAAAATTCTCTATTATGTCTGTAGAGAATGCGTTGGTAGCATACTCCGCAGCAGGATATGGGTCGATGCCCATGTTGCGCAACTCTTGCAGACTCTCTCTGCGTCCTATCTCTTGTTCTGAAAGTTCGAGTATATTCACTTTATCTTGTCGATTATTTAATTTGATTATTCCTTTATTTCGTACTTATCACTTGCAAAGTTACACATTTTCCCTGAAACATCCAAATTTAAGGGAAATATCTTGATATTACCCTATGCCACCATGAATATTGACGAAACCATGAAAGACAGTATGGTGAGCATAATCACAACAGGTGGAAGCCACGCTTGTCTAACGTTCTCTGGTGGGGTTACCTTCCACATATTCTTGCGGAAAACGTATGACAACCCTAAGGTTACCAGGCAGGCGAGAACGAAGCCACCGAATATGTCACCTGGATAATGAAAACCCAGATATACACGCGAATAACAGATGATGAGCGTGAGGATGGTCATGCTGACATACGTCCAGCGCGAACGGAGCCAGTGGCTGATAACGAAGGTGAGCAACCACATATTGGCACTATGGGCTGAGGGCATTCCGCAGCCGTTGCCGTGCCTGCCATAGACTATGTGCACCATGGGGGCTATGGGGTTGTCAGGATTGCTGGGGCGCAGTCTGCCTATCCACGGACGCAGGATGTGGGCATTGCCCCAATCGGTAAACAGCATACCGATACCAAAGACGAGGAGTACTGTGAGTACCCCTCGCCATGAGTAGTTACGCCACACCACATAGAGCAGACTTGCATAGAGCGGAATCCATACCGTCTTCTGGCTCATCATCCACATGAAAGCGTCAAAATACTCCGTGTGGTGGGCATTTATAAGAAAGAATAACTGTTCGTCCATTTAGAAGATATATGTCTTCTCGAGCCAGTAGCATACGATACCTGCCACATAGCCTACGAAAGCTATCCATGTGACATTCTTCATATACCAGCCGAAGGTGATCTTCTCCAGACCCATTACTACTACACCTGCTGCAGAACCGATGATGAGCATAGAGCCACCAACACCAGCACAGTAAGCAAGCAACTGCCAGAAGATACCATCAACACCGAAGTCTGTACCTGCTGCACCCATAACATACATCTTCATAGCGCCAGCTACGAGAGGCACATTGTCAACGATTGATGAGAGAACACCGATAGCACCTGTTACGAGGTAGTGGTTGCCGATTTCCTGATCCAGATACTCGCCAAGAGCACGGAGTACGCCGATCTCAGAGAGAGTAGCCACAGCCAGGAGGATGCCGAGGAAGAAGAGGATGGTTGACATATCTATGCGAGTGAGCATCTTGGTAACACGCTTTGCCATTGGGTCATGCTCCTCCTGACGACGGTAGATAATCTCCGTCACAGTCCAGAGTATAGAGAGAACGAGCAGAATGCCCATGAATGGAGGCAACTCAGTAAGTGAGTGGAATACTGGCACAGAGCACAGACCGCCCACACCCAACACGAAAATAAGCTTACGCTCCATCTGGGTGATGTAGCTTATCTCTGCCTCGCGCTTGTCTTCTGGTACTACGAGGTCACCTTTCAGGTGCATCTGCATCACTGCTGTAGGCACGATGAAGGCAATGAATGAAGGAACGATAATCTCAGATATTACGCCGAGAGCGGTAATCATCTTACCATTCCAGAGCATAATGGTGGTTACGTCGCCGATAGGTGAGAATGCACCACCTGCGTTAGCTGCGATAATCACGCAGACAGCAAACCACATACGGTCCTGCTTGTCCTGCACCAGTTTACGCAGAATCATAATCATCACGATAGAAGTGGTGAGGTTGTCGAGCACAGCTGAGAGGATAGCAGTCATAAAGGCTATCTTCCACAGCAGCGAGCGCTTGGTCTTTGAAGCAAGAGCTCCGCGCACCCAGTTGAAACCTCCGTGCTGATCTACAATCTCCACGATTGTCATAGCACCCATAAGGAAGAAGAGAGTAGTACCTGCCTCACCGAGATTCTTCTCGATAGCCTCACCGAGTTCCCAGTGAGCTGGCAATGAAACACCCAGCATGTCGGCATGACCCAGAGCGAGGAGGGTCCAACAAACGACACACATCAAAATGGCAATAGCTGCCTTGTTGATTTTTGTGACGCTCTCTATGGCTATGAAGAAATAGCCAATGACGAAAGCGGCAACGATGATAGTAATTGTTGACATTAGTTTAAGAAAAAATTAAAAATCTTTATTGTTGTTTTTATATCTTGCTCTTATTCTTCCTTTTGATTTTTCACGGCTGCAAAGGTAACACATTTCTTTGAGATAGCAAAACTTTTTACTCATTTCCATGAAAATGTGCATAAAAAAATGCCCCTGTAAGGGGCTTTTCTCAATCTTCGTCGTCAAACATCTCGTCGTCGTCATCCCATCCGAACATCAACGGGTCAACGAAGGCATCCATAGCACGACGGTCTTTCTTGGTGGGTCTGCCTGTACCTTTCTGGCGGTCTATGAATCCTGAGATTCTCGACATCTCGAGCAGTTCATACTGCTTAGGGTCGGTCACATTCTCATACACCTCACTTATGAGTTTCGCACCAACGCGGTTCTCTATAGCGTTGAGTATTTTGAACGAATAGGTGATGGGTGGTTTCTTGACGCTTATTACTTCCCCCACTTTCACCGTCCGTGATGGTTTTATCGTGACCCCGTCCTTGGTCACTCTGCCATTTTTGCAAGCATCGGCTGCTATGGAGCGAGTCTTGAATATTCTGCTTGCCCAAAGCCATTTGTCGAGGCGTGCCGACTCCTGATATTTGAGTTTACAATCCATAGTATAACATTCTAAAACCTAAGTATTTAATCATTTCTTATTAAACTGATTCATCGTACGGTCTACGCCAGCCAGCACAAAGCTCTTGATTATCTCGCAGGCGGTGTCAATCAGGGGCTCTAAGACCTTCTTATCCTCATCGCTAAACTTGCTGAGCACCCAGTCCACTTGTCCACCTCGCTGAAACTCGCTACCAATGCCTATGCGCAGTCGGGCATACTTCTCTCCTATCAGCTGTTGT
>JAEEVS010000034.1:0-32321 GCA_016290975.1 Prevotella sp. | reverse complement strand
TGGGAGGATAGACTTCATGGCTGCCACGTTCTCAGCGAGCTTGGTCTGATAAGCCACCACCTGAGGAATGATATGATTGATGGAGAGGTCGCCAAAGATACGTGCCTCAATCTGCACCTTCTTAGTGTAGGTCTCCCACTTTATCTCGTTACGTGCCTCAAGTTCCTTGCGCGACATGACATGGAGCGACTCAAACATCTGGATGCTCGCCTCGTCAAGGTAGCGGTCGAAGATGACTGGACAAGAGGTCTCGACATCGAGTCCACGACGTGCAGCCTCCTGCTTCCACTCATCGCTATAGCCATTGCCATCGAAGCGTATATCCTTACAGGTCTTGATATCGTCACGCAGAGTAGCGATAATAGCCGCTGTGGTATCCTTGCCCTCAGCGATGCGGGCATCAACACGCTGCTTAAAACTTACCAAAGCCTCAGCAACAGCTGAGTTGAGGGCTATCATAGCCGAAGCACAGTTAGCCTCACTACCTGGAGCACGGAACTCAAAGCGGTTACCCGTGAAGGCGAATGGCGAGGTGCGGTTGCGGTCGGTATTGTCGATAAGCAGTTCAGGAATGGAAGGAATATCGAGTTTCAGTCCTGCCTTACCCTTGATGGCTATGGTATCATCAGTAGAATTCTCAAGGTGGTCAAGTACCTCAGTAAGCTGACGACCAAGGAATGAACTTACGATGACAGGAGGTGCCTCATGACCTCCAAGACGATGGGCATTGGTAGCCGACATTATACTTGCCTTCAGGAGTCCGTTATGCTTATATACACCCATCAGTGTCTCTACCACGAAGGTTACAAAGCGCAGGTTGCTGACATCGTCCTTGCCAGGACCGTGAAGCAGGATGCCTGTATCAGTGGCAAGAGACCAGTTGTTGTGCTTGCCTGAACCATTGACACCATCAAAAGGTTTCTCGTGCAAGAGACAACGGAAACCATGCTTACGTGCCACCTTCTTCATGAGCGACATAATAAGCATATTGTGGTCGATGGCGAGGTTCATCTCTTCATAGATTGGCGCCAGCTCAAACTGGTTTGGCGCTACCTCATTATGACGTGTCTTACAAGGAATGCCAAGTTCGAGAGCCTGTATCTCAAGGTCTTTCATGAAGGCAGCCACACGCTCAGGTATAGCACCAAAATAGTGGTCGTCCATCTGTTGGTCCTTAGCAGAAGAGTGTCCCATCAGCGTACGACCAGTGAGCAGAAGGTCAGGACGTGCAGAATATAAGCCCTCGTCGATGAGGAAATACTCCTGTTCCCAACCAAGGTTGGAGATTACCTTCTTCACCTCAGGGTTGAAATAATGTACCACTGCCGTAGCTGCCTCGTTGACAGCACGGAGAGATTTGAGCAAAGGTGTCTTGTAGTCGAGTGCCTCGCCAGTGTAAGAGATAAACACGGTAGGTATCATCAGTGTGTCGCCAACGACAAACACTGGACTGGTAGGATCCCAGGCAGAATAGCCTCGTGCCTCAAAAGTAGAGCGTATGCCACCAGAAGGGAAACTGGAAGCGTCAGGTTCCTGCTGGACGAGTGATTTGCCAGAGAATTTCTCTACCATACCGCCATTGCCATCGTGCTCTACGAAGGCATCGTGTTTCTCTGCCGTAGTGTCGGTAAGAGGCTGAAACCAGTGAGTACAGTGGGTTACGCCCAACTCCATTGCCCACTTCTTCATGCCATCGGCAACGACGTCAGCCGTCTCACGGTCAAGGGGCACACCATTGTCTATCACGTCCATCATCTTCACGTATGTGTCCTTAGGCAGATACTTCTGCATCTTTGCCTTATTAAACACATACTTGGCAAAAAACTCTGAGGGGCGCTCGGTGGGAGCTGGCACTTCCACTGCATGTTTGCGGAATGCCTGGCTAACCATCTGGAATCTTAAACTTGACATCTTTATATTCTTATTTGTATTTATTACCTGTTATTGAACTGCAAAGGTACAAAGAAAAGTTGAAAGTTGAAAATTGAAAGTTGAAAATTATGTAAAATAATTCCTAATTTAATATTCAAAGCTACTGCCACCAAGGAACTCCCTGAGCAGAGAGGTGAATGGTATCTGATCCTCAGACATTGGCGCTATATGACGCAGGAAACGTATCAGACGCCTTGCCTCTGAATACTGAGGGGAATCCTCCTTTACACCAAACAGCAGGGATTCTGCCTGAGACTTCAACACAGCGAGTTCAAACAACAGGGCTGTATTGAATACGGCATCGGCATTTTCCTGGAATGGGAATATCCACTTATCTTCACCACGACGCACAGAAGCCCAGCGAGCCAACGTCTGCTCGGCAGAGGTGTTGCGATATTTATGGTCGCGCACCATACGACGGATAAGACGGTTGTCAGTGGTTGAGACATAATTGTGGTCATCGAGCATTATGGTAGTGAGTGCAGAAGCATAGAGACGGAATATCTGTCGTTGCGGAATTGAGGACGTGAGTTCCGGATTAAGGGCATGGATGCCTTCTATGACTAGTATCTCATTCTCTTCCAGTTTGAGTTTCTTACCAGACTTCTCACTCTTACCCGTAGCAAAATTATAGCGAGGCAACTCCACCTCTTCTCCATTGATGAGGGCATTGACATGTTCATTAAACAATTCGAGGTTAAGAGCATGTAGGGACTCAAAATCATACTCGCCATTCTCGTCTAACGGCGTATTCTCACGGTCGACATAGTAATCATCCATAGATATCTGTTTAGGCCAGATACCATTGATAACCAACTGCACACTGAGACGCTTGCAGGTAGTCGTCTTACCACTACTTGACGGGCCTGCAATCATCACCACCTTCACGTCACGACTTGCGATATCGTCAGCTATCTTAGAGAGGTGTTTTTCTTGCATAGCCTCAAAGATCGTAATAAGCTGTGAACTGTATCCCTCGTCTATGGCTTGGTTAAGGGTGCCTATATTACCCAGACCCATCTTTTTCTGCCACGAATGACTCTCCATAAATACGTCGAACATCTTATCTTGGCGAATAAACTTGCCCAACTTAGTAGGGTCGTTGGCATCTGGTATTCGGAGCAGCATACCGTTGATGTACATCTCAAGGCCGAAAAGGCTTACGGCACCAGTATGTGACAGCACCTCGCCATAGAAGGAATCGTTGTAGCCCACAAGTGAACAATAACGCAGGGTCTCGGTATCAACACCCCTCATCAGTCGTACCTTAGACTCATCATCCTTGAATATCTCAAGTACCTCTTCCTTCGGCTTCTTGTGCATCTCGATAGGTAGGTCGGCATCTATCAGTGCACGCATTCTGTGACGTATGGCAGCCACATTATCAGGACTTACCACCTCGCCTATCTCTGGCTCGCAATAATAGCCGTTACTTACTGGGAATAATATCTTTATACTACCCTGAGGGTAAAGGTCGTGCACAGCCTTGCACAGAACAAGGAACAGTGTGCGTACATATACTCTTCTGTCCATAACTCTTGATTTTTGGGGAACTTTGTGAAATCTTGGAACTCTTGAACTAATTATGCACCAGCGTACCGATTTCCTCGCCTTGCATCACTTTCTTCAGATTGCCTACTATATCCATATTGAACACGTAGATAGGCAGGTTGTTCTGCATACACATAGCTGTAGCTGTAACATCCATCACTTTCAGTCCTTTAGCTATCACTTCCTGATAAGTAATATCATGAAACTTAGTGGCGGTAGGGTCTTTCTCTGGGTCGGCAGTATATACACCATCCACACGAGTGCCCTTCAGCATTACATCGGCCTCTATCTCGATGCCACGAAGTGACGAACCTGTGTCTGTGGTGAAGTAAGGATTACCCGTGCCTGCAGACATAATAACCACCTGTCCCTGCTTCATAGCCTCTATTGCCTTCCACTTGTTATAAAACTCGCCTATAGGTTCCATACGTATAGCCGTAAGCACCTTAGTCTTCTGACCTATAGCCTCAAGAGCTGACGAGAGACCGAGAGAATTGATAACCGTTGCACACATACCCATCTGGTCGCCTTTCACACGGTCAAAACCCTTGCCTGCACCAGACAAACCGCGAAAGATATTGCCACCACCAATCACGATGCCTATCTCTACACCCATATCGGCTATCTCTTTTATCTGACGAGCATAGTCATTCAATCGGTTAACGTCTATGCCGTACCCTTGTTCACCCTGAAGACTCTCACCTGAAAGCTTCAGCAAAATTCTCTTAAATTTCATAGTCCTTTACGATTTTTGTTATTGATTTATAATCTTTCGTTATTTCGATATGTCGATATTATGTTATTACGATATCACGAATCTCACCTCCTTAAACTCATACTCAGACAGTGTTCCGTCTGTGCGTCTAAGCGCCATTATGCCATTGGTATCCACTCTGATGATTTCTGCATCAAAAGCACCGTTCTCATCTTCATACCTGTGTATTCCCGTTCGTCTATAAAGCCGCTCGTGATACTCACTCACTATCTTTTCCTTGTCGCCTTGCTTCAATGCATCCTGATATTTGGCAAAGTACTCCAATATTTTATTCAGGATTTCATCGTTGTCATGTTCCTTGCCTGTAATCTGATAAAGTGACACAGGATTGGGGGCATCACCGAAGAACTGTTGCTGGTTTACGTTTATGCCTGTACCTATTATGAGGTCTTGCAGCACTCCACCTTTTATGTTGCCGTCTATTCGTGTTCCACTAAGTTTTTTGTCCTCCCAATATATGTCGTTAGGCCATTTGATAGTCAGCTTGTCTGTAGCATCTTCACCCATTATCGGTCGGAGAATCTCCGTCAGCACATCATGTATGGATATTGCCTCTGCCATAGACAAAAGGTATTGCTCGGTAACTGATAACCACGATGGATGTACCAAGATGGAGAATAACAGATTCTTACCTGCCTCGCTTTCCCAGGTATTGGTTCCCATGCCCTTGCCTGCCGACTGATAGTCGGTTCTGACGCAAACCTCCTCTTCTGTGTTCAAACCAAGAAGGTAGTCGTTAGTAGATGATATGGCAGACAATTTTATAATTTCCATCTCTTCATAAAAGAAACTTCCTCAGAACGAGCCTTAGCAAGAAATGTTTTGTATTCTTCACCCTCAGCATCAAACGGACGGTGATTCAACGCCCTTTGTATGGGTTGCCATTCTTCTTCCATCTTATAGGCTTCAGCACTGAAAAACATAGTCTTAAACTGCTCATAGATATAGTCGACAGCCTGGGATGAGGGGTGAAGCATATCTGGTTCGTAGAAACGGTAGTCGCGCAGTTCATCGTTCATTATCTCGTAAGCAGGGAAATATTCCACTCCATCATATTCCTTTGTTAAAACATCGGCGGCAAGTTGGAGTGCAGCCTTAGACAACTGACTGCCGTGAAAACCATATTTCGCATAACGGATTGGACTAACTGTGAGGATCACCCTCACCTCTGCATTACGTTCTCTCAGCATACCTACTGCCTCAGCCAAATACTTCTTGCACTCATCCACCGTCAGTTCTTCCTCACTGAAAAGGCTTTGAGGACGTTTCTGGCAATTATCTACTATCTCGCCTGTCTCCTTTAATCTATACACATGGTTGGTGCCAAGGGTGAAGACTGCTATGTCGAAATTTTTATCCATCCTTTCAACAGTATGCCTTATGCTTGCGGGGTTATACATCACCCCATAAGGGTTTGCCAACGCCCTGAACCTATTGTCAACGAAGCGTTTACCTATATTGTCTGCAAAACAAGACCCCACGAATAAAATCCTATCCGCTGGTTTGATTTCTATAGACGATTTTCTTATTTCAACCTTTGTTTGTAGTTTCACCATTTGCAAAGTTAACAAAAACAAGTGAAAAATAAAAGAAAAATAATTGATATTCGTCAAAAAACACGATATTTTTTAAATAAAATCCAGAAATCCCTTTGTGTGTACGCACACAATTTGTAATTTTGCATCGAGTTCCAACCTCAATAGGAAAAAATAGGTAACGAAAAGCATCGATAAAAGAAAAGGATAAATAAAAGGTTCATCTCGTGACGAGACGAACCTTTTTTTGTGTGTTTTCTTGTAAAATCAAATTATTCTTTGTACTTTTGCAGAGAAGTATAAACTAAACGAACATGAGCAACAGAATAAAAGAAATATTCGGAATAGAGATACCAGTGATAGCTGGTGGTATGGCGTGGTGTAGCGGATGGAAACTTGCTGCAGCAGTGAGTAATGCAGGCGGACTGGGACTGATAGGTGCTGGCACGATGAGTGTGGATTTGCTGCGCGAACATATACAAAAGATAAAAGCTGCCACAAACAAACCCTGGGGCATCAACCTACCATTGATGTATCCACAGATAGACTCCCTCATCGACATGATAATAGAGGAAGGATGCAAGATTATCTTCACCTCTGCTGGTAGTCCCAAGAAATACACACAGCGTTTTCATGATGCAGGTATGATAGTTGCTCACGTGGTAAGTTCAAGCAAGTTTGCCAAGAAATGTGAGGATGCTGGTGTTGATGTGGTAGTAGCAGAAGGTTTTGAGGCTGGTGGACACAATGGCAAGGAGGAAACCACAACCATGTGTCTGATACCACAGGTAAGAAAAGCCACCACCCTACCCCTCATTGCAGCAGGCGGTATAGCATCAGGTGAGGCTTGTCTTGCTGCCCAGATATTGGGAGCCGAGGGAGTACAGATAGGCACACTCTTTGCCTTGAGTGAGGAAAGCAGTGCCCACGAGAATTTCAAGAAGGCATGTACCAGCCTGGAGGAAGGCGACACTATGCTATGCCTGAAGAAGCTGGCACCATCACGACTGGTCAAGAACGGTTTGTACAACCAGCTGGCTGAAGCTGAGGCTAAGGGGGCTGACGTTCCCAAACTGCTTGAGATTCTTGGAGAGAAAGCCACAAGACGAGGAATCTTCGATGGTGACACTGAAGGTGGCGAAATGGAGATAGGTCAGATAGCGAGTGCTATTAAGACCATTGAGCCTGTCAGCGTTATTATGGCGCGACTGGTAGAAGAATATAATGAGGCAGTCGCAAAAATTCGTAAATCTTAATTTATTTCTAAAGGATGTCAGAACTCAGAAGCGAAGGACTGGTAAAGATCTACGGCAAGAGAACTGTGGTTAACGATGTGTCGTTTAGCGTAAAGCAAGGCGAGATAGTCGGTTTGCTGGGACCAAACGGTGCAGGCAAGACCACCTCTTTTTATATGACCACAGGTTTGGTGGTACCTAACGCAGGTCATGTGTATATCGACGATAGAGAGATAACCTCTATGGCTGTTTATGAACATGCACGCAATGGTGTGGGGTATTTGCCACAGGAGGCAAGCGTGTTCCGCAAGATGTCTGTTGAGGACAATATCATGTCTGTTCTTGAAATGACGGGCAAGCCAAAAGCCTATCGTGATGAAAAGCTGGAAAGCCTCATCAACGAATTCTCATTGCAGAAAGTGCGTAAGAACCTGGGCGACCGCCTCTCAGGTGGTGAACGACGCAGAACAGAGATTGCTCGTTGCCTTGCAATAGAACCAAAGTTCATCATGCTTGACGAACCCTTTGCTGGTGTTGACCCTATAGCCGTTGAGGAGATACAAAAGGTTGTCTGGCACCTGAAGCATCGCAACATCGGCATCCTGATAACAGACCACAATGTGCATGAAACGCTCAACATTACTGATCGTGCCTATTTGTTGTTTGAAGGACGAATACTTTTTCACGGCACTCCTGACGAACTTGCTGCCAACCAGATAGTGAAAGAGAAATATCTGGGCACCAACTTCGTATTGCAGAAGAAGACATTCCAGTAAAGACATCAGGAAAGTTTATAAAATGAAAAATGCTCCAAGAGTCTCACGACTATTGGAGCATTTAAAGTATGTTTAACTAAATCTCTTCTAAAAAATAAGAACCATCTCGCGATGTTTCTTTGTTATCCAAGAGTTAAACAATCTTTCTAACCTAATAACTAAAACCTAAATCTATTATATATCTACTAACCTAAACAATATTTCTTTCAAAAATGAGCCTTCCGAGTGTTATTGCTCTTTTCAGCTCTTTGACTGTCTTTCGGGTAGGGAGGTCCACTGACCCTTTCCCTTGCCCTTCGGACTATGTCAACTGTTATCCTTCTTTCTACAATCTTTTACCTTAATAACTCTGCTAAACCTAAATCTATAATTTCTACTAACCTAAACAATCTTTGCTTTTTGATAGTCGCAAGGTGTTTTATTTCCTTTTGACGATGCAAAGGTACGACGAAATAATTGTGTGCGCAAACAATTTTGATAAAAACATAACGAAAAATATTATAAAATTGATATTTATCAACTACTGTGTACGCACACAGCGCTAAAAGCGGCATTTTTCGATTTGGTCGACTGAGATAATTTGTGTACCTTTGCAAAGCTTATCTATATATAATATATATAATAATGTACGCGTATGAACATAGAAGAAAACGTAACTACATATCACACACAAAAGGGCACTGCCAGTAAGAACAGAACGCTAGTAATGCAAGACCTTTCAAGCGAGCTCTTCCCCATAGTGGATGAGAACGGAGAGGTAAAGGGAAGCATGACACGCGACGAAGCACATGATGGCACCATGAAACTGCATCCTGTGGTTCATCTGCATGTATTCAATAGCAAAGGCGAACTATATCTGCAACATCGCTCAAAATGGAAAAAGGTGCAGCCAGACAAGTGGGACACTACCACTGGAGGACATATAGACTATGGTGAGACTGTGATGGAGGCTCTGTATAGAGAGGTGAACGAAGAGATAGGACTCGCCCCGGGCAATTATGAGCCAAAGCTGATAAAGAAATACATTTATGACAGTCCGATAGAGAAGGAACTTGTGTATGTGTTCACCACTATTTATGACGGCGAACTATCACCAAGCGAGACAGAGACACAAGGAGGACGCTTCTGGAGTGTTGACGAGATAAAACAAAACATCGGAGCAAATGTCTTTACTCCGATGTTTGAAAAAGAATATACCCTACTCTTTGGGTAATACTACTTTATTGTGTATGCTGAAGAACCGTCAAAGCAGTGGGTACACACCTTACACTTAGGAAGTCCGATAGCCTCGATGATGGTCTCCAACTTAGAGAATTTCAAAGAGTCGAGGTTAAGACGCTTCGCTATCTCAGCCACCATAGCCTTGTATTCAGGCGAATCAGTCTTAGCATACTGATGCAAACGCTCTTCTGGTATGCTGGTATTCTGAGCTGTGTCAGCCTCAGCGAGTGTGGTAACCTTTCCTGTACCACCCTCAAGATCCATTATCACTCGGCGAGCTATAAGTTCGAGATCACTCTTTGAGGCAGAGAAATTGATAAACGGACAACCCCATATCAATGGTGGACATGCTATACGCATGTGAGCCTCCTTGGCACCTAACTCCTTGAGTATCTTGGTATTCTCACGCAATTGCGTACCACGAACTATTGAATCGTCGCAGAATAGGCAGCGCTTGCCCTCAAGCATAGCTTTGTTTGGTATCAGCTTCATCTTTGCCACGAGGTTTCGTGTCTCCTGATTGACAGGCATGAATGAGCGAGGCCATGTAGGAGTATATTTTGATATGCAACGCTGATAAGGCACCTTATGACCTGCAGCATATCCAGTAGCCATACCAAGACCTGAGTCTGGTATGCCTCCAGCATTATCCACCTCTGTGTCATCTTCCTGTCCCATCTTGTAGCCAGTCTCGTAGCGCATTTCCTCCACATTCTTTCCCTCATAGAAAGATGTTGGGAAACCATAGTAAATCCAGAGGAAAGAGCAAACCTGCATATTAGGCTCAGCAGGACGAAGTGTCTCCATGCCGTCAGCCGTCAGTTTCACTATCTCACCTGGTCCTACGTAGTGGCTTATCTCATAACCAAGATTAGGGAATGCTGTTGACTCAGACGTAGCAGCCATAGCACCATCTTTCTTTCCTATCACGATAGGTGTACGTCCCCAGAAGTCGCGAGCGGCTATGATGCTATCCTCTGTCAGTATCAGCATAGAGCATGAACCCTTGATGGTCTTATACACATTCTCTATGCCCTCCACAAAGTCCTTACCTTTTATTATAAGGAGTCCCACGAGTTCGGTAGGGTTGATTCTGCCTGACGAGAACTCGCTGAGCACCATATTCTCCTTCAACAGGTGCTCTGCCACTTCCTCTGCATTGTTTATCTTTGCTACCGTAACGAGTGCAAAGCGTCCGAGGTGAGAATTCATCAGCAACGGCTGAGCGTCAGTATCGCTAATCACGCCTATACCCTTTTCACCAAAGAAGCGAGGCAGTTCTTCCTCAAACTTAGTACGGAAATAGGCATTCTGCAGATTATGGATAGAGCGTCTAAAACCCTGTGTCTCTTTACTGAAAGTAGCCATACCTCCGCGCTTGGTACCGAGGTGTGACTGATAGTCAATGCCGTAGAAGAGTTCTTCTACACATCTTTTTTTCTGTATTGTACCAAAAAAACCGCCCATCTTTTATCCGTAGATTATCTTGCCAGTTTCCTTATCAGTATTCTCAGGTATGAATGACTTGTTATACTGTGTCATACCTCTCAGCGACATACCCATGTTAGAGAAGCCGCCATCATGGAACAGCGTCTGCATGGTCACCTTCTTGGTCAGGTCCGAGAAGAGCGTCATGCAGTAGTCGGCACAGTCATCCGCGCTGGCATTACCCAGAGGCGACATACGGTCGGCAAAGTCAAGCATACCGTCGAAGCCCTTTATGCCACCACCTGCAGTAGTAAGTGTAGGCGACTGCGAGATACAGTTGACTCTGACATGCTTCTCACGTCCATAGATGTAGCCGAAGCTGCGAGTGATAGACTCAAGCAGAGCCTTAGCGTCAGCCATATCGTTATATCCGAAGAATGTACGGTGGCTTGCCACATAGGTCAAAGCCACTATGCTTCCATATTCTGCAATAGCATCAAGTTTCTTTGCCACCTGAATCATCTTGTGGAATGAGATGGCTGATATATCGAGAGTCTTGTCGAGAAATCCGTAATCCAGGTCGTCATATGTACGTTTCTTACGCATATTCACTGACATAGCGCATGAGTGGAGCACAAAGTCTATCTGTCCACCCAGAGCCTTAATAGCTTCCTTGAAGAGGTTCTCCAGATCCTCCACGCTTGTAGCGTCAGCAGGAATCACTGCCTTAGCGTTAGTCTTCTTTGCCAGTTCATCAAGAGTTCCCATACGTATGGCAACCGCTGTGTTTGTGAGCACTATCTCTGCGCCTTCCTCCACTGCGCGTTCTGCCACTTTCCATGCAATTGACTGCTCATTGAGTGCACCAAAGATGATGCCTTTCTTTCCTTTAAGTAAGTTGTAAGCCATTTTTCAGATTGAAAATTGAAAATTGAGAATTGAAAATTTCGCTTTGCTCTGCAAAAGTACAAAAAAAAATGAAGAACGAAGAATGAAGAATGAAGAATTTGCGAAAAATTTTCAACTTCCAACTAATTTTATTACCTTTGCATAACATATATCAATGATACGCTATGAGATAATACACCCTGACGAATTCTCCGAACAGCAGTTGGAGGAAATCTTTGCCCAACTTCCTGATTGGCGAAGAGCGGAGGCTGTGCGCTTCAAGCACAGGCAGGGACAAGTGGAGTGTGCCCTCTCTTACTGGTTGCTTAGCCAGATGGCTGGCTTCAAACCAGATTTTATAAAAGGTGAGCACGGAAAACCTGCTGTTTCCCCCATTCCTGCCCCCTTTTTCTTCAACCTCAGTCATTGCAAACAGGCAGTCGCCTGCATCATCAGCGACGAAGGCGAGGTGGGCATAGATGTGGAGTGCCTTGAGCGATACAAGCCCTCTCTGGCTGAATACTGCATGAATGACGACGAACTCAGGCAGATAGCCGCATCTGACGATGTGGATGCTACCTTCACCCAGCTCTGGACCAGGAAAGAGGCTCTGCTCAAACTCACTGGCGAGGGCATCACTGACGACCTAAAGAACTGTCTGGTCTCAGAGCGCATGAAGGGTGTAACACTCGAAAGCGGAATAAATAAGGAACATGGATATGCGTGGAGCATAGCACATTACAGTTCTTAGTTAATTCTTTATTCTTCATTTTCACATATGGCAATAATAAAATCAGCTTACGGAAAGAGTCCCAAATGGGGCAAGGACTGCTACTTCAGCGAAACAGCTGCTGTGGTGGGCGAGGTCACTATGGGTGATGAGTGTTCAGTATGGTTCAGCGCCGTGGTACGCGGCGATGTGGCTCCTATCACTATGGGCAATAGGTGTAACGTGCAGGACTGTGCCTGTGTGCATGTAACCAACACCACTGGTCCAACCATCATGGAGGACGATGTGACCATAGGTCATAATGCAACCGTTCATGCCTGCACCCTGCGCAAGGGATGCCTGATAGGCATGGGTGCCACTGTGCTCGACAAAGCCGACATAGGCGAGGGAGCCATCATAGCTGCAGGCGCCTTAGTGCTCGGTGGCACAAAGGTAGGCAACCACGAAATCTGGGGTGGAGTACCAGCAAAATTCATTAAGAAGACTGCCCCTAACCAGGCTGAAAGCTATGCTGCCCACTATGCCCAGTATGCTAAGGACTATCTGGAAGAGGACAAGAACTAAATCATCTTATATGTACATGATAATTCTTTTATTATAAAGTGACCTATATAGTGACCTCTGTAGTGACCTTTATAGTGACCTATATAGAAGACAGATCACTATTCTAATCCCCCCATAAACACTGGGATGAGAGGAGTTTTAGTGAGGTTAGGCAGAGGCTATGCTTCTGCACGCAGAGGCAGCCCTTCTGCAGATAGAAGCATTGCTTCTGCAGATAGAAGTAATGCTTTTACAAAAAGAGGAAATAATTACTAATTTCTAATTTATAGATTTCTAATTTCACGAAAAACTTGGAGTTTTTCGTGGTCAACCTCCCTAATTCCTCCTCTCTCCGCACGAATACTGGGCTGAGCATAGGGAGGTAGGAAGTTGAGATATCCCTAAGACCTCCCTAAGACCTCCCTAAGACCTCCCTAAGACCTCCCTATATTCATTCTGGGTCAACATCGTAATAAATCAGCAGGGACTTATAGCGAGGGTCTTGCATCATGCCTTCTACTGCAGAGCGGATAGCCAAGCGAGTGGATGAGATGCTGAGAGTGTTCTCCAACTTCAGTATTATTTTGCGTATATTGAGCGTCTTGACTCGAGCTACTGGGGGTTTGTCAGGACCAAGCACACGCTCGGCAAAGACCTGACGTAAGCGACTGCCCAGTTCTATGGAAGCTGTATTGACAATATTGTCGTCTTTGTGTTTCAGATAGATATAGATGAGTCTGGTAAAGGGAGGATAGCGGAACAGGCGACGTTCTTTCATCAAAGAATTAAAGAATGCCTCGAAGTTGCCTGACACTATATGACGGACAACAGGCAAATCAGGGCGAGCTGTCTGCAGTATCACCTGACCTTGCTTACCCTTTCTGCCAGCCCTGCCAGCCACCTGAGTCATCATCATGAAAGCATGTTCGTAGGCACGAAAATCAGGTTGGTTGAGCATAGTGTCAGCAGAGAGAATACCCACCACAGAGACATTATCGAAATCAAGACCCTTGGTAACCATCTGAGTACCTATGAGCAGATTGGTCTTACCACTCGAAAACTCAGCAATAATGCGCTGATAGGCACCAAGAGTGCGAGTGGTGTCGAGATCCATACGAGCCACTCTCGCCTTAGGGAATGTTGAGCAAATAATATCCTCTACCTTCTCTGTACCAGAGCCACGATTGTAGAGGTCTTGGTTGCCACACTCAGGACAACCCTGAGGCATCCTCATAGTGTAGCCGCAATAGTGACAGGTAAGGCTGTCGGTAGTCTTGTGATAGGTCAGCGACACATCACAATGAGGGCATCGAGGACTCCATCCGCATTGGTGACACTCTATGATGTTGGAATAGCCTCGACGGTTATGAAAGATAATAGCCTGTTCGCCACGTTCAAGTGCCTGACATACAGCCTGTTCCAACTGTGGAGAGAGCAATCCTCGCATAATCTTACGACGCCTGAGGTCCTGAGTGTTCACTACATTTATATGAGGCAGTTTGAGGTCGCGATAACGTTGTTTGAGTTCCACCAGATGATACTTGCCCTGCTGAGCATTATAATAGCTTTCTGCTGAAGGGGTTGCTGTGCCCAGAACTACACGAGCCTTAGCCCACGAAGCCATCATAAGTGCCACAGAACGGGCATGATAACGGGGGGCAGGGTCTTGCTGTTTGAAAGATGTCTCATGTTCTTCATCTATTATCACCAGCCCCAGTCGCTGATAAGGCAGAAAGACTGCTGAACGGGCACCCAGAATCACGTCGTAAGGCTCTGATGAGAGTTGTTTTTGCCATATCTCCACTCGCTCTGCATCAGAATACTTGGAATGGTATATGCCTAAGCGATTGCCAAACACATGTTGCAACCTCTGTGTCATCTGTACTGTCAAGGCTATCTCTGGCAACAGATACATCACCTGTTCGCCTCTGTCTATCGCCTCTTGTATCATGTGGATGTATATCTCTGTCTTGCCAGATGAGGTGACACCATGCAAGAGAGACACTCCAGAAGCAGAAACCAGCGATTCCATCGCATTATTTTGCACCTCAGAGAGGGGTTTTATGCGTTCGGGATGAGGTTCGCCAGAGGTATTCAGTCGTCCCACTTCCTTATCATAGAGGGATAGCATACCCTTATCCACCAGTGCCTTAACGATAGGAGAAGAAGAGTGACTGGCATTGATGAGTTCCTCTCGAGTAATCTCTCGAGTAATAGCACCACTATCAAGACCTGAGAGCGAGAGATAGGTGGTAAACACCTCCAGCTGCTTAGGCGAACGACGAAGGATATTCAGGGCATTATGCAGAGACTGCTGACTGGTATAGTCGGCACCTATCCTTATATATGTCTCAAGACGGGGTCGATAGGCTTCTTCCTTTTTCATGCCCAAAGGCAAGGCTGCACTCAATATGTCGCCAAGTGGACACATGTAATAGTTGCTTATCCATTGCCACAGCTTGTATTGTGAAGGGAGCAACACAGGTTCCTTGTCGAGCACAGACTGGATGGGCTTGATGGTAATGCCCTTTTGTGGTGGTTCTTCATGCACTCGCACAATGAGTGCCGTATGGGTTTTGGTGATTCCGAATGGCACTATCGCCCTCACTAAAGGTTGCACAGCACTCTCCCACTCTGCTGGCACAGAGTAGGTAAACAGCCCGTCGAGGGGCAAAGGCAATATGACATCACAATAGGTCATGGATTACGTGCAAAGGTAATAAAAATAGTTCATAATTCACAGTTCATAGTTCATAGTTGAAAGTTTTTAACAAATTCTTCATTCTACATTCTTCATTCTACATTTTTTTTTGTACCTTTGCGGAAACTTTAATTACAACACATGACCAACCTGAACGATTGCAAGATAATTACGCTAAAAAAAATAGCAGACAAGACAAGGGGAAATCTGACAGTTGCTGAGCAGGCAATGGATGTACCTTTTGAAATAAAACGTGCCTACTGGATATATGATGTGCCTGGCGGTGAGAGTCGTGGAGGTCATGCCCACAAGAGCCTGAGACAACTGCTCATCCCAGTCAGTGGTTCGTTTAAGGTGGTGCTCGACAATGGTGCTGAAAAGAAAGAGGTATTGCTCAACCACCCTTGGGAGGGACTGCTGATTGTGCCTGGAATATGGCGAACATTGGAGGACTTCTCATCAGGGTCTGTGTGCATGTGTCTGGCTTCTGATCATTATGACGAGAGCGAGTATATAAGAGACTATGGTGAGTTTAAGGCGATATACGGCAAGTGATGCCCCGCAATGGGACAGATTCGTGGAAGATTCCAAAAACGGAACCTTCCTCTTTTTGCGTGGATATATGGACTACCACAGTAATCGCTTCACAGACCACTCGCTCATGTTCTATGACGAGAAACAGAGGCTCATCGCCCTGCTCCCTGCCAATGAGAAAGACGGCATTCTGTATAGCCATCAGGGACTGACCTACGGCGGTCTGGTAATATCAACCAAAAGCAGGGCTGCGGAGGTGCTGGAGATATTCTCTACGACAAAGGCATACTTAAAGGAAAACGGCTTTAAGGAGTGGTATTACAAGCAGATGCCTACATGCTACCACCAATGTCCCTCAGAGGAGGACGAATACGCCCTCTGGCGCAGCGGAGCGAAATTGGAGAGTTGTCTCATCTCAACCACCATTCCGCTTAACGGCTGCACCATATATCCAGAAATAGAGCGTCGCAGGAAACGTGGAGTTACAAAGGCTGAGGAGGCAGGCTACACAATAAAAGAAAGCACAGACTACGAACAGTTCTGGCGCATCATGGAGGCAAACCTGATGGACAGATACAGCCTAAAACCTGTACACACCCTGCAAGAGATGCTGCTGCTCCACTCACGCTTTCCCGAAAACATACGACTCTTCCTAGTCACCAAAGACGGCAAAGCCGAGGGAGGCTGTGTGGTGTATGTGGCAAACAATACCTGCATACACATACAATACGGTCATGCCACACCACAAGGCAAACAAGACGGAGTGCTCGACCTGCTCTACACCACCCTGATGGCTGACTACCAAAAGGATGGCTACCGCTACATGGACTTCGGCAACAGCAACGAACAAGGCGGCAAATATCTCAACGAGAACCTCATAGCCCAGAAAGAAGGATTCGGAGGTAGAGGCACGGTATATAAGCAATGGGTAATCACAATCTAAAAATTGAATACGACTTATAAAAATATTTTTAAAGCTGCCACTCTATTTGGAGGAGTACATGGGCTTAATATTCTGCTAAACCTTATCCGGACAAAGTGTGTAGCGGTATTGCTCGGGCCAAGTGGCGTGGGACTCAATTCCATATACAACGAAACACGCGAACTTCTACATACCACAACAAATATAGGTTTAGACCTAAGTGGAGTACGTGGAATATCACAAGCATACGAAAAATGGAGTAATTCGACAAGTGACGAAGAGCGTAACAAACTCCAGAAAGATATAAACTTTCAAATACAACTGCTACGTTCATGGGTTTTCATTCTTGCATTGGCAGGAATACTCGTGTGTATGCTATTCGCTTCACCTATCTCATATTTTACTTTTGGGAACTATGACCATACATGGAGCTATGTAAAACTTGCTCCAGCAGTCGGCTTTAGCACTATTACATGTGGAGAGTTAGCCGTTTTGACAGGACTGCGCAAATTAAAACAACTTGCTACGATTTCAGTTTTGAACGTAGCATTGGGGTTGGTTGTGTCAATACCAATATACTACATTTGGGGTATAGATGGTGTATTAGGTGCTTTAGTGGCATTGGCATTCGCTGTTATGATGTCAACATTGGCATTTGGATGTATTTATCATCGCTACACATTAAATTTCCATTTTTCAAAACTCAAGAAAGGAAACATACTGCTTAACGTGGGACTCAGTGTTGTAATCAGCGAGATGATCGGACATCTTGTGATTCTTGGCATTCAGTCGTTTCTCAACAACACTGCATCACTTGAAACCGTTGGATTCTACAACTCAAACTATGCCCTCACCATGGCATGTGCAGGCATAGCTTTTGCAGCATTTGGCAGTGACTATTTCCCTCGTCTTACAGCTTTGACAAAAGACATTGCTAAACGCTCAATAACGATAATCAACCAGATGCATGTTACCACTATAACGGTTACACCTTTACTTATTGCGTTGATACTCTCACTGCCAATACTGGTTCCATTATTACTCAATGATGAATTTATTCCTATTGTGCCTATGGCGCAGATAACATCTTTGGGACTTTTCTTCAGAGCAATACATCTTCCCAATGCCTATGTACCATTAGCAATGGGAGACTCAAAATTATACTTCACAATAAACCTTATCGGTGCTCTTGATATGCTAATTGTTATACCTGGATATATCTATGGGGGACTAACAGGCATAGGATTCGCATTGGCTGCACAAAATTTTCTTGACATGTTTATCGTAGTAGGTGTGTCACATTGGTATTACAAACTTTCTCTGAACAATAAGGATGTCCTGTCTTTATTTCTACATTTTATTCTCATTCTGACCGCCTACATTATCTGCATCACACTTACTGGATATATGTACTGGGTCACAGGAGTGCTTACACTCTTATTGTCACTTATTTTCTCATATCGTAAATTCAAAAATGAATCTGCCAATTAGGTATGGAGAACATATCTGAGATAAATAAATACACAAAGGAATACAAGACTTTAACACTGTTCACTGTAGTGGCAGTCATCATAGAGGGATATTTGACTGTACAGGGGGTATCCATGTATGATGAAACATGGGTTATGTCTGCATACTACTGGATATTCCGTGACCCTGAAGCATGCCAATACCAAATGCTGTATTACAACACACTGTTAATAGGTGGACTATGGGAGAAATTATTCGGGCAATATGGCTATCTCGCTTTTCGCATAGGTGGAGCCATAATAAACATATTATCGTGCTATGCCATATATTGGGTTCTAAAGCCACATATAAAGCAACGTATCTTAATTCTTACATTGTATCTGTTCCTAATTTCTTTTGGATATGGAGTCGTGGTAATTCATCATAATTGGATCACAGCACTCACAACAGTCTTGGCCGTTGGATTTATAGACAGGGCTTTGCGAAATAGAAATTACCTGTATTTTTTTATTGCTGGCAGCATACTTGGAATTAACATTTTCACCCGTCTGCCTAATATAGCATTATGTGGTTTGGTGACAGTTCTTATCCCCTACTCTCTTTTTACATATCGCAGAACTCGAGACAAGACTTTTACAATACATCACGTATTCCGCATACTCATCGTGGGAGTAATGGGATATATGGTTGGTCTCTTTTTTGAACTATTTCTACTTTCCGTATTAGGACATCGTGAACTCTTCTTTGAAAACCTTTCTGTAAGTTTTAATATAGCAGGAAGTATAGATAATTCGCACTCTGCATTGCACATGTTACACTCATACATTAGCAACTGTTGGGGCATATTTAAGTGTATTTGCATGTTACCTATACTACCTGTACTGTGGTGGTGTGGACAACTGATATATGTAATATATGCTTTTTTCACTGTAACACTACTCTATGCACTATATAGCAAACGCAATAAGGAAAGAAAATTCTATATTTTTTTCATGGCTCTGTTGATTGCATACCTTCAACCATTAGGAAGTGACAACGGAGTATGCAACATGGGTGACAACTCTGATTACCTTGCTGTTGCTCTTACTATTAGTGTAATATGTGAATCATGCTCTTCATTACTTAAAAGAAAGGAGTATTGGATTCCCGGCTTTTTTATTATCAGCCTGCTCTCTTACTGCGTAAAGATGACATATTCCATAGCCCACACTTGTGACTTTGATGATGGTCCCCGGTGGGATAAGACATTTAAAATAAATAGTCCTCTCGCTACAACCTATACTACAGAAGAAAAGGCTACTACCATTAACACTCTTTTGGAAGCCATAAAACCATACGTAAAAAAAGGCGACTATCTCATTGCTTTTGATAATCCTCCAGGCATTAACTATCTAACAGAAACACGTCCATGGTTAGGAACATCATGGTTATTATGTTACGACTATGCGACATTAGAGAAAGAATTATGCAAAAACGAGAAAAGAAAATCTTTGCCAATCATAGTAACAAGTAAAGGTACTCCTACGGATTTTATGGCATATTTTAAGGATTGGGACAACGAGAATACTTCCGAAAATGTGTATTACTTCGTTCCTCAAAAAATAAAATTGAGACATGAATTTATAAAAAAGCACAACTATATAGTTGCGTGGCAAAATAAACATTTTATTATTTATATCCCCCTAAAATCAGGCATCCACCAAAAGACAATATGACACGCCAAAAACGCATAATGATACTCGGAGGCAACTATGTGCAAGCTTTGGCAACTAAAGTTGCGAAAGAACTGGGGTATTATGTCATAAGTACAGACCTTCACGAAGACAACCCTGGTCACAAGATTGCTGATGAATACTGCAAAATAGACATCATAGATAAAGATGCTGTACTCAGAGAAGCACAACGACTGGAAATCGATGGTATAACCCCCTTCTGTTCAGACGTGCTGGCACCAATTGCAGCTTACGTTCAAGATAAGATGAACCTGCCTGGGAATCCCTATGATACAGTTGACATCCTTACACACAAACATCGTCTTAGGGAGTTCATGCATAACAACGGCTTTCTTGCTCCAAGATGTATCCAGATAAAGACGTTAGAAGAAGCTATCAAAGCATATAAAAAGTTGACTTGTGACAGAACGCCCTCTCTTATGCTTAAACCCACAGACTCTGCTGGCAGCAAGGGCGTATTTAAGATTGATAACATTGACGATGTAAAAAAACATTGGGAAGAGTCTCTCGATAATTCTCCCTCACGTACTCTCATACTTGAAGACTTTATTGACAAAAGTGGGAAACAGCAGGGGGGTGACATATTTGTTTTTGATGGCAAAATAATCTTTTGGGGAATTGGCGACCAATACATGTGTAAAGATGAACCTTTTGTACCGATGTCATTGGTGTATCCCTCCACCCACACAAAAACATCTTTACAAAAGGGGAAGAAGACCGTACAGGCAATACTAACCCAACTTGGGTTCAAGCAGGGCCCCTGTAACGTCGAATATATCGTAGATAAGAATGAAAACATCTGGCTATTAGAAATCGGTCCCCGAAACGGAGGCAATATGATTCCGCTTATGCTGGAAAAAGCTACTGGAGTGAAATTAACTGAGATGACTATTAAGACTGCCGTTGGTGATAACATAGACATTCCAGAGCAGAAACTGCTTAGTTATGCCATGTACACTTCAGAACGCATAAATGGGAAATCTACGAATTTTAAAATAATCACAAACGATAAACCCTTAACTCCATCATGGATATAATCTCCGTAATAGTATGCACATATAATCAAGAGAACACCCTGCCTCGCGCACTTGACGCAATAATTTCACAAAAATGCGAATGGCCATTTGAGGTTATTTTAGGTGAGGATGCCTCTACCGATAATACTCGTGGAATATGCGAAGAATATGTCAGGAAGTTTCCGAATATTGTGTACCTTATGCCTGCAGCTCCTAACAAAGGTGTTGTCGAAAATTATGCGGACTGCATACGCAAGGCTAAGGGTAAATATATCATGGAATGTGGAGGTGATGACGAATGGTGTCCAGAACGTATGCAGTTATGTCTTGAGGCTATAGAAAACCATCCTAACGTCAATCAGGTGTTTACTCGAATATACTATAGAAATGACAATACAGGAGATATTACAGGACCAAGCCATTATCTCTTCCCTACAGGATTGATTAAAGGTAAAGACGTAATAAAAGGTATGATGCATCAACGTAGTGACCAACGTGTATCGTATGCAATTACGAAACGTGATGCCTTATTAGAAATCATGAAAGAATTTCCACAATTCTTTCATGGCAAGAAATACCTTGCTGAGGACAAACTGGTCGTAACATTGCTTGGCACCAAAGGTGATTTCTATAGTTTACCTGACCAAACATTCTACTATACAATAACAAACCATTCCATAACTCGCAACAGCATAAAAAATAACTTCCTATACGGCAAAAACATGCTCATAATGACACATGATCTTGCCAAAGCCGTTAATTACCAAGGTTCGTTGATGGATATCTATACACACATCGTATATAACATGTGCACACAATTAGTGCGGAAATCCATTATAAAACTGTTTCCATTTCTGCATCACTGAGTCAACTGAGTAACGCTTTACAGACTCCTTAGCAGCTCTACCCATTTGCTCCCTTACCTCTGGATGCTCCATCAAGTATGTTAATTTTTCAATAAACATCTCATCATTATTGTAAGGAATAAGGTAACCAGTCTTGCCATCCTCGATTATTTCGCGTGGACCATATGGACAATCAAAAGCTACTATCGGCAACCCACACGTCATTGCTTCTATCAGAACCATTGGAAGCCCCTCAAAACGCGAAGTCATAACGTAGATAGAACCTTCAAGATATGCAGATACCATATCTTTCGTATCATGGTGAACCTTTAATTTCCATTCGGGATTTATGCCACTTACCTTATTCCACAATGTTTCAAGACGTTCAAAGTTTTTCTCATAGCATTTCCTTCCTGCAGAAACTATCACTTTTGAATTGTAATTTACATCATGAGAAGGATACATCATTGTAAAATTAGGTATCACCTCTACCCTCTTCGCCCTTCTGTATTCTATCTCGTGGTACTTCGTTAACACTGTAATAGCGTCAGCAAACATCTCTGCAATCTTTAGAGGGATGGGGTGTGGCATTAGTGCTCGAGTGCCATGTGCCTCATATATCGTAGTTGTTCGATGGGTGTTAAATAAACATGACAATGCTCCAATAGATTGTATCGTAGTATAAATGTCAGGCTTTATTTGACTAACTACCTTATTCAAGCGCCACAAGGACTGTATGCACATCACTAACCCTTTTGTCTTGACATTTAATCTTACAATTTTCACTTTTGGAGATAGTTTATAAAAAGGCTCATTCTTCTCATAAAGCAACACTACAATAGTAATGTCCCATCCCCACCTTTCTGCCATATAATTGACACGGTCAGTGAGTATATGCTCTATACCACCATTTGTGGAAAGTCTTTCTATTTCATAAACTATCTTCATAACGAAAGGTAATACCCCAGTTTGTAAAAAGAAAATACAATAAGATTTGGTTTATTGCCTAAAAGATTAGCCTTTAGCAAAGGCTGAGCGTGCTTGAATATCACATAGACTATCGATGCAAGACTCATGCTTCTCAGTTTTATTACCATCCTGCCAAGAGGAGTATAGGGGAGCATATCTTTTTCTATCTTTTTTAGGGAATGTAGCGATGTTTCAGTCTTACGAAGGAAAACAGAGTTGCTATCAAACCCCAAGTGCATCAGCGGATTATCAATATGCAATACCTCTTTCCCTTTTCGCTTGAGTTCTAACCCCATCAGCGTATCCTCATATCCATATTCTGTACAGCGATCATCAAAGGGCACCTCAAGTAGTACAGAACGACGTGCCATAAAATTGAATGTAGTGAAGCGCTCATAAGGATGCTCGTTTCTATATGCTGTCGTTCTGAATGTTTCTGCGTACTTCTCATATTTATATCGTAAAGTAGCATCTGGACTGGGTAATTCCTTAGGATTTACAAGACTTCCAACGATAACATCATAGTTTCTTTTTGTATATGCTACATATTTATTAATGAAATCATCACTAACAACTTTCGCATCACTATCCATGATAATACACCACTCTCCCTTCGCCTCTTTAACCAGACAATTTATGATGCGTGCCCTTCCCAAGTTTGATTGATTTATTATATGCTTACAATTAGAGAGTTCGGTTATCTTGTGATTAGCTATTATGCTTACCTGGTCTTTGCTTCCATCTTCTGCCACAATAAGTTCATAATCCTCCCCACATTTTGCAAGTTGCTTGTACAAATCTTTGACAAGAGTATAGCATGTATGGTTATATGTAGGAATTAAAACTGATATCATTTACCTGATTATAGCAATCTTCGTTACACAACCACTCTCTCCTTCATTGGTTGCTACAAGTACATTATACACACCTGAAGCAACACGTCTTCCTCCCATATCGCAACAATTCCATTGATACATACCACCTGAACATTTACCCTTGTTTACAACATATCCAGAAGGTGTAGTTATTGTCACTTGACATCCATGACTCAATCCCATAACAGTAACGCTACCAGTGAAATCTGGCTCTACAGGATTTGGATAGGCATATACGTTATCACTGCTAAGATCTCCGTACGACTCTACAACATCAGATTGATATGAACATATACCCTTTTCCGTAGCAAACCAAACGACACCTGTTTCGGAATCCACACAAATATCATATACTGTATTTGAAGGTAAATAACTGTTTTCTGTAGTAAAATGATGCAACTGAGTATTATTATCATCACTTATGAGATACACACCATCTCCATTTGTTCCGAACCACTTTTGATTTGCAGCATTTATGGATATGCAACGTGTATTTACGCCAGCCAAAAGATAATCGGCAAGTCCTGAACCGTCATTTCTGTTTACCTTATGCTGTATAAAAGTAGCATTACCCTTTGCCATATCACTCTTTGCCCAATAAAACGGACCAGAAGAAGATGTTATCCACAGGTTTCCATCTTTATCTTCATCAAGATCATATAGATAACTAGGTTCTATATTTGAACCATCCTCATTTATAAAAGAGGTTATGCCATTCAAATGGTCGTTAGTATATTCATAGTAATACAATACAGGATGCTTATAATATGAGTTCATCATAAACATATATCCATTCGAAGGACTTATAAATGTTCCTTGAATATCTATTGTCGTGAGGTTGGCAAAATTGTATTGACTGTGTGGAAAATGCTTAGATTCGTTATTACTACTAAATCGAACGAGAAAATTATCACACCAACCATTCATCGTCCATAAATTATAGTTCTTGTCAAATACTACAGACGTTACGTTTGAAAGTGTCACATCTGTATTATACAATGGTGACAAAGCACTATTACTGCTATTATATGCTGCCACTGGCTTATAGTTACGATATTCATAAAGACCAGAGCCTGCTCCAACATAAAAGTGTTTGCTATCCTTTGGGTCAAATGCCATACAGTTAGCAGCCATATATCTATATCCTGTCATTGTGCCAGGATCATTTAACTTAGTCCAACCGTTATCATCAAAATACTGTACCAAGCCGTCTCGTTCCATTCTCTGTTGAGTCAAGCCAATAGCAAAGGCTCCAGCCGTAATGAATATCTTGCCGTCATGCTTATAAATCCTCCAACAATCACTCGTAAATGGTCCATCAGGTCTTACGCCTGATGAAGTTGCAACTAAAGTTCCATCTTTGTCAATGTATTTCGTCAGTTTATTTTCTGCATTGGCTCCCCACCAGCATTTATTTATAGGGTCATAATATACTGTGCCGTCAGGTCCGTCCTTTGTTGTAGTGCTGCTTGCTGACTCTGGCATCCCATCGACAGTCTCACCTGGTTTGTATGTAGCTACTATATATTCATCTTTAGTATCAACCTTTAGTATCCCAAAACCTGTTTTTATAAATACATATTGACCATTAACCGAAAGTTGCTGGACTGTCCTGTCTTTTTGTGACGAAGCATTCTTCAGTCCTACGATAGATCCTATGTCATCCTTGGCAGACAGAATGTCTATCATATAGTCAGCATATACAATAAGCAGTTTGTTGGTAGCCTTAACCCAGATGACATGAGTAATCTCACGACTACTCAAAGCAGGATTTGTTAAGATATTATACTCCCTTATCTCTTCTGTCTTCACATTGTAAGAATACAGATTTCCATCAGCTAGTACATACACCTTATTACCTGTTGGTTCAATACTGCTTATTGTGGAATAGGATGGGTATATCTTCCAGGTTCCCACTGCATCAGCCATTGCCACTGATAATGTAGCAAACAATGCAACTATGAATATGAGAAGTCTCTTTACCATACCTTAACTAAAGCGTTCCTCCTATTTTGTTCATCACTTCGTTATTGATCTCTGTGCGTTCTTCATCACGCCACCATCCCCATTTGTTAAAATACATAATGATGTTAACCACATGTATTTGCCATAATCTTAAACTTTTTCTTGATCCACGAGTAAATGTATGATATATTGTCGCCAACGGATAATACAAAGTTTTATATTTTTGATGCATTCTCCTTGTCATATCTATATCTTCTGCATACATAAAGAAATGCTCATCAAATAATCCTACATCTTCCACTGCTGACATTCTAAAGAACATAAAGCATCCTGAAAGATATGGCACATTCATTATCTTTGTAAAACCTGATTGACAGAGTTCGTATTTCGCATTTCTTCTTTTTATCAAGAAATTTGGAAAACAAAACCTGCCTATAATATCCAAAGGCGATGGCAACAATTTTGCGACTCTCTGTATCTGTCCATTAGGATACATAACTTTAGGCATCATCTGTCCCACCTCCTCGTGCTCGTCCATATAGCTCATAAGCGCTGGTATCACCTCTGGACCGAACCACACATCGGGGTTCACTACCAAATGATATTTACTTCCAAGTTTTTGTGCCTCCTTCAGAGCTACATTATGTCCACCGCCATAACCGTTGTTCTCGTGAGGCAGATATATCAGTTTAAAACCCTTTTCTGCCTTCTGTTTCAATTCGGGCTCACCCTTTAGTACACGTTCGGCAAACTCCTGCAATTCCTGTTTCAGGTCAAGCATATCGTCTGAGTGGTCTATCACATACACTATATCTACTGGCGAAGCGAAGAGGCTTCTCAGCACAGGCTCGAAATCGAGCAAATGGTGGTTATATGTTACTACTGATGCTGTAATCATCTTTAATTATAACGCGCGCACGCGCTTATTTATTGCGTACATTGAGCACAAATGCCCTTGACCACATATTCCACGTCTTCCATCACGAATCCTTCAGGCATTTCAACTGTAGGAATCACGTAGTCTTCCAGACAAAAGGTACGTCCGCATTTGGTACATGTAAAGTGTATATGATTCAAATGTTTGCCATTCTCACATCTACACAAACAATACTTCTGCTGTCCCGTACCATCGTCTATCATGTGTAGCAGGTGGTGCTCTGTAAACAGTTTCAACGCCCTGAATATGCTGCTCCTGTCCATGTGGGGCATCCATTGCTCCATATCGTGCAGGGTAAACGTTTCCGTCTGCCTGCTCGCCTTTTCCCATACCAATACCCTCACTGCCGTAGGTTTTACGCCGTGAGCTTCAAGGTGTTGCTCTTCTTCATTCATGAAATATTCCGTTTTAGTCGTGCAAAGGTACAAAAAATAGTTCAAAAGTACGTGAACTATAAACTATTTTTATTAACTTTGCAACTATGAACAGCAATAAACCATTGATTCTCGTTTCAAATGATGACGGCTATCATGCCAAGGGACTTAACTATCTTATAGATCTGCTCAATGGCATAGGCGACATCATTGTGTGTGCTCCTGAGAGTGTGCGCTCAGGTTATTCACGTGCCTTTAGCACCACTACTCTCTCCCTGAAACATCGTCGCCATAATGAGGGCAAAAATGATACTTCCATCGATGTATGGAGTTGTAGCGGAACCCCTGTTGACTGCCTTAAGATGGCTTATGCCAAAGTGTGTCCACGCAAACCAGACCTCGTCATCAGTGGTATCAATCATGGCGATAATGCCAGTACCAATCTGCATTATAGCGGCACTGTAGGTGTGGCTATCGAGGGGTCTATGAAGAAGATACCGTCTATCGCCTTCTCTTTGTGCGATTATGACGACGAGGCAGACTTCGCTCCTATGTCGTCACTAATTCTCGAGATTGTCAACAATGTGCTCAAAGAAGGCTTGCCTCTCTACACCAGTCTTAACGTTAATGTTCCAAAAGAGTGGAATGGCGAGGTGCGTTATTGTCGCATGGCATATGGTCACTGGCGCAACGAGGTTGACGAGCGCAAGCATCCTGGCAATGGCAAACCATATTATTGGATGACTGGCTACTACCAGAATGACGAACCTGATGCTCCTGACACTGATGCATATGCTCTCGCTCACGGCTATGCCTCAATCACTCCTCTCACCGCTGATGCCACTGATTACAAATTCCTTGAACGAATCAAGAAAGCATGAAGTATTATCTCATAGCAGGTGAAGCAAGTGGTGATCTCCATGCCTCACATCTCATATCCTCACTCATCAAGGAAGACCCTCAAGCCTCATTCCGATTCTTTGGGGGCGATAATATGTTGCAGGCTGCTGGTTCCAAGGGCGCTATGGTTCGCCACTATCGCGACCTTGCCTATATGGGTTTCATCCCTGTATTACTCCATCTCCCCACCATACTAAGGGGTATGAAGCAGTGTAAGGCTGATATTATGCAATGGCAACCTGACTGTGTCATCTTCGTTGACTATGCTGGCTTTAACCTCAACGTGGCGAAATACTTACGTCAGCAAATCAATAAAGGCAAGCTCAACACCAAACTATACTACTACATCGCCCCAAAAATATGGGCCTGGAAAGAATATCGCATCAAGAATTTCAAGCGTGATATAGACGAGATGTTCTCCATCCTGCCATTTGAGAAGGCCTTCTTCGAGAATAAGCATCACTATCCTATTCTCTATGTAGGCAATCCTACGGCTGATGAGGTAAGGGAGTTCTTGCGCCACAGTAGGTGCTCAGGCGAGCAAGCTTCCATCCTTCTTCTTCCTGGTTCCCGCCGTCAGGAGATAAAAGACAACCTGCCTGCCATGCTTGAGGCAAGTGCTCCTTTTGTCAATGATTATTCTATCACTATCGCAGGAGCGCCAGGCATAGAACCAGAATACTATGCTCCTTTTATCCATAACCAGGAAGGAATAAAGATTGAGTTTGGCAAGACCTACGATCTGCTCAGCAATGCTACAGCAGCACTCGTCACCTCTGGCACTGCCTCACTCGAGACTACCTGTTTCAATGTTCCTCAGGTGGTATGTTACAAGACACCATTCCCTACCCTTATACGTTGGGCATTCAACCACATCATAAAATGCAAGTATATTTCCCTTGTCAACCTTATTGCTGACAAGGAAGTGGTACAGGAACTTTTTGCCGACCGTTTCTCTGTTGAAGCCATCCGCAATGAGTTACGCAATATTCTGCCTGGAGGCAATGCGCGCCAGCAGATGCTTGATGACTATCAGACTGTACACAAGCGTTTGGGTAACGAGTGCGCACCTGACAATGCTGCCCATATTATTGTTTCCTTATTATCATCTTCACAAAAGCATTAACCTGCGCCTCGGCATTCTTTTGTGCTAAGTCCATATTTTCTTTTGTTAGGCATCGTTTGCGCATCAGTGCCTTGGCACGATCAGCCATCGCCTTGCGGTCGGCATTCGTCCATTTGCCCGACTCAAAGAATGATTTTGTGCGTGTTTCGTCCAGGAAATTCTCATCCAACAACCTTACAGGTGGCAAATCCACCTTTATGGTATCACCTTCACGCTCTATCCATTTCTCATCACACTGACTGAAGTCTATGCCTAAACGCATCGTACCGTAGTATATCCTCACCAGTTCGTCATCTGAGAAGAACCCGCGTCTCACAGTGTCCACCAGTTCTTCGTCGCTGATAGAGAGAAACTCCCACTGTCCTATCTCCTTCATCTGCTCCACTATGGTAGGTGTATCGTCTATCTTGTCGCTATAACCTATTGTGAAGCTATCATCTTTTATCTTATAGCCCATCCACACTATCACACCCACAATGGCGAGGAAGCACAGCGATGCCAATGTCAGCGTAACCTTGTTTATCGCATTGCTGGCACTCATGAGTTTTCTTAATCCAAAATCCATGCTATACCTCCTTTCTTGTCATTATTCTCTATAAATGTGATGGTGACATTCTCCTGTCTGAAACCCATCCTTGCTATAATGGGTATCAGCATTCGCGCTGCACTCGCTTTTGCCATCTCTGGCAGTTTCAGTTTTGGAATATCTGCTATTATCGCCTTCCTTCCCTGTGCCTCGTAGTTTGACAGTTCTTCATCGCTGAAGTTACTCCTCAGCACAGCCACATATTGCCTTACGCCATCATGGTCTATGCTCGACGAGGTCATCACCACATGAGGCTTAGGCAGAATTATCTCTATCTTGTCACCTTCCCTTCGTATGTCTTCCACCTTTACGGCACTCATGTCTATATATGCCTTCAGCGTAGCATTAATGGGTATCGCCACCTTACGTTTACCCAATGAAGGCAGTTTCAGCGAGAAATCCTTGCCAAGCGCCTTGCCTGACAGTCCTATCACATCGTCATGGGTCACTATCTTGTGCACCTTATACTCTGCGGTATAAAGTTTTGAGCACTGCTGTATCTGTTGTAGCATCATCGGTATGGTGTCTATCCTTTCAGGCTCAGCCGAAGAATCCGCACTTCCACCCTTGCACGATGCCATCACCACAGCCATCGCGCATGCACATACATATGTTATAAGGTGTTTCATATCTCTTTTCTCTTATACTTCCACAAAAATCCCCGCCCTCTTTTCTGAGGAGCGGGGCTTTATGTCTATCCGATGTCTATTGTTAGTGTTAGTGGTTATTGTGTTATTTACGTGGTAAGAATTATCTTTAGGTGCTTTTGTTATAGTATTTCAAAAAGGCACGTTGATTGGGTCTTGCCACCGGATTTCGTTTACAAAGATAAGGAAAATGTGGTACATTTCCAAGAAAAATTGTATCTTTCTCTTTTCTGTTAAAATTCTTTAACATTGTGCACGTACACACTTTTTACTTCCTTCCAAAATCGGCTGGAATCTCGCCCCATTTCTTAGTATCCCACTTCAGAATAGGAACTCTGAAAGCGTGGGTTCTTAACCACAATTCTGCCCTGCTCACCAGTTCCAGAGCCTTTTCTGTTTCTGGTGTCCGCTCCAGTTTTGTTTTACACTGTTGCTTCTGCACCCATATCTGTGCGTTTACTGAATCGGAATATATCACTTTATCTTTTATGCCCTGCTTCTCCATCAGTGCCAGTGCGTGCACTATGGCAAGAAACTCCCCTATGTTATTGGTGCCCTTGATAGGTCCGAAGTGGAAAATCTTGGCACCTGTCTGCAGGTCCACACACTGATACTCCATAGGACCAGGGTTGCCCGAACAACCTGCATCCACAGCCCAACTGTTTGCCTTGACCTCAATGGGCAAAGGCAACACAGTGTCGTTTCTGTATGTTGGAGGGTTTACTAAGTCCAACGTGGTTATCGTTAACGTTCTTGCGCTCCAGCAGGTGCTCAGGCGCTTCGCGGAGCCCGTTAATTACATTCTCTCTGGCACTTCTATACCGAGCAGAGCCATACCGTTCTTGATGGTCTTTGCCACGTTGGCTGCTATGCACAGGCGCACCTGCTTCTGCTCCTCTGTCTCAGCATTGAGGATTGAGAAGTCGTGATAGAACTGGTTAAATGCCTTGGTCAACTCATAGCAGTAGTTGGCTATGCCTGAAGGACTGTAGTCCTTGCCTGCCTGTGCCACTGCCTCGCCATATTCTGAAATCTTCTGGATAAGGTCGATTTCTTTAGTTGAGAGTTGAGAGTTGAGAGTTGAGAGTTTTGATGCTCCATCCATGTTCGCCTTCCTCAGTATTGAGCGTATTCTCGCATAGGTGTACTGTATGAACGGACCTGTGTTACCATTGAAATCTATTGACTCTTCTGGGTTGAAGAGCATATTTTTGCGAGCATCCACCTTCAGTATGAAGTATTTCAGTGCTCCCATACCTACTATGCGTGCTATCTCCTGCTTCTCTTCCTCGCTCATGTCTGCATTCTTGCCCAGTTCGTCGCTGGTCTTGCGTGCATCAGCTATCATGGTGGCTATCAGGTCGTCAGCATCTACAACCGTTCCCTCTCTCGATTTCATCTTACCATTAGGCAGTTCCACCATTCCGTATGAGAAGTGCACCAGGTCCTTACCCCACTTAAAGCCGAGTTTGTCGAGCAGTATTGAGAGCACCTGGAAGTGGTAGTTCTGTTCGTTGCCCACCACATAAATCATCTGGTCTATTGGGAAA
This sequence comes from Prevotella sp., assembly GCA_016290975.1. Lineage (GTDB taxonomy): Bacteria > Bacteroidota > Bacteroidia > Bacteroidales > Bacteroidaceae > Prevotella. The sequence goes on along the minus strand of JAEEVS010000034.1, from coordinate 557 downwards.
TCCTGGAAACGCAGTTTCGCAGTACCTATATCCTGGGTCATATACACAGAGGTGCCATCGCTACGCAACAGCAGTTTCTCGTCCAGTCCCTCCTTGGTGAGGTCAGCCCATACTGAGCCGTCCTCTCTCTTGTAGAAGAAGCCTTTCTCCAAACCTTCCTCCACCTTGTCCTTACCTTCGAGGTAGGTGTCTGATTCGTAATATATCTTGTCGAAGCTTACGCCGAGTGCCTTGTATGTCTCGTCAAATCCAGCATACACCCACTCGTTCATCTTTGCCCACAAGCCACGCACCTCGGGGTCGTTCTGCTCCCATTTCACGAGCATCTCATGAGCCTCCTTGATGAGTGGAGCCTCCTGCTTAGCCTTCTCCTCGTCCATGCCCTGAGCCACGAGTTCCTTTACCTCCTCGCGGTAGTGCTTGTCGAACAGCACGTAATAATCGCCGATGAGGTGGTCGCCTTTCTTGCCACTCGATTCGGGCGTTTCGCCGTTGCCCCATTTCTGCCACGCGAGCATCGACTTACAGATGTGGATGCCGCGGTCGTTGACGATGTT
>JAEEVS010000033.1:0-15550 GCA_016290975.1 Prevotella sp. | reverse complement strand
GTTATCCCATCCGTCGCAGTCGTAAGCGCCAGGACCTACGAAGGTGAGGTTGCGCAGGATGATGTTGCTGGAACCTTTCTTGAAATAGAGAATACCTGAGTTGGAAGAGTTCTGCTGGTTGGAGATGAGCTTGACGCCCTTTACGGCAAGCAGGGTCTTGTTGGTAGCCTGAACAGAGATGTGGTTAGTAACGGTGATGTCCTTTGTGATGATGATCACCTTAGAACCAGAAGCCTTGAGGGCATTCTCTAATTCGGAGGCAGAGGTAACGAGGGTAGGGGTTGCTGAACCACCGCCTGTCACCCCAGCGGCATAACCGAAAGCAGATGATTTGTACGCACTTGAGCCAGCAAATGCCGACAATGAGATAACACTCATAACGAGACACACTAGTCCCAGAATAAAGCTACGCTTCATAAAGAGTAAAAATTGTTTTTTGGGGTTAGTAAAAAAATTATCCTTTTTGTAAATGTGGTGCAAAGTTATTATTTTTTTTGCAGAAAACCAAGAAAATTTCCTTTTTTTTGTACGAAATTCGTATTTTTGTGTGCGTTAACACAAAAACGGCACTCTTGCTTGATTGCAAGAATGCCGCTTTTAGCTATAAACTCTAAACTATCTCTTTTCCCAGGCAACTATTTTGTCTTGGTTCTTCAGCAGGAAGTCGATGTCGTCAAGGGCGTTCTCAAGACAGTATTTCTTGTAGCCGTTGATTTCAAACTTCTCCTGACGGCCTGTAGCCTCGTTGGTTACGGTCTGGTTAGGCACGTCAACAGTCACGATTGTCTTTGGGTCTTTCTCTATTGAAGCAAAGAGTTCTGCCTGAAACTCAGGCGTCACTATTACTGGGAGCACGAAGCAGTTGAGCAAGTTATTACGGTGTATGTCAGCAAAACTTGAGCTGATAACCACTCTCACTCCGTAGCCTGCTATAGCCCATGCAGCATGCTCACGTGATGAGCCAGAACCCCAGTTTTTACCACCTACTATTATCTGGTGCACACCCTCGCGAGGAGCCTCAGAGAAGTCTGGCTGGTTCATTACGAAGTCTGCCACTGGTTTGCCGTCAGCATCATATCGCAGGTCGTGCATGAAGGCATCGCCAAAGAACTTAGGGTCTCTGGTGGTAGAAGCCAGATAGCGTGCTGGTATGATGAGGTCGGTGTTACAGTTGTCAATGTTTATTGGCAGACATGTTGACTTTATTATGTTGAATTTTTCTTTAGCCATAGTTTGTCTTTTTTTAGGGGAGTTAAGAGGAGTTAGAGGGAGTTAGAGGACACTACAGTTGAGGTCTCAGGTATCGTCTTTTAACTCCTTAGCGAGCAAAGCGAGCGATAACTCCTTTTAACTCCTTTAACTACTTAATATTATATGAACTTCCTTGGGTCTGTTATCTTACCTGTGATAGCTGATGCTGCAACGGTCAGTGGTGAGGCGAGCACGGTGCGAGCACCAGGTCCCTGACGACCTACGAAGTTGCGGTTTGATGTAGAGATAGACAGTTTGCCTGCTGGCACCTTGTCTGGGTTCATGGCAAGACAGCTTGAGCATGATGGCAAACGCAGTTCAAAGCCTGCTTCCTCCAGTATCTTGTCTATACCTTCGTCTATAATCTGCTGGCGCACGAGCCATGAGCCTGGTACCAGCCAAGCCACTACAGAGTCAGCCTTCTTCTTGCCCTTCACGATAGAAGCGAAAGCGCGGAAGTCCTCAATGCGGCCATTGGTGCAGGCGCCAAGGAAACAGTAGTCCACAGGTGTGCCCTCCAACTTCTGTCCTGGCTCAAACTGCATATAGCTGAGCTGTGCCTCCAACTGAGCCTTCTCCTCAGCGCTAACTGAGTCGTATGTAGGAACTGTGCCGTCTATTGCTATGCCAGCGCCAGGGTTGGTGCCGTAAGTGATGCGAGGAGCTATGTCCTCAGCGTGGTATGTTACCTCCTTGTCGAATACGGCATTGTCGTCGCTCTTCAGGGTCTTCCAGTATTCCACTGCCTTGTCCCACTCAGCGCCCTTAGGAGCGTACTCGCGTCCCTTGAGGTAAGCGAAGGTGGTCTCATCTGGAGCTATGATACCAGCTCTTGAACCCATCTCTATTGAGAGGTTAGAGAGTGTCAGTCTGCCTTCCATAGACATGTTGCGTATGGTGCTGCCAGCATACTCCACTACGTAGCCCGTAGCGCCTGATGTGGTCATCTGTGCCATGATGTAGAGTGCCACGTCCTTAGCTGTCACGCCTGGCTTCAGCTCACCCTCGATGTTTATGCGCATTGACTTTGGCTTTGACTGCAGAATGGTCTCTGATGCAAGCACCTGAGCCACCTCTGAAGTACCTATGCCCATAGCCAGAGCACCTACTGCACCATGGGTAGAGGTGTGTGAGTCACCACATACGATGGTCATGCCTGGCAGAGAGAGTCCCTTCTCAGGACCTACTACGTGGATGATACCGTTGTCCTTTGTGCCCATAGCGAAGTGCTTGATGCCAAACTCGGCGCAGTTCTTTGCCAGAGTCTCCACCTGCTTTCTGCCTACAGGGTCGTCGATGCGCTCCTGCTGGTCTGAAGGGGTGTTGTGGTCAGGCATAGCCACTACGTGGTCTGGTCTGAACACCTTGATGCCCTTGTCGCGCAGGGTGTCGAAAGCCTGCGGACTTGTTACCTCATGTGCATAGAGGCGGTCTATGTAAAGTTGAGTAGGACCGTCCTCCACGTTCTGTACCACGTGGGCGTCCCAGATTTTGTCAAATAATGTATTCATATTATGAATTAGAAATTATAAATTAGGAATTAGGAATTAAGTTCCCGTTCCCGTTAACGTTCCCGTTAAATTTTCGCTACCTTAAACTTGTTTATACAGTCGATGTAAGCCTCCAGTGTGGCAGTCACGATGTCGGTGTTTGAGCCGAAACCGTAGTATATCACGCCTTCGTGCTCCACCTGCACATGCACCTTACACAGGTCGTCTGAACCCTTGTTGATAGCCTGAATGGTCAGCTCCTTGAGTTCCATCTGGCGGTGGATAATCTGCTTCAGCGCCTTGATAGAGGCATCCACAGGACCGTTACCCGTAGCAGCAGCCTCAAATACCTCGTTGGCTATCTTCAGTTTGATGGCTGCGATAGGTGTCACACCCTTACCTGATGTTACCTGCAGCGACTCCATCTGTACCAGATTCTCCGTAGCAGAGGTTACGCCAGCAAGAACGAGCAGGTCTTCGTCGCCCAACTGCTTCTTCTTGTCAGCCATCTCGAGGAACTTCTGGTATATCTTGTCGAGGTGCTCCTGGTCATTCATCTCTATGCCAAGGATGTGCAGACGGTGCTTCAGGGCTGCACGACCAGAGCGTGCTGTCAGTACGATAGCGTTATCGTCTATACCCACCTCCTTAGGGTCCATAATCTCGTAAGTAGAGGTGTTCTTCAGCACACCGTCCTGGTGTATGCCTGATGAGTGAGCAAAGGCATTCTTACCCACGATAGCCTTGTTTGGCTGCACTGGCATGTTCATCAGCGTGCTCACCATACGGCTCGTAGGCCATATCTTCTGTGTGTTGATATTGGTCTCAATGCCCAGGTCTGGGTGGGTCTTGAATATCATGGTCACCTCCTCGAGCGATGTGTTGCCAGCGCGCTCGCCAATGCCGTTGATGGTCACCTCCACCTGTCGTGCGCCGTTCAGCACACCTGCTACGGTGTTGGCTGTCGCCATACCCAGGTCATTGTGACAGTGGGTAGAGAGGATAGACTTGCCTGCTGCGAAGGCATCAACGTGCTCGTAGAGGTACTTAATCTTCTCGCCATACTCGTAAGGAGTGCGGAAACCCGTTGTGTCAGGTATGTTACATACCGTAGCACCAGCCTTCGTCACAGCCTCTATCACGCGAGCAAGATACTCGTTGTCTGTTCTGCCTGCATCCTCAGCATAGAACTCTACGTCCTCCACATACTTCTTGGCATATTTCACAGCAGCCACAGCACGCTCTATTATCTCCTCAGGCGTGCTGTTAAACTTATACTTGATGTGCGTAGGACTGGTGCCTATGCCCGTGTGTATGCGCTTATGCTTAGCGTATTGTAGTGCCTCGGCAGCACAGTCTATGTCCTTCTCCACGGCGCGTGTAAGGGCACAGATTGTTGGCCATGTAACGGCCTTTGATATTTCAATCACTGAGTTGAAGTCGCCAGGAGAACTGATAGGGAAACCAGCCTCGATCACGTCAACTCCCAACTGCTCCAGCTGCTTAGCCACCTGAATCTTCTCAACCGTATTCAGCTGGCATCCTGGAACCTGCTCACCATCTCTCAGGGTGGTGTCAAAGATGAATAATCTGTCTGCCATAATTGTATTATAAATCGTTTAGAATCATTTATTAAGGTGCAAATTTACTATTTTTCCACGAGATTAGCAAATAAATTAGCGTTTTTTACGAAACTGTGAACTCTTTAACCTCTAACCCCTAACCTTTAACCTTTAACCTTTAACCTTTAACCGTTAACCAAGTAATGTTCATCAGCAAATTCAAACATCTGCTTGTCGCCACCTGAGTCGCCGTAGGCATACAGGTAGTAGTCCTTGCGCTCGGGCTCTCGCTCCAGCAGACGGTTCACCTTCTCCTGTCCGTGACAGTTTTTGCCCTCATAGCGACCAGTCAGTCTTCCGTCCTCGCCCACAGCCAGTCGGGTGCAGAGCACGTTCTTCACACCTAAGGTCTCGGCTATCGGCTTCACCCATTCCTCCACGCTCGCGCTTATGATATACACCTCGTGACCCTCGCTCATGTGCTTCTTCAGGGTAGCGCAGGTCTTGGGGTTCAGTATCTCTTGCCCCCTCTTCGCAAACTCACTTCCCAGACGCTCGAAGTCCTCATGCCTCATACCCTTAAAGAAGTATCTCAGCAGTATCTCCTTACACCTGTTATTGTCTATTACCCCCATAGCCATCAGCGCCATCGCAGGTGACAGAAGCATCAGTCCCCAGTAGGTCTTCACCCTTCCGTGAGCAAACAGCAGAAACTCCAACAGCGAATCCTTCGTTGTCAGAGTACCGTCAAAATCAAATGCCGCTATGTATCTCTTTGGGTTCAAAAATAGTTTTCGTCTTCGTTATCGTTATCGTAGGCGCTTGCGCCGTATCGTAGCCCTTTAGGGCGTATCGTAGTGGCGAAGCCACGTATCGTTCCCGTTCCCGTTTACAGCCTCACTCCGTAGAACGCCCTTACCAGCCATCTTACATTCTTTAAAGACAGGCTGTTGTCGTCGCCCACATTAGTGAAGTTAAACACCATTGACATACCCATGAAACTCCTCTTGAAGTTTCTCACCACCGCTCCTCTGCTGGTTATTATCACCTCAGGGAAGTGGTAGTGGAGTGGGGCTTCCTTTCCGTCCATTGACGCCGATGTCTTGCTATATACTATAAACGTAGGCAGGGCCGATATGTGCAGCAGCCATTTCTCAGATGGCACACAGTTGTAGCCATAGCCAGCACCTATGCCTATATTGTTCTGACGCATGTTCAGCGAGTGTCCGTCAGCCTCCGCGTTGCCCCATTGTCCCTGATATGAGGCAGCCAATAGCAGACTGCCAGCCGACCTGCGCTGAATGAACGTCTGGCTGAAAGCAGCAGGGTATGAGAATCGGCGATGGTTGAAGGCATAATAGAGGTTCACATTCAGGGTCTTCACCTGCATGTTCTCCGTAGGCAGATCCTTCTCGCCCTCTCCCTCTTTGTCTATCCATCCGCTGAAGTTCTTCGCATTCTGGTAGCTCACCTCGCCACCCCAGCAGTTGCCGTATTTCGTGAAGTTCAGCTCAAAGTCGTGATACTTGCCAGCCAGCTTCGCAGGGTTCAGCGCCAGGTTCAGTCCCAGTCCCATATAGTTCACACCCACACTCACCGTAGTTTTAAAGTCGGCATCCATCCTCGTCTTAAACCTCTGCTGTTCATCCAGCAAACCCTCAGAGCGTATTCTTGTGCCCGAGAAATTCACCCTTCCCGTCAGAATCAGCTTAGTCGCAGGACGGCTCATATAGTTCGTGTCAAACTTCGTGCGCATATACCTCGCCTCCAAGACGCTGTCCACCTTGTGTATCGCCGTCTTCAGTCCCTTAGTCTCCGCCCCAGCCGCCATGCTCACCATCGCCACTAGTATGTAGAAGAATAATCTCTTCATCTTTCCTTTTCCGCTTGTATATACTAATAAGGTGCAAAATTACTGCTTTTTCCTTAATTTAGCAAATCTTTTTTCTCAACAGCCTTTTTTGCTCCCTTTTTCTGTTGCCGTTCAGCCTTTTTTGTCCCTTTCTTTAGCCACCGTTCAGCCTTTTTTTCTTTCTTTAGCCACTGTTCAGCCTTTTTTCTTGTTCCTTTCTTTAGCCACTGTTCAGCCTTTTTTTCTTTCTTTAGCCACTGTTCAGCCTTTTTTCTTGTTCCTTTCTTTAGCCACTGTTCAGCCTTTTTTCTTTCTTTAGCCACTGTTCTCAAGGCATTAGCCTTGAGCTCCCATCACCCTTTCATCACCACCTGCGTCTCGCTGTTAACTCCACACACCGTCTCAGCCAGCCTGTTCAGGTAATGAAACCGCTCATAGTCGCTCCCAAACTCAGGCATATCCTCAGCCCAAGGAGCCAGTATAAGCAGCGTCCCCGAAGCGCACGCCTCAAAACGGCTCCGCTCTGGCTTCCACAGCGCCCCGATAGGCTCCACCTGCAGGTGTATCAGTCGCAACCTCTGTTCCAAGGCGATGTTCTTTATCCGCTTCTCACATTCAGAAATGCCTGGTGTCACCAACACATCGCCGCTCTCAGCTGCTGAGATAAGCCTCTTTCGTTCTGTCTCCCAATAGTCCGTCTCCTCAGTAGGCATCCCATTTGTGCGTCTGTGAAAAAACACCTGATGCTTCTCAGGCTGGCGTAACAAGAGCATATTACCGAAAGCACTATAGCGCACCCCGTTTATCAATATGCACATCGCCCGTTGAAACAGTCGGGGGTACTCGCGTCTTATCATCAGTCGGCGAGGGTTATCCCTCAGATAGCACTTCCAGTTCTCCAGCTGTCCGTCACGCATCAGTATGTGGTCGTTATAGTTAGGCTCAAAAAGCGGAGCGCATTTCTCTGATGCTGATGCATCAGAAACAGTGGCACATAATTTCCACCAAGCCCTGCTTACGCCTCCCTTGAAAGCGCCCAACACTATGCCCAGATGCTTTCCCTCGGGCAGAGGCTCGTTTATGCGTACTATCATGTGCAGATGGTCGGGCATAAGGCACACCTGCCACACCTCCACCATAGGGTAGTAATGATGTATCTTAGGTATCTCCCTCTCCAATACTATCTTCCCCAGTTCCGAGGGCTCCAGTCGCGGAGCATCCCCACCAGCCTTGGTAGTACCCACCAGTTCACCAAACACAGCCTGTCTGCCAGCCACCACCATCGTCACCTCATACGTTCCAGGTCTGGCATAGTCATGTCCATGCATTCTGTATGTCTGGTTGTTCACCCTTGTTTCGCTACTCATGCTATGCAAAGGTACAAAAAACTTTTCATATCATACTATCCATACAGAAAAAACTCCTCTCGTCATTGCTATGCCTCCGTCTGCAGAAGCAGTCCTTCTGTCTCCAAAAGGGCTGCCTCTGCATCCAAAAGTAATGCTTTTACCCACCATTTTTGTTTAGCCATCGTTTTTCGCCACCGTTCTCAAGGCGTCAGCCTTGAGTTCCTTCACTAATACCTCCTAACCTCACTCATGCCCCTCTCAGCCCAGTGTTTATACGCTTTCCCGATAGTGACCTCTTTTCGAGAAAGGTCACTACACAGGTCACTATACAGGTCACTTCAGCCTTAAGTGTTGTCTTCACTTCTAAGCGAAGCGCTAACTTCTTTAACTCCTATAACTTCTTGCCTAAAAGTGAGGTATCAAGTGACCTACATAGTGACCTGTCTGCAAACATAGGTCACTATCCTCAGCCCAGTATTCATGCGCCTTGAGAGCATTTTAGTGACCTTAGGAGGTTATTTTTCAAAATTCCTTGTAATTTTCCGAACATCCCTAATGTAACCAAACTAGGGTGAAAGATACAGAAACATGCCGTTTCAGTACCCTTTTTGAGGCTTTTTAGGAGGAATTACTGAGCTGAATTGTCTCCATTTCAAGTTAATTCTGATAAGTGAAACAATCGGTAAATCTCGTAACGTATTGATATTATGCCTTTTAGAGGAGAAATACATATATGCAATATCAGTTATATCAAATATCAGTTAATTTTAAAGGGGTATCGCTTTTCCTTTCTTATATATATAACTTATTAATTATTAATTAATTATATAATATAATAATGAAATTTGAGAAAAACAGACCCCTGAAAATAAAACTGATATAACTGATATTGATATAGCTTACCCTCTCTCTTCCCCTAAGAAGCAAGAATCACCTTAGTGGGGTCAAAAGTGAGGTAGCGAGTGGGGTAGAACATATTCAACCCCACTTGCCTCATCCCAGTATCCATGCGCCTTGAGAGCCCCTAAGTGAGTATGTGGGGTTAAAATCGAAATAATTAAAAAGAAGTTTATTTATGAAACTTTTTTACCTTATTATTATTGTAGGTCAGTAAAATTTATTACATTTGCATCACAAAACTGATAAACCTTAAACAATAAATATGGCAAATAAGAACTTAGCAAATGCTAAAACGGCAAAGAAGGATGAATTCTATACACAATTGGAAGACATCAATAATGAGTTGCGTCATTACCGTGAACACTTCCGAGGAAAGACAGTGCTTTGCAACTGTGATGACCCGCGTGTGTCGAACTTCTTTACTTACTTTGCCTATAACTTTGAGTTCTTGGGCTTGAAACGGCTTATCACTACTTGCTACAAGAATCAGGATATAGACTTGTTCAGCCAAAACAAGAGTGAGCAAGCCATATACTTGATATATGACGGTGACAAGAACGGGAATAACATTCCCGACCCTGAAGAAATAGGCATCCATCCGCTGAAAGGTGATGGGGATTTCCGTAGCCGTGAGTGTATTGAACTGCTGAAACAGGCAGACATTGTTGTTACCAATCCGCCTTTCTCGCTTTTCCGTGAATATGTCGCGCAGTTGATAGAATATGACAAGAAGTTCTTAATTATCGGCAATGTTAATTCTAATACGACTAAAGAAATATTCCCACTCATTAAAGACAAAAAGGTTTGGATGGGTGCAAGCATCCATAGTGGAGACCGCAAATTCTGGGTTCCTGATGATTATGAATTGAATGCTGCTGGTTGTGGAATTGATGAAAGTGGGCGCAAGTTTATTCGTGTAAAAGGTGTTAGATGGTTTACAAACCTTGACTATAAGGAACGTCATGAGGATATTATTTTGTATAAGCGCTACTCTCCAGAAGAATATCCTAAGTTTGATAACTTTGATGCTATAAACGTAGATAAAACAGAAGAGATTCCTTGTGATTATGAGGGCATAATGGGGGTGCCTGTTACTTTTCTTGATAAATACAATCCAGACCAATTCGATATATTGGGAATAACAAAGACATGGTTTGGGATGGCAAGCAAGAACTATGGTGAACAAATTCAGATAGATAAAAATGGCAAAGAAAGCAGAGTGACGAAACTTAATGATGGTGCAGTTCTCGAAATACAAACACCACCCGTTGGAAAGACATACTATAAAGTAGATGGGAAGATGTATATTCAAACCTATCCAAGAATTCTAATTCGTAAGATAAATAAGAATTGATATGTTCAGTTGTATCGTTTTTGAGTTAAGTCATATCGACTGGAACGCATTGACAGCAATAGGTACAATATTGTTGGCAATTATTACCTATTGTACTGTAAGGCAGAACAAATCTCAATTAAAAGAAATGAGGCGTCAATGGGACATCGAATAAAGCCCAGATTTGGATTTTGCCTTAATTTCATTGCCTTATCGTATGCCAGAAGAGTCACTCGCTATTGAGATTACCAATTTTGGTAGAGGTATTGCTGACAATATAAAATTGAAACTTGACAAAGATTTCATGAATAACTTTCCTATAGAATCAGTAAGGGAAAAAGCATGTAAAATAGAGCAAAGCGAGTATCGTGTCTTACCTGGTAAATCCCAGATAATTCAAATATGTAGATTTGATACCAATCTTTCAAATTGTGATACACTATTTGGTCAGAAAGTAAGCAAAAAAGAAAGAGAACAGATACATCAATACTTTGAAAACTTTACATTCGATTTAGAATGCAGTTATAATGGCGTTCATTCTCCATTCAAACACACATTCACCGCAGAAGAAAAAGGATTTGTTCGTCAATCCATATCATCTGGTTTGTCCGAAATAGCTGAAGAAATTGAAGATGTAAAACGAAGTATTGATACTTTAGCATCGAATGTTGATAGTTTATATTACCCCTTAGAATCAAGACAATAATAAAACTATATGGAAATCAAACTGCAATCAATCCGAGTTCGTGACCTTGTGGCAGGTTACGAGAATGATGCCGACAAAGGCGTGTGGGGCTATGGTGGACGGCTTGACATAAGACCGCCCTATCAGCGTGAATTCCGTTACGACCTGAAACAGAAACAGGCGGTTGTAAACACAATATTGAAAGGGTTTCCACTTAACATCATGTACTGGAGCGTTGTGGGTGATGATAAGTTTGAAATGATTGACGGACAGCAGCGCACATTAAGTATCTGCGAATTCCGCTATCACGATTTCAACATCGTTGACCCTGAACGTGGTGTGCTTTTCTTTGGCTCATTGACAGATGAAGAAAAGGAAAAGTTTTTGGATTATGAACTTTCAGTTTATTTCTGTACGGGTACGGACAAAGAGAAACTTGACTGGTTCCGTGTTATCAATATAGCTGGTGAAAGATTGCTTGACCAAGAACTGCTGAATGCAATCTATGTTGGCCCGTTTATTAGTGATGCTCGTCGCCACTTCTCAAAGAATGGATGCCCTGCTTACAAGATGGCCAGTGACTTGCTAAACGGCAATGCCATCGAACAGGCTTATTTGTCAACTGTATTGCATTGGGCGGCTCGTCGTGATGGCATCAAGGAAGTAAGCGAATATATGTCGCTGCATCAATACGATGCTAACGCCAATCAACTTTGGGCTTACTTCTCGTCTATTGTGACATGGGTACGCTCCACGTTCATCAAGTATCGCAAGGAAATGAAGGGCTTGGATTGGGGATTGCTATACGACAATTACCACGAAAAGATATACGATACCGCACAATTGGAACAGCGCATACATGACTTGATGGAAGATGACGAAATTATGAAGAAGTCGGGCATCTATAGTTATGTGCTGAGTGGTGACCTACGAGACCTCAGTTTCCGTACTTTTGACAAGAAGCAGAAGCGTGAAGCCTACGAACGTCAGCAAGGCATCTGCGCCCATTGCGGCAAGCACTTCGAGTTGGAGGAAATGGAGGGCGACCACATTACACCGTGGGCAGAGGGCGGTGTAACGACTGCCGAAAATTGCCAAATGCTATGTAAGGAGTGTAATAGGAAGAAAGGGGCAAAGTGAAAAGAGAATACATTGAGACAGGTAAATGCATCTGGTGTGGTAGAACTAAAGAAGAAGGAGCTACTTTTTTTAAAATACCTCATATACTCCCTCATGCGTTGGGAGGCAAAGAGACATGTTTTGATGTTTGTGATGAATGTAATTCTTATTTTGGTGATGACAGGAAGAAGTATGGAATATCTCAAGATGAAGCTGTAAAAGGCATTCTCCAAATAGGTAAGCACTATTTCTCTTTAAATCCTAAACAAGAAAAATCACCATTATTTAACTATTTTGTCAGTAAGCATAAAATAACACTAAAGCGTTCAATCCTTCATAGTATCACTGCCCAAGGATTAACTCGTCAGTTCAAACGAGGCATGTGTGAATGCTTTTTGCAGAAATATCATTTAATGACAAAAGATGGCAATAATCCTATTTTTGATAGAATAAGAAAGTTTGCAAGATATGACGATGGGGATATTCCTTTCTATTGCGTCATAAACAAAATACTTATTGGCTTTATAGACCAAAAGAATCCAATAATAGGAATGTCTCAAAAGGATATAGCAAATGTGAAAAGATGCGGATTATTTACTTGCTACATTTTTGGTCATGTTATTATTATGGATGTTGTCCCGAATGCTCCACACATAGAAAAAATGATATTTTGTGATGACTTTTCCAACCTTGGAATTATAGCAGGAAGTACAATATCAATTGAAAGACTGACTGATATTTCCAAACTGGACTTGTTATATACACGATATAATGGCTTTCAATCTGCGGCACTTTCAGATACTGATGCATATATGCCTTTTATAGAAGAACCTCAAAAGAATTAAGTTATGGAATACGGAATAGTTTATCTTTTAACCAATCCTGTAATGCCTGGCCTTGTAAAGATTGGCATGACTACGCAGGAAGATATAGACAAAAGAATGAAGGAACTCTACACAACGGGAGTTCCAATTCCTTTTGAGTGTCAGTTTGCATGCAAGGTAAAAAAAGGCGATTGTGCAAAAATTGAGAAAGCCTTGCATACTGCATTTGCACCTCAGCGCATAAATGCTAACCGTGAGTTCTTTCGCATACAGGTGGAACAGGCAAAGGCTATTCTTGAACTATTCCACCATACAGATGTAACAGAAGAAGTGAGCGACGAGATAGAAAATGACCTTACTGATGATGATAAGGCAGCATCAGCGAAGGCACAGATTCACCGTCCACCGCTCAACTTCTATGAAATGGGAATGCAGAAGGGCGATATATTGCAATGGAAAGACGATCCAACGATAACCGTTACAATTATATCAGAGAGAAGAATTAACTATAACGGTGAGGAAACATCAATTAGTTCCCTCTCTGCCAAGTTGAAAGGCTATAAAGTCAAGCATATTGCTCCTGGTGCTCACTGGCTCTACAAAGAGAAACTACTGAGCGACATTTACGACGAAACTTATCCGTTTGAAGATTGAAGTTGCGAATTATTTTTGAAACAACAAAAAAGTGGAGAAAAAACAATCGCTCCTTTTTCTACAATATCTCTCTCGCAATCCACGCACAAGCTTCTGCATCAGCGAGGGCGTTGTGGTGGTTCTCTAAGCAGTAGCCACACTCGGCGGCAACGGTGTGGAGTTGGTGGTTGGGTAGATGGCGAAACACTCTGCGAGAGACACAAAGGGTGTCGTAAAACTCATAATCTGGATAGTCCATCTGATAGCAACGGAAGGCAGCCTTGAGGCAACTCTCGTCGAAAGGTTTGTTGTGTGCCACGAGGGGCAGACCTTGAATCATTGGTTCTATCTGAGCCCATACTTCAGGGAAGAGTGGGGCAGAGTTGGTATCGTCACAACATAAGCCATGCACCTGACTACACCAATAGTTATAATAGTTCGGCTCAGGCTGAATGAGTGAATAGAACGAATCTACTATCTCACCACCCCTGACAATCACCACTCCTACGGAACAGACGCTGCTCCGCTGATTATTGGCTGTCTCAAAGTCTATTGCTGCAAAGTCTTTCATATCAGTAACTTACAGTTTGCTCCCCTCTAACTTCTTGGGACAGAAGGTGGTGAAGGGACATTTGGTGCACAAGGGGCGCTGGCTCTTGCAGATATAGCGTCCGTGGAGCAGGAGCCAGTGGTGGGCATCGGCGGCTTCGCCTTCAGGGGTGTGCTTGAGCAGGTATTGCTCTACCTTATAGGGGGTGTTGCAGGTGCTGGGCACGAGTCCAAGGCGATGGCTGACACGATAGACATGGGTATCGACGGGCATGGCGTTCATACGGAAGGCTACGGCTTGCATTACGTTGGCGGTCTTTCTGCCTACGCCTGGCAAGCGGAGCAGGGAGTCCATGTCGCTGGGCACTTCACCATTGTAGTCTGTGGCGAGTATCTTAGAGAGCTCTACGAGGTGCTTGGCTTTGGCGTTAGGGTAGGAAACGCTCTTGATGTATTCATAGACTTCGGTCTCGTCGGCTGCTGCCATTGCCTGTGCATCGGGGAATGCCTGGAAGAGGGCAGGGGTGACGAGGTTGACTCGCTTGTCGGTGCACTGGGCGGAGAGCACTACGGCGACGAGCAACTGAAAGACGGAGCCAAACTGCAGCTCGGTATCGACGATGGGTTGCTCCTTGCGAAAGTAGGAGAAAATACGGTTGTAAAGTTCAGTTCGTTTCACTTTTAATTAGGAATTAAAGACAACTGGGACAACTAGAACAACTTTATTGCAAAAAGGCTTGCAGGGAATGTTATCCTTGCAAGCCTTAATAGTGTTATGGTTATACGTAACGAGGTTTAGTTCCCGTTAACGTTAACGTTAGCGTTTTGGTGATTACTCACCCTTCTCCATCTGAGCCTTGAGGGCTGCGAGTGCGTCGAAGTCGCCGAGTGACTGTGCAGCAGCAACATTGTTGATCTGTGCAGCATCGTCCTTCTTAGCAGCAGCGCGCTTGCCACCACGTGGCTTCTTCTCAGTCTCGAGTTCCTTCTCTGGCTCGAAGGTGCGTGAGTGAGAGAGGATGATACGCTTGGTATCCTTAACGAACTCGATTACCTTGAAGTCGAGCTCTTCACCCTTCTGTGCCTGAGTGCCGTCTTCCTTAACGAGATGCTTAGGAGTTGCGAAGCCTTCGCCACCCTCGTTGAGAGTGATTACTGCGCCCTTCTCCATCACGTCAGAAACTACGCCTTTGTGTACAGAACCTGGAGTGTAGAGTGTCTCGTAGGTGTCCCAAGGATTGTCCTCAAGCTGCTTGTGGCCGAGTGAGAGACGACGGTTGTCCTTGTCTATCTCGAGTACTACTACCTCGATAGGCTCGCCTACCTTGGTGAACTCTGATGGATGCTTTACCTTCTTGGTCCAAGAGAGGTCAGAGATGTGGATGAGTCCGTCAACACCTTCCTCGAGCTCTACGAAGATACCGAAGTTGGTGAAGTTGCGTACCTTAGCAGTGTGCTTAGAACCTACAGGGTACTTGGTCTCGATGTTAGCCCATGGGTCGTCCTTGAGCTGACGGATGCCAAGTGACATCTTGCGCTCGTCGCGGTCGAGGGTGAGGATTTCAGCCTCTACCTCTTCGCCTACCTTGAGGAAGTCCTGAGCTGAACGCAGGTGCTGACTCCATGACATCTCACTAACGTGGATGAGGCCCTCAACGCCTGGTGCTACCTCTACGAATGCGCCGTAGTCAGCAAGAACTACTACCTTACCCTTGATACGGTCGCCAACCTTGAGGTTAGGATCGAGAGCATCCCATGGGTGAGGAGTGAGCTGCTTGAGACCGAGAGCGATGCGCTTCTTCTCGTCGTCGAAGTCGAGGATAACGACCTTAATCTTCTGGTCGAGTTCTACCACCTCGTGTGGATCGCTTACGCGACCCCAAGAGAGGTCTGTGATATGTACGAGACCGTCAACACCACCGAGGTCGATGAATACACCGTAAGAGGTGATGTTCTTGACTGTACCTTCGTAAACCTGACCCTTCTCAAGCTTAGACATGATC